>NZ_RCMC01000047.1 GCF_011319475.1 Candidatus Nitrosotalea sp. FS
AAGACATACATTTACAGAGTTTATGCAATAAATGTAATCGGTACCGGAAATGCTACACCGGAACAACTTGCTACTCCCACAAGCAGTTCTGCCCCACCAAAGAACATTGCTCCAAATCCTCCACAAAATCTTGTCGCATCAATATATTCTTCAACGCAGATAAATCTGTCATGGAATACACCAACATCCAATGGCGGACCGTCTGTAACAGGATACAAAATAGACTACATGTTAGATTCGGGGGTTTTTACAAACATAATAGCAAACTCTGGCAGTACACTCACCACCTACTCTCACACAGGACTGCAAACCGGCCACACCTATACTTACAGAGTTTTTGCGATAAATTCCATTGGCACAGGTAATGCATCAAGCACTGCATCAGCAGTACCGACACAGGTCATTACAGTTCCAGGTTCACCAACTCTAAATGCTACGCCTTTATCATCTACAAGCATCAACCTGTCATGGATGCCTCCATCAAGTGATGGAGGTTCTGCAATCAATGGATACAAGATAGAATATGCAAATGGAACATCCACGTATACTGTACTTGTTGCAAACACAGGTAACACACAAACTTCGTACATTCATAGCGGTCTTTCCACAGGTAAAAGTTACACATATCGTATAACTGCCATCAATTCAATTGGTGCAGGAAATCCATCAAATGCTGTAACTACACAACCTCAAGATACAAAAACTCCAACCATAGTCTCTGCTGTTGCCATATCACCAACTAGTGTAATGATATCATGGATCCAGCCATCTCAGACATATGGACAGATGGTAAGCGGATACACAGTTGATCAAGTGATAAGCGGTAATTTTCTTCCAATTGATACCACGTCAAGTGGAGTCACAAGCTATACAATTCCAAATCTTACAACAAACAAGACATACACTTTTTCAGTAACCGCAATGTTATCAGGAGGATCGCAGACTAATCCTTCACCAACTGTTTCTGTAATGCCTACGCGTACATCATCTGCACCAAACTCTGGTCAGACACCATCACAACCCCCAACACCACAACAAAATCAGGCATTACCGGATCCACCATCAGGCACAAACGCCACACTAATCTCGTCAAGTACTGTAAAGATTTCTTGGATAGCACCATCAAACAATGGTAAACTTCCAATTACAGGATTCAAGATAGAGTCAAAGACAGGAGTATCAGGTACATGGAGTACCGTCGCTTCAAATACAGGAGTTCAGATGTCATTTATCAAGTCTGGACTGGAATCTGGTACAACCTACTATTATCGAGTATCATCAATAAACAACGTAGGAACCAGCCAACCATCTAACGAAGTTCTTGTAACCACGCAACAGATTACAAATCCAACACCTATACCCCCACCACCGCCAGTTATACAACATTCTCAAGGCATGATTCCTGTTTTCAATACTACTTCAACAATAGCTTATGAGATCACAGGAGGTCGGATATTAGGCATAGGTGTCAACCCAGGAACATTTTCTTTGAACATCAATTTGAAAAATGACAATCCTGGAACAATATCTGTCACTATTCCAAGAGACATGGTTGATGCAAAGAAACGTGATGGTACAGATGACACATTCATAGTTACAAGTAATGGAATGATTTCTGAATTTAATGAAACCAAGACCGGGTCATACAGAATGCTTTCTATATCATTTCCTGCAAATACCGATAAAATATCAATTTATGGAACAACCGCAGTGCCTGAATNTGGACCTGGGAATCCATCAAATGTTTCAACTGCACAACCTGAAGATACAAAAACTCCAACCATAGTCTCTGCTGTTGCCATATCACCAACTAGTGTAAAGATATCATGGGTCCAGCCATCTCAGACATATGGACAGATGATAACCGGGTATACAGTTGATCAAGTGATAAATGGCAATTTTATTTCAATTGATGACACTTCAAGTGATGTAACAAGTTATACAGTTCCAAATCTTATAACAAACAAGACATACAGTTTTTCAGTAACTGCGGTATTATCAGGAGGGTCACAGACTAATCCCTCACCAACTGTTTCTGTAATGCCTACGCGTACATCATCTGCACCAAACTCTGGTCAGACACCGTCACAACCCCCAACACCACAACAGAATCAAGCATTACCAGATCCACCAACAGGCATAAACGCCACACTAATCTCAGCAAGTACTGCAAAGATTTCATGGATTGCACCATCAAATAATGGTAAACTTCCAATTACAGGATTCAAGATAGAATCAAAGGTAGGAGTACAAGGTGCATGGAATACAGTCATTTCAAATACCGGAGTTCAAATGTCATTTATCAAGTCTGGACTTGAGTCTGGTACAACTTACTATTATCGAGTATCATCAATAAACAATGTCGGGACCAGCCAACCATCAAGCGAAGTTTTTGTAACCACACAACAGACCGCAAATCCAACGCCCATACCCCCACCACCTCCAGTTCTACAACATTCCCAAGGCATGATTCCTGTCTTCAATACTACTTCAACAATAGCCTATGACATCACAGGAGGTCAGATATTAGGCATAGGCGTCAACCCAGGAACATTTTCTTTGAATATCAATTTGAAAAGTGACAACCCTGGAACAGTATCGGTTACCATTCCAAGAGACATGGTAGATTCAAAGAAACGAGACGGTACAGATGACACATTCATTGTTACAAGTAATGGAATGATTTCAGAGTTTAATGAAACCAAGACTGGGGCATACAGAATACTTTCAATCTCATTTCCTGCACATACTGATAAAATATCAATTTATGGAACAACTGCAGTGCCTGAATTTCCGATTGCATTAATTGCATTTCTTGTTGCATTCATTCCAGTAATCATGCTTTCAAGAAGGATTGTAAAATAATCTCAAGGACGGCCAAAGATAGTTTCTGTTTAAAGCAATCATAGAATTGTTTTTTCATATTTTGGAAAGTATTACAACAATTTCATGAAAAAACTCTACCAACAATTTATCAATGGTACCGGACGAGTCTAATCATGCCACGAAAAGAATACAAGACAATAACAGTGAAAGTCGATGCCTTTCAACAGTTTGCTAGAGCAATAAAAAAAGCAAAACAGGATGACTCGTCAGTTGACAATAGTACATTTCTGGTGTCACTTTTAAACAAGAATCATAAAAGCAAGAAGAATCGTTCGTAGAATAAAGTACTGGACACTAGTCAATAAATCAGAAATGTTCTAGCCTTTTGCAGTGATACCTACAGATTCATTTAGGTTTAGAGTAAAGTTTTTCGGAGCTGTAGAATTTGTTATTGCAGTTGAATTTATGTTAGAAGACATGGTAGAGTTGACACCACCAGACATTGTAACAGGTGAACACTCTCCCTTGAAATAATTCCATTCATCACACTCGTAACCATTAGAAAATACACAGATGCCAGTTTGACCCGATGATGTTGTTCGAATATCCAATTTTCCACCATGGTTTACACAGTAGACTGATGCGGGATTTGCTATAGTTGTAGAGTTTGTAGATGTAGTCGTAGTGGAGGATATTGCTGGAGTTTTATTCCATGTTTTAGAAAGATTAACTGCCACATCAAATCCGGCCAAGACACCTGTGAGCAATGATACGGTTTCTTGTTTTGCATTAAGATCAATCGAGTATCTAGCAGTATCACCGACTTTGAAGACATCATTGTCTGTAGTATCAATAACAGTGGACAAGAGACAGATTGGTACAGTTGAATCACATGTAGTACTTGGAGATATGGAAACATGAACCAACCCCCTTCCCACAGGAGACTGGAGGAGTATTGTACCCTTGTCTCCATGCACTATAGTCCACATTACCACGCCATGAAAGTTACTGCTTTCGGCAACTGTACCCTTGGAAGAGAAGTTTACAGAACTTGGGGTTTGCGCATATCCAAGATGCATTAACGGTAAAGTCAAACTAAGAACCAAAAGGATTACAAAACTACTAGTCAGTTTTGATGTCAATGCCATACGTAAAAGACCATAGTCTAAAAACATATGGTAATTAATTTTTAAATCACTCTGGTTTCATCAAGATTTTCCCAAACAAATTTCCCTTTAGCATTTTAGTGTGAGCCTCTACTGCATTCTCAAACGTATAGACTGAATCAATGATTGATTTTATCTTCCCCTTGGACATCCAGAAGATTCCAGATTCAAGCTCAGAGCGTGTTCCTTGAGTGGAACCCAAGATGTTTGCTCCCTTGAAAAATATATGCCTTAGATCAGAATTTACTTCATACCCAGTTGTTGCGCCAGTTGTAACAAGAGTTGCACCATACTTTAGCAATGCAAGTTCTTTGTTCCAGTGAGACCCACCAATATGCTCAAAGATTACATCGATGCCAGGACTTGATTGTTTCTTTTTTGCCAGATTCTTTGAGATATCAAAGACTTGTTTGTTCCAGTCCTCTTTTCTGTGGTCTACTGCAAAGTCTGCTCCAAGTTTTATGCATTCTTCCAATTTATTTTCGCTTGCAGTTGCAATTACATCACAACCATAAAGCTTGGCAATCTGGATTCCAAATGTTCCCATGCCAGAGCCTCCACCCATGACAAGTACAGTTTGGCCAGGTCTTATTTTTGCCCGCCCCACAAGCATGTGCCAAGATGTTGTCATTGTCATCGAAGCGGCTGCTGCATCTTCATAGGATACGTTCTCCGGAATTTTGACTACGTTTACCTCAGGAAGGTGAGTGTATTCGCAATAGCCACCCCACAAAGGACCTGTCTGAAATCCCCAGACTTTTCTATATCGACAGTCATATTCACGTCCCTCGGTGCATGCAATACAGACCCTACAGGAAAGATTGCCGTGTGAGACAACACGATCTCCAACTTTGATNGGCAATCTGAATCCCAAATGTCCCCATACCAGAACCTCCACCCATGACAAGTACGGTTTGGCCAGGCTTGATTTTTGCCCGTCCCACAAGCATGTGCCAAGATGTTGTCATCGTCATCGAAGCAGCTGCTGCATCTTCATATGACACGTTTTCGGGAATTTTAACTACGTTTACCTCAGGAAGATGAGTATATTCGCAATAGCCACCCCACAATGGACCTGTCTGAAAACCCCAAACTTTCCTGTATCGGCAGTCATATTCACGTCCTTCAGTACATGCAATGCACACTCGACAAGACAGATTACCGTGTGAAACAACACGATCCCCAACTTTGATGCCAGTTACATCCTCGCCTACTGCAACAACTTCCCCTGCAGCATCAGTTCCTGAAATATGTGGCATTGGTATTTGGATTGGCTTTCCGCGCATTCCCCAGATATCGTCATGGTTTAATCCTGCAACTATAACCTTGAAGACCACTTCATTTGATTTTGGTTTGGGTTCTGGTACATCTTTTACTTTGAGAATTTTTTTGTAATCGTCATCAGGTGCGTATTCTTCATAGACTAGAGCTTTCACAATTCATGTGGGATACATTGGCAATATTAAGAAAATGTTATAGTGTTACCTATATTCATCACCACAGTCACCGATTACACTAAAAAGATCATTTGCTTTTGATGTGACTGTTTTTATTTTTTCGTCATCTTCTTTGTCAAGATGTAATGAAAACACTTTGAGATTATCAGATTTATTTTCAGAGATACCAAGCCTGGCACCTATTATCACTCCCGCAACAGCAGGCTTGTCAAGGATATACCGTGTAGCAACATTTGCAATGCTGGAGTTGTGTTTTGTTGCAATTTCATTTAATGTGGACAAGAGTTCTTGAAACAGCTTCCACCCTCCCCATGCGTCAATCATATTCTTGTATTTTTGCAGACTGTACGTATCCATGTCTGACCTTGACGGTTCAGGCTTGCCTAGATATTTTTCAGACAGGAACCCTCCACAAAGTGTTCCATACGCAAGAATACTCATCTCATGTTTCTTGCAAAACGGAGCCATTTTGACTTGAGGGCGTTGGTCTAGTATAGAATATTGTACTTGATTAGATACAAGTTTGAATCCTTGTTCCAGCATTATCTCAATTGTACTAGTATCAAAATTTGTCAGTCCTATGTGACGTATCTTTCCTTCATCGCAAAGCTTTGACAGATGATACAGTGCATCAAGATAACTTGTATCATTATAATCCCACCAGTGAAACTGGAGTAAATCTATAGATTCAACGCCCATTCTATGAATTGATTTTTTTATGTGATGTTCTACTATGGATTTGGTCATTGGTCCTGGGTTTGGGACAAATTTTGTAAATCCTTGAACTTTTTTCGTTTCATCGGTACCTCTTTGTTTTTCCAGTCTTTGCCTAAACTTGCCAAAATATTCTTCTGCAGGACCATAGATGTCTGCCATGTCCCAAGTTGTCAGGCCCGCGTCATGGTACGAAAACATTTCAGATATTGCAGACTCGGGATCAATATCACCATGACCTCCTGCCACTTGCCACATGCCATTTAGTATTCTAGATACTTTTAGATCACGTGTCAATTGCCAAGTCTTTTGGTTTGATTCCATAGAATGTTCTAAAGTAGTTTGTTTGATAATCTTTTAGGCAGAAACTAGACAACGGATTTAGATAGAGATATCAATCAACTGCAAAAGACAAGAAAATGGTATCAGGTTACATGAATTTGGTTCATTTTGTGAGAAAAAAATCAAGCTATACAATTCCCGTTGTATTGTTTCTTGCATCCATGTTGATGTATTCTTACAACTTGGAAGGACAGCCAAGACATGGAGATGAGATAAACTACCTAGGATGGGCAGGAAATTACATTCACCTGATTGAAAATGGTGACCTTGGAAACTCGTGTCTTGCATCAATTGACAATTGTGGTTCATTATACCACATACCAGCGCATGGTGCTACATACAGTCCGCTGCGCATGGTTCTGATTGGACTTCCCATGAGTCTTGAACACCAGGATACGGGAGACTATTACGACTGGTCTTGTTATTGGTTTACTTGCTATAATTTTCACAGCGCCCCAACTATTTCACAGATGGCTGCAGGTCGTGCACTGTCCCCAGTATTTGGGGCGCTTGGCGTAGTTGTTACATTTTTGATTGGAAAGATTCTCTTTAACAGAACCACGGGCATAATTTTTTCACTTTTTTTCATGTTTTACAACCTTTGGATGTGGTACAGTAGAACCATAATGACAGAGGTCCACTATGTTTTCTTTAGCATGTTGGCTCTATTGCTGTTACTGTATTCTTTTAAAACAGGTCGCCTTAGAATAAAATATTTAATTTGTAGCGGAGTTGCATTTGGATGCGCATTTACTTCAAAATTACTATCTGTTGAATTTTCAGTTTTATTTGCAGCAATAATTTTATTGAATGGTCTATCCCAGAGACAACCTGATTCAGCAATTAATAAAAAACAGATCTTAAAAATCGGTTTAACAATTTTTGCATTCTTCTGTATTGCACTGTTTGCATTGTTATTAACAGAGCCTGGATTTTATAAAAACCCCATTTTACAGATTCAGGTTATGAAGTCGGACATGGACAACTATAATCGCGATGTCTGGTTCATTGCATATCCTACAATACAAGGACTGCAACCAACTAGAATGCTCTCATTGTTCCATTATGCTCTATTTCCAAGTCCAATAGAGCATACAATACCCGGAGCATTTCCCAATTCCACCTTCAAAGTAAACTGGAATAGCCCTCTGACTTATTCCAGCATACCGCTAACCACATTCTTCTTTGTCGGTATGGGATACGTCATCCAAAAAGTAAGAAAATTCAGAGATTGTATTCCAGAGTCACTTGTACTAATTTGGTTTGTTAGTANTATTCTTCTTTGTTGGGATGAGATACATAATCCAAAAAGTAAGAAAATTCAAAGACTGTATTCCAGAGTCACTTGTACTAATTTGGTTTGTCAGNCAATACCTGGTGCATTTCCCAATTCCACCTTCAAGGTAGACTGGAATAGTCCTCTGACTTATTCCAGCATACCGCTAACCACATTCTTCTTTGTCGGTATGGGATACGTCATCCAAAAAGTAAGAAAATTCAGAGATTGTATTCCAGAGTCACTTGTACTAATTTGGTTTGTTAGTACCTTTATCACTACACTCATGATTGCAAGAGACCTTTCACTTGAGAGATACATGCTGCCATTTTTGATTTCAATCATTATCATCGCATCGTATGGATTTTACCAGTTTACAAGACATGTTTACAGCAAAAAGATGCAATATGCGTTTGCGGCATGTACCATATTTGCCCATGCTGTTACGTCAATATCATACTGGCAAAAGATCTATTTTGCACCAGGAACATTTTGGACAAATCCATTACCATATGGAACACTTCAAGAATCACTGACAAACCCACTAACGCTATTTGTCAGCATGGTATTTCTAGTGTTTTTTATTTCTCTGATAGTAACTCAGTTCAAAAAAGCCAAAATTACTGCACAAACACCATAATGGTATCACTCAGAATCACAATCTTCTAGCCTGTTCTTATCATAGAATAATTTGTTACTCTCAATTTTTACAATAGAGCCTGTTGTGAAACACATTTCGCTTCGTTTCCCGTGTATGTCTATCACAATGATAGATGAGACATCTTCACATGGAACAGAAACCAAGAGAATTGCGTCTTTTTGATCATTTTGGGCCTCAACCCAACATGCATTTGGCAGTATAGTCTTGCATTCGATAGAATTTGGAAGTGATATGTTTACAGACATGTAAAAATTGGTTTGTTGTAGGATATTTAGATTATTCTAGTGATTTTTCACTAGATAAAACTTGACAGATGAAATATTTTGTCAGGTCATCCATACCAAAATTGAAATATTTAGGCGAGTAATTATTACCAGTTGAAAAAATCAATTCTTTCAATAGCTATGGGCGGAGGTTTTGCGGCAGTTGCAATATTTTTACTAGTCATCTTTTTGCCAATAATTCCCATCTCTGAAAAATACAGCATTTCAGTTGACCCCATAATAGTAAAAGATGAGATGGGTACGGAGACACATGTTGCCATCAGAAATACCGGTACAGATGCTTTGACTCATGTTGTGGTATACTATGGAGGCTCTGCAAAATCAGATATCATACCAACACTCAACCCAGGAGAAAAGATTTCACTTTCACCTCCAGAAGGTAGCGAACTCAATGAAGTACGGATAACAACAGATCAAGGAATCAACATAACAAAAGAATACAGAACTCCTGCAAGTGCAAGCTTTGTTGGAAATTCAGGTTATGGCGGATAGTTTTTTTCAACAGTCATATCATTTGCATACTTGAGCAACACACCCAGATGATTTTAAGAAATATGATGTTTTTTTACAAGATTAATTAATTTGGTGGCAATTTTTTCAGCATCAGAACTTGGAAGCACCACACATAAGATTATGCCATATCTACCAAGAGGGGCAGTGATACGTTTTGCTTTTTCGTATTTTGCCATTGCATAAAGCGGCTCTCCCAGTGTCCTATGAGACCTCCTAGTCACCCATCGCAGTGATGCATCAGCTAGTGATTTTTCTATTTCCTCTCTTGTCTGTAGGCTTTTGATGCCTTCCCGTTCTTTAAAATGAAACTCTACCCTGTACGATACTGCAACTAGCGTAATGTCATTGTCAGACTGCATTATTTCATCGCAGATTTNACGTTTTGCTTTTTCATATTTTGCCATTGCGTAAAGCGGTTCTCCCAGTGTCCTGTGAGATCTTCTAGTCACCCATCGTAGTGATGCATCAGCTAACGATTTTTCCACCTCCTCTCTTGTCTGTAGACTTTTGATTCCTTCTCGCTCTTTAAAATGAAACTCTGTCCTGTACGATACTGCAACTAGTGTAATATCATTGTCAGACTGCATTATTTCATCGCAGATTTTTTCAAGATTCATGGTTTTGCCCTCGAGAGTGTATCTCCCATGTCATAACACTTGTCAGCAGAATCAAATAATGTAATTGACCNTCTCTTGAGAGTGTATCTCCCATATCATAACACTTGTCAGCAGAATCAAATAATGCAATTGATCTATTTACCAGTTTAGGAGCATTTGTACGATCATCATTTGCCTTGTCAACTAGAGACTGTCCAAAATTTCGTAATGCATTTGCCTTGTTATACCAGGCATTGACATACTTGGGATCTATCTCAATTGCTCTGTCATAGCAGCTAATTGATTCTTCAAATCTTTTTAATTTTGAGAGAACGATTCCCTTGTTATTCCAGGCACTCACATGGTTTGGGTCTATCTCAAGTGCCTTGTCATAAGCAACAAGCGCATCATCATAATTTCCGTTCTTTGTGCTTTCATTACCTGCACTATACCATGAATTGTGATCAGCAGTACCCACAGAAAATTACATCAGCAAGGCCTATTTTAATAACAAGATCATATCCGCATTACCAAAATATATTGAGATTACTTGAGATGAATAAAAAATCGAAGATTCAACACATTTTAAGATGTTACCAATCTTTAGTTGGATCACCTGAAAACATGTTTTCCAAGTGTTCGATTATTTGGGCGGATCCTCCATCAATGCCCCATGTCACCATTATGAGATACTTGTCTCCAAGCGGCATCGACAGTCGTCTTAGTTTATCATATACTGCCAAGACATACCTTCCTTTGCCAACTTTTGGCTCAAAGGTCCTGCGTATCTTCCAAGCGTTTGCAGCATAGCGTAGTGTTTCTTTTGTATCAGAGTCATTAAGAAATGGCTCCTCGCCCTCACGTACTCTGGTGCTTAGTTCATTTCCAGTGTTATCAAAGATTGTTGCAGATCTAATCTGTTTGTCAGTATGCATGATATTTTCAAGCACCCTATCAAAATATTGTACAGATTGAGACATGGGTAAGATATACACTTGATCGCATATAAGAATAGCAGTTAATTCCAATGTCAAATTTTTAATGAACAAAAATATGTATCAATGTTATTCAAATTACAAAAAATCTAGACTCTATTTGTAAAACGTACAAACACAAAAACTAGCAACGATAAAACGACTGGAAATACAATTCAAATTTAAATTATAATGCATGTAATGATATTTCATGTATAAGAGAATAATCGCAATTTTTTTGACAATTATTTTAGCGTCATCATTGTTTACGTTACAACATGGAGCCATTTCGGAAGCCGTCCCTGAGAAAACACGTGTAATGTCACCCTTGCAGCAAGCAAAAATGCACATATCCATTAACCAGATTATTTGTCAGGACGGGTTGGAGATTGTGATGAAAAAAAGTGACGGAAGTCCAGCATGTGTGAAAAAAGACAATGTTGCCATATTGATTGAACGCGGTTGGGCAATCCATGTTTTACCAGAATACACAATAGACGGCATCAAGAATTCTGACATAATTAAGGGCGGTCCTCTCAAGATAAGGACAGTTCCAGTAAATTATTTTGAAAATACCACAGGATACTTGGCAGAGCCAATACAAGGCAATAGTTTTCCAGGAGTAATACTGATTCATGAATGGTGGGGTCTAAATGACAACATCAAGAGCATGGCAAGAGCACTTGCGTCTCATGGCTATATCGTTTTGGCCGTTGATCTGTATGCGGGCCAAGTCGCTACGACTTCGGACGGTGCAAGGCAGATCTTACTTTCTTTTGACGAACAAAAGGCAATGACCAACATAGGTTCAGCAGTAGACACCCTCAAACATAACTACAACGCAACAAAGGTTGCAACAATTGGATGGTGTTTTGGCGGAAGTCAGTCATTAAACTATGCGCTGAGTGGCAACAAGATTGATGCCACAGTACTCTATTACGGTCAGCCAGTTACAAATACTACCAAGCTAGCAGCAATCAAGTGGCCAGTATTAGGATTTTATGGTGACAAGGACCAATCCAATCCATTAGATAAGATAAAAGAATTCAAAACAGATCTTGATAACTTGGGAATTCAAAATGAGATCTACATTTATCCTGGAATAGGTCATGCGTTTGCAAATCCGTCAGGCGCCACTTTTGCACCAAAAGAAACAAGCGATGCGTGGGGCAAGACAGTTTCTTTTCTTGATAAAAATCTGAAATAAGATTATTTTGTACAGTACTTCAGCCAAACGGCATTAGATATTTTTCCATAATAGTTGATGCATTCTTCACAGAATGAGTCCCATTCACCTATCCCAAGAACATTGAAGAATTCTTTTGTCCAGTCATATGTGGGAGATTTTCGGTATTGAAATTGTTGAATTGTGTAAATCTCTTTTTCTCTAAATTTATCCAGACACCTTTTGCATTGAGCATTTTTTGCATTCTTTTTTGATTCCATATTTTTCAAGGACATTTTTTCAGTGTATAAAGCTCACCCTGTATACCAGTATCAAAGATACCATACCCACAAACAGCCCAAATCCTGCATAAGGCAATTCAGGTATTGCACTAGGATTCAGATATGATCTTTGATCATCTGATGAGGCAGAAATTGTATGTCCTCCTGCATACGTAAATGAGACAGTGACTGCATCATCGCCTCCTGCAGCTAGAAATCCATCAGTAGGACCACATACAGGAGAGCATACCGACGTAGTAGAAGACAAGATAACATAGCCTGCAAAGTCTCCAGTGTCAGGCCCTGTTTCCACAAGCCGATAAGGAATGCTGGACTCTCTTGTAGATACAATGATGCTACTCCCATCCTCTCCAATTGTATCAATAGAATAGGAATTGGAATTAAAATCAGGTGCATGAATCATGATGTTGACTTGGGAACTTGACGGATCTTTTGATATTACAATTGGAGAATTATATCCATATGCAATTGGTACAGCACAGCATGATACCAGTACCAGTGTGATTGCTGTCACATATCCAGTCAAAACCAATGATAAGTTCAGAGAAAACTTTTAGATAATGTTTACCAATCATTGCATAAAATTTACAAAGTCACATGACATACATAGAGGTTTTGTCAAATCTACGTCGGATGTTATCATTGTCAAAAGTTGCCGGTTCTCAAGCCATGTAAACTAGCACATACCATAGATTTACAACTATAGGTACTATCGTTACCACTATAACCAAGGGTGCAAATCTCCAAGTAAGTTTTTCAGGGTGTTTCATAAGATAGTAAAACATCACTAGATCGGTTACTGTGATTATGATACATACTCTTATGATGGAGCTTACAAATGGGCTTAGCACGAATTTTTATTGTTTACTTGCATTTTGAATCAGAGTGATCCATTTGTTATTACCTTCTACTTTAATTCCACAAGCTTCTGACGGTGTTTTACCATCTAACCCACTAGACAACTAAAGACATCAAAATATCACAAATATTGAATTTATTAGGGCAAACAGGTTCACATGATATGGGAATGGATTTGGGTTTTCTCACAAGAGATCTTCCCGTTTGCCTACAATACAATACTCGTACCAAGATTAAAAAAGAAACGTAGGATTCCTCACTAAAGCATAAATTTGCAAGAATACATTTCTGCCACACAATGAATGTATCACAAATGTATACGGTACAGGTAACCATGTTACTGAACAATGTGTCGCAATTCATTATAGATTGGCAGACATCTGTAGAGTATGATGAACATGAATGAAGAGCTATTTGAAGAAGTGTGGGTCTCCAACAATTATGAAACGGTCTTTTGTACGTATGATGAAAAGGAGCAATACCTGAGATTTTTGGGTTCAAAAAGAGAGATACCAAGAGGAATGAATATTGTTTTGGTAAACAGAAAATTGAATCAAAAATATACCAAAAATGAGATCATGCGCGCTACTCCTGAGCAACTTAGGAAAATGGTCAAATGATACCCAAGCCAACATTTTTGAATATTGCAAGTATGTCCCTAGACAAAAAAACGTCTTTAACATATTGAAATACATTAATACTTGATCTGAAGAGATGAAATAATTAACATGACTAAAAAGGACAAAGGACAACCAAAGGAACCAAAAACAAGACCATCATCAAGCAGAAACAAGTTCATTGCATTAGGAGTCATTGCTGCAATAATCGCAGGAGTAGCTTATGTTACATACAGATCAGATAGTACTGTTGATGCAAACTATGCCTCAATTGATGGCATACCTTGTGAGACTCAGGAATATGTNATGAAATAATCAGCATGAGTAAAAAAGGCAAAGACCAACCAAAGGAACCAAAAACAAGACCATCTTCAAGTAGAAACAAGTTCATCGCACTAGGAGTAATTGCTGCAATAATCGCAGGAGTAGCTTATGTTACATACAGATCAGATAGTACTGTTGATGCAAACTATGCCTCAATTGATGGCATACCTTGTGAGACTCAGGAATATGTAACATATCACATCCATGCGCATATGGATATCTTTGTCAATACTCAACACATCCCAATTCCTGCCCTAATAGGAATCAAGTCAAACGAATGTCNGACATACCACATCCATGCACATGTAGATATCTTTGTCAATACTCAACACATTCCAATTCCTGCTCTAGTTGGAATCAAGTCAAACGAATGTCTTTACTGGCTGCACACTCACACACCTGATGGCATAGTACACATGGAGTCACCTAAAGAGAGAGACTTTACCTTGGGAGAATTTTTCAATGTTTGGAAATCAACTAACAGTGGATATCCAATAACTAGCAGTGTACCAGAGATTTTTGTAAATGGAAATCTTGTTAGTACAAGTTTGAATGACACACCGATGAAAGCACATGATGAGATTGTGATTGTATATGGAGACGTACCGCCAAACATGCCAACATTTTATCAATTCCCAGAAGGGGACTAGAACTCTACGTTAAACGCCTGTTTTATTTTTGTCAGAATTATCAAGTGTTTGTAGTAATAGCCCAGCCTCTGTGTATTAGCACAGAGGCACTAGAATGTGATACACATGCAGGCGAGTTGTCCGTTGCTTTGATGATTAATTCAAAACCAGCATTACATTGTACTTGTTGGGCACTGGTTCCAGACTTGAATTGCTTCAAAGGGGACAGAATTCCATACTTTGATAGTTCGAATGTGGCAACGTAATCGGAAAGAGGTATGGTCGTGCTGCTTTTAGGATATGGCTCGATTTTTGTTAGCTGTAAGAAATATCCATCAAGAATCTGAGCTGTTGCATTCTTGTCTCCCAGTCCGCTTGTCAAACTAAAGTCTCCAACATTCTGTCCACTTTTTACCACATTGACAGTTATCGTAGATTTTCCCTGCCAGATGCATGTTACATCGGATGGACATCTAGAATCATCGATTACATTGAGAAATTTTACAACAATATTGTTTGGTTCTGAGGCGGTTTGATTTGGTCTGAGTTGAAATTGGCTTAGGACAACATTAGGACCATGAATTTCTGCATTTACCAACACATGCGGCATGATTACTAGTGCAATGATACAAAAGATTGTAAAAATGATATGTGATACATTCATGTTCGATCTTCAATTGTCAACGGTTTTAGATTTTACTATGTATTGTCATGAAATATTACATTAAAACATAATTCACATTGAAGGTAAAACAATTATGCAGTATTTCAGCTAGTGCAACCAAGATCTGCCATTATTCTTGTAACAGTGGTTGATGGCACAGTAGAATTTGCAAGAACTGTTTTTACTGCAACACAGATTGCAGATGGTTCAACTGGAGGTGTTGGAATTGGTGCCGGAGTAGGAGGTATAGGAGTAGATTGCATTTGTGAAGTATTGTTTGTAGCAGTCATTGTAGTATTAGTTGGCACCGACACAACTTTGGCAGTGTTTGTTGGAGGATGTACAATCTGGGCTTGGTTTAGATTTTCTTGTAGCTTTGTCCATTCACCTGGTGCACAGAGATGATCTCCACAGACTTTGTCGTTACCAAATCGTGCAGTTAGATGTTGATCATTAGCNGCGATTGCATTTGTGAAGTGGTATTCGTAGTTGTTGTGCTAGTGGACACTGAAACAGATTTTGTATAGTTTGTTGGAGTATGTGCAACCTGGGCTTGGTTTAGATTCTCTTGTAGCTTTGCCCATTCACCTGTTGCACAGAGATGATCCCCACAGACTCTGTCGTTACCAAATCGTGCAGTTAGATGTTGATCATTAGCATAAGAATAATCTCGTTTAACCAGATTACTTGTTGCAGGAGTTGTTTGTGCCAATACAGGGGATACAGAACCAAGTACAAGGGCAATTACAACTGCTGTTAAAGATATTGTAAGTAATACAGTTTTGATATCAGATTGCATTAAGATCTTATTAGTATCTTTTCTATTTAAAAATACCTCAAACTTTGAATCAATATGGTACAATTTTAGTGTCTTTAGGAATGTATGCCCAAATATTTTAGTAGACTTTGAGTCAGTCGCCTAAGTCCAATATGTGCAATAAAGAAATTAACCCGAATACATGAGAATACGATTAAACGATATGCTGGAATAATTGTGTGCTTCCATGTCAATATACCATATTTTATGAAAACTGGTTTGTACTCTAGTAAGTAATTACTAATTGTTTTTACATATCTTATTTTTGTAGCATAATCAACAACATCATCTAATACGTACAAATCATGCCAGGTTCTGATTTTTTTATGAATGCTATACGCACTTGTTTTACTGACATGAACAGAATTAGAACTTTGACCAGGATTCTTGTTATCGATACGTAAAGTTTGGTAGGCTTCGGTTATCAATTTGAATTTCATACCATCTTTGGATGAGATATTTTTGTCAGGGTGATATTCTAGTGCCAATCTACGATATGCGTTTCTTATTTCAGACATGGATGCACCTGGATTCAAACCAAGCAGGTTATAGCATTGATCACTGTTCAATAATGAAATAATACTTCGTTCGTTTTAATAAAGTTTGATCGCATATTCTTATCACAGTTGTAAAAGAAGAGTGATTCAAACAAAATTTGTGTCTAGGTTTTTGATTTGAATTGGAAAAGACTTCTTTTCTTGTCCCTTCTTGATCCCAGGCTGCAACTTTGTATCTTCCTGCAGTTCTCCACTGCTTTGTATCAAATCTTAAAACATTAGAGTAAGAACCCTTTTGTGAATTCAGATATTGATCTTCGCTGAAGACTTCTTTTTCAGAAGGATCAAGTATAACCAAGTGCATTGCCTGTTTTATAGAGAGTGTCTCATAATCTAGTTTTATTTTTACATATTCCCCTTCGGTGTAAATTGCCTTGTCAAGATTAATCATTATTTTATTTGGCATGACTAGAATCTTTTTGATGGAATTTAAAAGTCTAGTCTTACAAAATCACGGTTGCGTCAATATCTGCAGATGTGAATTCTGATCAATTCCAAATCTATCTGCAAAACCAGAAGCTACCTCTAGGACATATTGTGCCTGTGTTATACTCTGACCATATATGGTACAAGGATCTTCGGTGCATGCAGGTGCATTTTTTTCCACATGAAGAACATTTCCTGAGCCATCAAACCAAATTATATCAATAGGAAACTGCATCTCTTTCATCCATATTGGTATCACTTGGGGTTGTGCAAATGGAAAGAGCATGCCCTGTCCATATGATAATGGAGTATGATATTGCAGTCCTTTGATTTGCAGTTGAGGAGTATTGGCAATATCAACGTCGAGTAATACTCCCCCTATCTTGACTTGGCCCCTTGGTATACCACTAGAATTTGTGCTGGAATCATTTTGAGTGTATGAGACATTTACTAGCCCATTTGAGATCAAATATTGTATTGCCCCTGCAAACTCGTTATTAGATATCGAACCCTCTGACCAAGACTTGGCATCACTTTTGACCCAAGAGGGAATTTGAGACAAGACATTATTTGCAGCACCAGAGGATGGAATCTGGATGATGTTATTTTCAATCAAGTATTGAATTCCTTGGATGAACTGTGTGTCAGTTATGGAACCATCAGACCAAAACTGGGTAACATGTTTTACCCACATTGGTATTGAAATGTTTGATACGTAATTTGAAGAGATTATTTTGTTTGTATCAACAAGTTTGTAAGACTGTTGTTTAACAGAGACTTCGCCATTTACGTTTACAACACTTGATACTTCAAGGTCCAACAATATTCCCGTATCTTTATCAATTTTTATCAAAACAGAATTTGTCTGGTTATTATTTTGTGCAAACATTACACTTCTGTCATAGTTGTTAAACGATGCAACCTCTTGATGGTATGCATTGTTTAGATTCAACGGTACTGGGAGCATGTACATAAAATTAGAGTTTTGTCCATTTTGTCTTGTAATCAGAGATTTTGTCAGATCAAGCACATCAGATTCAGATGCAGACACGCCGTTTTGTACTGCACTTGTCTTGACGGCAATATTCTTGTTATCGGTAGGATTTACAAAATCAAAGCGTAGGGTTTGGTTCAGATCTGGTGTTGTGATATTATATTTTAGATAATCCCCAGGCAAGGCGCATATTTGATTTGTTTGACATGTCGGATTTGAAGTCTGGACAATAGAATTTTGGAGCAGTGTTATTGCTTCGCTTTGTGGTGCATTTTTTGGAAGATTATCAGAAGGACCTTGCCCATATACCAACATTACAGGAATTTGGTTTCCAGACGGAGGATGATACAGATGCAGAATATTGTGGGCATACTTTGGAAAAATCACCCTGTTGGCAATCATTTTCTAGTGCTTGAATATAATGCACCCATGAGACAGCAATTGTATCAGGCTCTCCGAAATATCGTAATGCAAAGTGTGAAAGTTCATGAGACAAAACCCATGCCCCTGCCCAACTTTCTATTTGAGTATCACATGAGCAGACATAGATTGCCTGTTTGCCGGTGCCAGTTATTTCATACATTCCATAGAATCCTTGTTGGACTAGCTGTTGGCCAACAGTATTATCAGATATTACAACAGNCAGACATAGATTGCCTGTTTGCCGGTACCAGTTATTTCATACATGCCGTAAAATCCTTGTTGCACTAGCTGTTGGCCAACAGTATTATCAGATATTACAACAGGGAGTGTGAATGTTGATAGTCCAGAAAAATATGATTGATAGTTTTTCAGCGGGACACACAATGATCCTTGTAGATCATGCTGTATTCCATACAACGAAAGATATTCGTCTGCAACTACCTGGTAAAATTTCAAGCTCTTGTATTCAGAATCTGAACATGTGTCATTTTCAGTTATGAAAAATACTGCATATGACAGAGCTGGAGTGTTTTGATTTCTTTGTTGTTGTAGTGTTTTAAAATCTGGAATGGTAGAATTTGTTTGTGCAAATGTCGGAACTATAGACAAGAGTAAAAAAGACGATAGTATAATCGATAGGATAATTTTTTTCATCCTGTGAAATTAAGATGTATCTTTGTATTATATGACTTGCTGTAGATATTCTGTTTTATAAAAAAACATGCAGGCAGGCAATTTATTATATGAAGTAACTTTGTTCTCGGAATCTTTAAGTTTTATACCATAGATCAGTAAGACACATGCCGGAGAACAATCCAGACCTTAGAGAGAAGATAGTTGAAAACAGAGGTACTTGGAAAAAGCTACAGCTCAAGATACCGGGACTCAGAGAATATCGTAGTCTTGAAGACTTGAGGGCCGCAGACCAATTGCTACGCAAACAGGTATCAGACAACCTAAACGAATCCAAGGATAAAATCGAAGATCTTAGAAAAACAGCCACTGCAAAGGGGGATTTTGGCAATCTTACTCTAATAGGAAGTACCATATCTCACATACAGCAAATATCTGGTGTTTTGCAGCACTCTCAGCAAGGCTCTGCAGGAATATCCCCAAACATAAGAATCGATGACGGGGTTCTCAACAAACTGTACGAGTATGACTTTAATTTTGTAAATACTGCCGAGCAGATTTTTTCATCATGTTCAGGCGTCATATCAGATTACAATTCAGGTAAATCAGTACAAGAAATAACAACAAAAATCAACTCTATGCTAGATGACTTGGATCATTCATGGAAACAAAGACTAGAATCAGTTGAAAACATATTGGTTACAAAGTGATAAAAATGGTAGAACCTGGAGATTGTCTGTAAATGTTTGGACGTAAAAAAGATCAAGATTCTGGCGGAAGTGTAATTGGTTCAACTACCATAGAGTGGGAATCACAATACAAGGAAGGCAATATCATGTGGAAAGTCCCGCGACTGATAAGACTCAATGACAACATCGTAATCAGAGAAGACGAGATTGCAACATTTTTCAGAGATGGAAAAGTTCTGACGTATTTTGACAAGCCAAATAGATATGCTCTGACAGACTTTAATGCACCAATAGTGGGAGGACTGTTGAAATTCTTTACAGGAGTTGAGCAAGCTGCTGAAGTGTATTATTTACAAAATAGATACATTGACGGCAAGTTTGGTTCTCAAGGACCATATCAATTTGTGGACCCAGTACTTGGTATAGTAAATTTAAGAATATTTGGAGAATTCAGATGGAAGATCTCTTCTCCTGAGAATTTTGTGAACCAGTTTGTTGGAACATTTGCAATGCAAACATCAGATGCAATAGAATCTCGTCTAAAAGAACAGATGGTCCTTTTGGTGTTTAATGCAATTGGAAAGATGAAAGAAAGTGGAATGAAAATTACGGATTTGGCATCAAACTTGCAAAACATTGAACAAGTTGTATTATCCAACGCTCCATCAAACTTTGGTCAATACGGATTAGAGATAAACAAGATATCAGGATTGACAATCAGCCTCCCAGATGAGGTACAAAAAGCAATCAATACCAAATCAGAAATGTCAGTTTTAGGCGTCAATTACATGCAGTATCAGGCAGGACAGGCCATGACAGAGGCTGCCAAGAATCCATCAGGCGGCGCAGGCTCTATGGCAGGCCTCGGAGTAGGATTTGGTGCAGGATCTGGTATCGGATATGCGATGGCAGGCCAGATGGGCCAAGGCATGTACCAGCCACCAATGAAGCAGTGTCAAAAGTGTGCCATGATGATGCCAGTATCTAGTAATTTTTGTCCAAACTGTGGTGAAGGTCAACAACAGGTTGCTCAAAAACCTCAAGGAGTTACATGTCCAAAATGTAATACAATAGTTGCTGTTGATTCCAAGTTCTGTTCTCATTGTGGAAATGAGATGAAATCAGGTTAAGGTAAGAGAAAATGTTTTGCGCAAAATGTGGCATACAACTTCCAGATGATGCAGTCTTTTGTGTCAAGTGCGGTACAAAACAGACACCAGTTTCGGTATCGTCAAGTCAACCAGAAATGGATCCAGACGTAAAAGAAATAAAATGCCCAAACTGCAGCGCTCCGATATCACCCAAGTTTGGCGAGATGGTAGTCACATGCGAATACTGCGGCAGCAGTGTAAGCCTTGAAAACAAGGGATGGAAAAATATTGCAAAACATACCATGTTGCCAATTACAATAGCTGATCAGGACCAGATAACTACAACATTGCATCACATGATGGACAAGGGTCTACTACACAGACACTTGCAAGAGAGTTCCAAGTTAGAAGAACTGAATCTTTCCATGATACCATATTGGATCATTCCTGTTACTGCTAAAACAAATCTTGTTGCAACAGACATTGCTGCTCAAGTGGGAAGCATTGCTGCAACTGCAGCCATGGCAGGTCTAATGGGAGGAGCAATGGGCGGCGGTTNATTGCAACCGACATTGCTGCGCAAGTGGGAAGCATTGCTGCAACTGCTGCCATGGCAGGCCTAATGGGAGGAGCAATGAGTGGCGGTTCTAGAAGAGGAGGAGGTTTCGGCGGAGGAATGATGGACGGCATGTTGTTTGGAACCATGATGGGTGGAGGTGGAATGATGGGTGGAGGCAATGCAACCAAGGCATATACCGTAAATGAAAGCTACAACTGCCCTGTAGTTGCGATAAAATCCTTGACTTCATACCAGCCACACGGGTACGAGTTTCCACTAGACAACCGAGTTGACTTTGACTCTAAAAAGATCCCAAAATCAATCAAGATCTTAAATGGGGACATCAACGAGGATGGGGCAAAGAGCCTGGCAAAAAATATCGTAGACCAGATCCAATCACAGACANGCAATGCAACCAAGGCATATACCGTAAATGAAAGTTACAACTGCCCAGTAGTTGCGATAAAATCTTTGACTTCATACCAGCCACACGGGTACGAGTTTCCACTAGACAATCGAGTGGATTTTGACTCGAAAAAAATCCCAAAATCAATCAAGATCTTAAACGGGGACATCAACGAGGATGCTGCAAAAAATCAAGCAAAGGGTATCGTAGACCAGATCCAGTCACAAATGGTCCACTCCAAGTATCACATGATTCGACAGATGGAAACCCAAGAAGACGTAGCAGAGGGAGAACTGCTGCATGTACCAATATGGTTTGCACAGTACGATCACAAGGGCAAAAAAATAATCCTAATAGTTGATGCAAATTCAGGAAATACCATCAACAGCATAGGGCTCTAGTGTTAAAACTAGAACAGTTTGATGGCATAATTTGGAACAGATTTGGAACAAGTCTTATCTATAAAATTTTGATCTTGTNTATCATCTGATAAGACAGATGGAGACACAGGAGGAAGTGTCAGAAGGAGAGCTGCTGCATGTTCCAATATGGTTTGCCCAATATGATCACAAAGGCAAGAAGATAATTTTGATAATTGATGCAAACTCTGGAAATACAATCAATAGCATAGGACTCAGTTAAGATTTTTAAAACTGGAAGGTTTGAAGGTGCGATTTGGAATAGATTTGGAACAAGTCTTATCTATAAAATTTTGATCTTGTGCATGTAATGACAAGTAAAATTCGTAGCTTGGGAGTATTGCTGATTCTTCCTTTGCTTTCCGTCTCTGCAATAACTGCATTCGTTGACGTCCCGTCTGCAAATGCACTTACAAAAAGAGACTATTTTGCACTAGATGATCAGCCTCTTGTTGCAAGATATGGAAACTCTCCTGTATGTGGGAACCACATCTGTGGACCAGGAGAACAATCCAAGATGCAGCAAGAACTCAATCAAGCACAAACAGGAAAAACATCAAGCCATGAAATAACTGGACAGACAATGTCAGGTGATCATTCCATGATGTCAGGTGATCATTCCATGATGTCAGACAAGGGACAATCCATGTCGATGGAATCAAAAGACTTGGGCTCTGTTCTGAAATTGTCAAATGCAAATCTGCCAATAGTTATTCCACTAGTGAAGGGATTGTATGATGGAAAAGATGTATTCTATATCACAACAGAAGCATCAGACTCTGCAATAGCAGATGCCCTTTCCAAGTTCACCAACTTTCCGGTAACTTTNTACAAAAAGGAAACACGTCAAGCCATGTAATGTCAGGACAAACAATGATGTCAGATAATCATTCCATGATGTCAGACAATGGACAAGCCATGTCAATGGAGTCAAAAGATTTGGGCTCAGTTCTGAAATTGTCAAATGCAAATCTTCCAATAGTCATTCCTCTAGTAAAGGGATTGTATGATGGAAAAGATGTATTTTACATCACAACAGAAGCATCAGACGCTACAATAGCAGATGCACTCTCCAAGTTCACCAACTTTCCGGTAACTTTTACACCAGCATTGACTAAAACCCCAGCATCAGCTCAGGCAAATATCTATGCGTTCAAAAACGGAGTCAAGGGAGGTGGTGTTCTAGGATTCCAGCCTAATGTTGTAGATTCTATCCCAGGGGAATCAAAGTACAGCCCACTCTGGAAGATAAATCNCGCATTGGCTAAAACTCCAGCATCAGCCCAGGCAAATATCTATGCATTCAAGAATGGTATCAAGGGAGGCGGTGTTCTAGGATTCCAGCCCAATGTTGTCGATTCCATTCCAGGAGAATCAAAGTACAGCCCACTCTGGAAGATAAATCTAGTAGAGTGGAAGGACCCATCAATTGCAACAGTTCTTGGCTCAGAAGATGAAATAATGGATGCATTCAACTCTGGCAAGATTACAATTACTCCAACAACAGTAGTTGTCAATTGTCCAATAGTACAATGGGGAGGCAACAAGGAAGGAACAATTCCAGCAGGACACATGAAGATACGCGATACCATTAGTGAGTCTGGCTCTTATGGAAATGCCCAAGTGCTAAACATTGACACAGCCAAGANGCAATTAGTGAGTCCGGTTCATATGGAAATGCCCAAGTGCTAAACATTGACACAGACAAGATGCAAGTAACTTTTGTAGCCCACAGGGGATTTGGCCCTGATGGTTCCACAATTTACTATATCGCAACTGATGCATCACAAAAGGGTCCAGCAGATATGCTAGGAATTGTTTTAGCAAACAAGACCCAGAGTACGATATCAACAAGTGCAGCAGCTGACCTATACCAGTTTTCAAATGGCATAGTCGGTAGTGGACCTCTTGGATTCCAATCAGGAGTGGGAAGCGCAAAACAAGGAGACCAATACTATTCTCCAATGTGGAGAATTCAAGNCGGCATAGTTGGTAGCGGGCCTCTTGGATTCCAGTCAGGAGTTGGCAGTGCAAAGCAAGGAGACCAATACTATTCTCCAATGTGGAGAATTCAAGTGATAAATTGGAAGGATCCTACAATGGCAACTGTACTTGAGAATGTGCATGACATAACAAGCAAGAGCAGTCTTACTGATACGATGGCAGCAGGATTTATCGTAAACTGTCCTTTCTTTAGCACAGATACTGTATACTCTCACGGCAAGTAGAGTGTACAATTCCAATTTTTTTATTTTATAGTATTTTGAAGTATCTTCTATACCATTGTTAATCAAGAGTTAAATCAAAAAAACGCACATCATATGGGATGGTACAAAATACACTTTTAATCATCTTGGGTGCAAGTGTTGGCGGTACAATAGTAATAGCAGTAGGAATGCTGTCAGCATCAGGATGGTCAACGCCTGGAATATACACAGGAACAAGCGACGCATCACATGTTCCTGCCAGCACAACTAATTGCTTTTCATTTCAGACAGGATGCCAAAATACAAACAGCAGCATCCCAGAATCTGCAATGGACTCGGGCGCCTATCTGAGCGGCAATTATAATCCCTAAATTTTAAAATCCACAATTTTTTTTATTTACAGATTAGATATGACTCAAAATAAAAAGAAGGTGAGTTAATTGAACTGCCCTAATAGGCTGCTGAGATTGAACCATGCAATGTGGCATGTGCTTGATCAATTGATTGATCTCTTGTTGCATCAGCAGAACCTGTTGCAGTTATTTGGTCTGCGTTGGCTTTGGCAATAGCATTATCTCGTGTTTGCTCAAGCGGAGCTACAGTATTCCAATAAGACTGTAGATCAGCATTCCAAGTCTTTTCGTTTGTGGTGTAAGAGTTGTCAAGGGTCACATGTGCACTGCTTTCTGAATTAATGTATGCAGTTTGTGCGGCTCCAATTGCTTGATCTTTTGTCACATCTGCAGTCTCTACTGTAGTAATTCTTGTTTCTCTAGCTTGCAAAATTGAATTGTCCTCTGTTACATGTGCCTGACCTATTGTCTGTGCACGTGTTGCAAGTGTAGNAATTGAACCATACATTGTGGCATGTGCTTGATCAATGGCTTGATCTCGTGTTGCATCAGCGGCGCCTGCTGCAGTTACTTGGTCTGCGTTGGCTTTGGCGATAGCACCGTCTCGTGTTTGCTCAAGTGGAGCTACTGCATTCCAATAAGATTGTAGATTGGCATTCCAAGTCTTTCCGTTTGTGGTGTAAGAGTTGTCAAGTGTAACACGTGTACTGCTTTCTGCACTAATGTATGCAGTCTGTGCAGTCCCAATTGCTTGATCTTTTGTCACATCAGCGTTCTCTACTGCAGTAATTCTTGTTTCTCTAGCTTGCAAGATAGAGTTGTCCTCTGTGACATGTGCTTGACCTATTGTCTGTGCACGTGTTGCAAGTGTAGCGTTGCCAATTGTAGTATAGAATGTGCTTCGTGCAGATCCATCGTTGCCATCGCGTGTTGCAAGAGCTGCATAGACTGTAGTC
>NZ_RCMC01000141.1 GCF_011319475.1 Candidatus Nitrosotalea sp. FS
TGCTTCATATCTTTCAAGTACAGTCATGACGGGCACTATGTCTGACTTGTTAAAGAAATCTGCTTCATCAACAAAAAAGAACCTGCACTTGTCTAGGCCTCGTGCATCGTCAAATGTCTGAGACGGGTATGCGGTGATTCTGCAGCCGTTAATCCACACGTCATCTCCTGATTGTTTAGGCCTATAGTCTGTATTAACAAGCAGGCGCACAAGTCTACTTAGCACATAGCTCGCAAGGTCCAGTCTAGGTCCAGTGACAATGCTCATCTCTTCTCCCTTTAACTCGTCGTCTTTTACGCAGAGATATATCATCAGTCCCAGAATAAACGTCGTAATGCCAATCCCAGTTGCCTTTTTGATTCTCACATATCGGTTTGCCATTATGGCGTCATAGACCTCGATCTCATAATCGTAGATATCATGTTTTTTTGTTTCAATAATCTCTCTCCCATCTTCTTCTCTCTTTCCAACCAAGTGTTTTTTCTCTGGAAGTCCAATAATATGCCAGAAGCAACACTTACCATCTGTCGCTACCATCTGCTGCTGGTGCTCCACTTCGTCTTCAATCCAAAATGACTTGTCTCGTACTTGTTTTGCAAACTCGGTCCTGTCAAAATTATCGAGCCTATTCTTTTTTGCCTTATCCTTCTTGACTATCTTCCTTACCGCTTTGCGTAATGTTACATCGTCAGTTGCCATGGTTTTCAACCTCCTCTGATATAGCATTCTCAATCTCTTTGGCAAGTGGCAATTTCATCTCCTTGACAGCC
>NZ_RCMC01000013.1 GCF_011319475.1 Candidatus Nitrosotalea sp. FS
TGCAGATACTTGTAGGCATTGTGGTTATGACCTTGAGACATTAAAGAAATGTCTTGTCTGTGGCAAACCCTATCAGTTTCAGTGCAAGTCGTGTGGGGAAAAAAGTGAAGAACAGGTACATCCTGACTGCATCAAATGATGTTGTAGAGCTTGTTTTATAATGAACATATTTTTCAATCTGATTAAATGAAATATGTCATAGCATCTGCAATGATATTTGCAGGGTTTATAATATTGGCTTTGACGATTGTTCAAAATAATGTCGGTATATCAGAATGGGACCATTCCACGTTTGTATCAATAAATCATCCTGAAGGAAAGACTGTTAGTAAAATAATGGTAGACCTGTCAAAATATGGGCGAGAAGCAGTATGGATTGGGGTGACAGCACTGCTTTTTGTTTTTGGCAGAAAAGATGGACGCAAGGTTGCTGTATTACTTACGATAACTTTCTTGATCCTAATTCCTCTTGGAANCGTCCCGGTTTCAAGTGAAAATCTGTTGGTTCCAAGTGACACTGATCCATCTTTCCCATCCGGTCATGCTACAATTGTCTCCGGTGGTGCAGCAATTCTTCTTTTACGATTCCATCGAAGCAAGCAGATTATTGCTTCCATAATCCTTGCAGTTGAAGCCGCACTTGTTGCATATTCTAGAGTCTATGTTGGAGTTCACTATCCACTGGATGTAGTTGGTGGAATACTTCTTGGCACTGGTGTAGCGTTTGCAGTTGTAGCATCTAGTAAATACATGGGACCCATTTTTTCTCG
>NZ_RCMC01000273.1 GCF_011319475.1 Candidatus Nitrosotalea sp. FS
TTTAGAAATTCATCTAGTATTGCATCAGATATCTGGTCGCAGATCTTGTCTGGATGACCCTCTGTAACTGATTCTGAAGTAAAAAGATAGCTTCTAGGAGAGGCCATGATAAAATTTCCTATAACTCATTTTCTAATTTTATGAAAAGAACGTTATTTCCTCGTACTATGACTCGGCCATAGTTTGCGATGATTTTTCCATTGCTTATCTCTTCTGCATCTGTCATGATCAAATTCATGTAAGAATCTACGTTGTTCATCTTGCCCTTGTATTCAATTTCACTTTTTAGTCGGACTGTAACTTTTTTGTTAATGCCTTTTTGAAGTGTTGTTAAAGGTCTTTTTGGAGTTGCTGCTTGTGACATCACAAATCACTTGTCACCACTGCTTGAAATAGGGAATAAAAGCGTTCCCGATCATCGTTTATACTCTACTATTTGTGATAATTTCTAGATTGGAATTGGTTTCCACTGGTCTTTTGGGACTNGAATAAAAGCCTTCCCGATCATCGTTTATACTCTGTGATCTGTGATAATTCTTTGATTACAATTGATTTCCACTGGTCTTTTGGGACTTGATGATCTTTTGGGTGGTGGCGTAAGACATGGTACGATAATCGATATTTTTGGACCGGGTGGAAGTGGAAAGACACAACTTGCCATGCAAATTTCTCTAAATTCGCTACGAGATGGAACAGTTCTATACCAAGATGCCACTGGTGGATTTAGACCCGAAAGGATGTTGCAGCTAATCAAGCTGCAA
>NZ_RCMC01000176.1 GCF_011319475.1 Candidatus Nitrosotalea sp. FS
TAAACGACATATCTTTTGCAGGCATAGATTGGGCTCAAGCATCGCTTTCAACACTTGTAAAATTAGGACTGAATGCTTTAACTGGAAACTGGCTTGGTGCAGCTCTGTCTCTAGTCCAAGGTATCAAACTAAATCTAATATTTGGACTAACAAATCATGGTCTCTTTCCTGTTTACATACCTGATTTATCCTATGATCTTCTAGTCAATGGGGTAAATGTAGGCCAAGGCAAGAGCAATGTAGATCTAACAATCAATCCGGGGGAAACAAAGATCTTGCCTGTTTTACAACATGTCTTAATTGACAGTTTGAAACCTGCTGTTTCTTCTATAATTGAATCAGAAGGAATATTGGATCTTAAAGTGAGTGGTACGGCATACTTTCAATTCTTGGGTTTGACAATACCAATGCCATTTGAATCAACAAAACAGATCTCAATTATAGACGAGATAAAGAATCACCTTGCAGGAACATCAAATCAACAATCTAGCTATTACCAACCGCCCACTCAGACATACGTGTCACTTCAAGCATCTTNCAACCGCCCACTCAGACATACGTGTCACTTCAAGCATCTTCATACCAAGTTACCAAAGATCAAACCGTCACTTTCTCAGGACGTCTAACAGATTCTAATGGTAACGGCATACAAAACCAACTAGTTTATGTCAAGAGAGACATTAGTTTTGCACCAGATTCTGTACTAGGTTCTTCATACACTGACTCAAATGGTTACTTTAGCATAGACTGGCCAGCAACAAAGCCGATAAC
>NZ_RCMC01000149.1 GCF_011319475.1 Candidatus Nitrosotalea sp. FS
CTGTTCGAGGAGTTGTTTGAGCAGATCGTGAAGCAGTGTGTGGAGGTGGGGTTGGTGAGCGGGAACAATCTCTCTGTCGATGGCAGCTTCGTGGAAGCGAACGCTGCCAAGGAGAGCCGCATTCCGCGAGAGCAGTTGGCGGAGGCAGCCCAGGTGAACCACAGTGTCCGCCAGTATCTGCGGGAGGTGGAGGAGCAGAACCCTGTGGAGGAACCTGTGCACGAGCAGGATCAGGTATCGACCACCGATCCCGATTCCACCTACGCCACCAAGGGCGGCACGCCAGCTCGGTTAGGCTACTACGACAACTATCTGGTCGACAACGACAGTTGTGTGATCGTCGGAGTGCAGGCCACGGCGGCACGGATGAGTCAGGAGACGGTGGCCGCGCAAGACATGCTCACACGATTCGCCGCATGGCAAGGGCGAGTGCCGGAATCAGTGGCGGCCGATACCACGTATGGGAACGGGGAGTTCCTGCAGTGGCTGGCCGATCGCGGCATCACTCCCTACATGCGGACCCGCGACAGCATCCACAGAAAGAACAGCCCGTTTTTTGGTCCCGAGCATTTCCGATACGAGCCCCAACACAATCGCTATATCTGTCCCGCGGGCCAGGTTCTCAACTACGGCGGCCGCAACCAGCGGAATCGCACGTATGCCTACATCGGGACGCGCAAACGATGCGGCGCGTGTGCACTCAAAACGCAATGCACCAGCGGGGCGTTTCGCTATCTTGCCATCCAC
>NZ_RCMC01000005.1 GCF_011319475.1 Candidatus Nitrosotalea sp. FS
TATTGTTTTTATTGGTGGAATTGAAAAGGCCAGCTTCAGTAATAGTTACTGTCTCACCTGATGTGTTTGTGAATGTGTTTGACAGAGAAACTTTTGATGTCCCACTACTTGGTGCAGCTGTTGCGTTAACGGTTGATGCTACTGCTCGTGCTAATCCAGTAGCAGAGGTTTCTGTGTTAAGTGCAGTATCAGTCCTAGTGTTGCCATTTGTTCCAGTACCTAAGGCCATTACATTAAATGCTCCAGGCGAACCAGTACAACTATTCTCAATACCTGTTGTTGGTGCAAATAGTGTCTTGATCGCACAATCTACTCCATGGTTTACAATGATGTTATCAGATTGCCTGTAGGTTGTTATCATACCATTTGGGGCTGTAACAAACATAGTTACATGTCCTGCTATGTGAGAGCCCTCTGAGTTTGTAGATGATGTTGGTGATTCCCCAAGATTAAATGATTGTAAACCATACTCACCTAGCACTCCGATAGAGAATGCTATGATAACAGCTATGCTAGTACCAACAAGATATTTTTTATTCAATATTAAGAAAATATTCTCTTTGCATATAAATATGGTGAAGGATAGATCGGGATTAATATTTATGATAATAAATTAGATAATGATCTTGAAATATATCCATTTCATTATTGCATTTTTTTTAATTTTATTTAGTACAAAGACTGCTTGTGCAGAATCAATGATAATTACACAATCAGATGTGATGAACAAAGTAATTTTTGATGG
>NZ_RCMC01000085.1 GCF_011319475.1 Candidatus Nitrosotalea sp. FS
GATTATCTGTTGCACTTGATAGTTTCCGTTGGCATCCGGAAATGCAAAGTAGGAGAGTGCTGACGAGCCCTGCACTGTGAGATTATTGATGAAACTGCCTGCAGAAGATATTGGCAATCCAGTAGAGTTTAGTATCTGGATCTTTACACTGGCTCCTGCATTTTGTGTGGCTATCTGGATTGGATTCAATATTTTTCCAGATACTGTTATTTTGTCACCAAGGGCATACGAACTCTTGTCTGTGACAATGGTGAACGGAGAAGATGAGGTTGTACCCTTGTAATCAGACGGGTTTGTAACAACAACAAAGTCAGCTTCTGCAGTACCTTGAGGGATTGAAACAACTGCACGATAGTTTCCTAAACTAGCTGCTCCAGCAAGAACAAACTTGTATGAAAATGTGTTATCATTTTGAAGATTCACACTTGTTAACACATTTACAGCATTTGGAGTTATACCACGAGTTCCAGAAGTTTNGTTGTCTGAAGTATTTGCAGATTTGGATTAATACCAACATTTTGCAAACCCTTGAGCAATGTGCTTCCACTGAATGTTACGGTTTCACCAGGAGCATATGCAGGTTTGTCAGTAACTAGAGTTATTGCATTTGTTTGCGCTTGGGCTGGGAGTAGTGTAAATGTTGCAACTGCAGATGCATCACCATATGTTGCACTCACTCGATATATCCCAAAAGTTGGATTTACAGTATTGATTAGCAATCCAGAATTGCCAGAACTTCTT
>NZ_RCMC01000135.1 GCF_011319475.1 Candidatus Nitrosotalea sp. FS
ATTGTGATTGCAGAAAAAATTGATGGAGTCATCTACATCAAAGCTGCAGAGGAATACGACAGGCCATCTCCTAGTGACATGGTTGACCATTTGGTACATTTGAGTAAGACATGGAAGATGGTTGCAGTCGACGACACCAGTCCTGGATTGATCAAGGAACTGATAGGTTCCAATGTGGAGATACGAAAGGTCTCATTTAGAAGGGATCTGTCAAATATGACAATTACTGCTGCAAGCTATGTCAGACAAAGACGTGTTAGAATACATCCCAAGTTTACGCAATTGATTTCGCAGCTAAAGTCGGTTAGGTTCAATGATGCAGGGCATCCCGACAAGAGCGTGTTGTCATTTGACCTTGGTGATGCGTTTTTGATGGCAATACAGAAGATAGAGTCGTCTGACTGGTTCTGGGTTAGGTTTTGATGGTTCCATGGATAGGCGAAAAAGGTTAAGCAGATCTGGTGTGATATTGATACCATGATCTATGGAGTGTTGACTACGGATGCAGAGACAGGAGTAGCAATACAATGCGGTGGATGTGGCAAAAAAGCCAACGAGGGGTTTAACCTTGTCACTGCAATAGAAGAAGAATTTAATTTCTTGGAGATGTTGTTTATGGGTATTACCAATGCAACTATCAACAGGTGTTGCGTGGATAATTTTAGAAATGAATGTAGCAGGAGAAATTTTGAGTTTGAGATAACATCTAGTCCACCTGATGAGATCCTCAATGCTTTTT
>NZ_RCMC01000280.1 GCF_011319475.1 Candidatus Nitrosotalea sp. FS
TTTGTAGAATCATCCCAATATCCAAAATTGAGAAAATTCCCTCCGGTTGAAACCTGCATCAATCCTGAAAGGTAATTGTACAGGTTAACAACATCATCTTCCCCTCGTCGCAGTGTCCACAAAACGACATCTATTGGATTTGGATTGTTCAATATGAGATAGTCCGTTCACTTGGGCCTATTAAGACTCACTGAAGAATTGTTTACGTAGATATTGCAAAATTTACAGATTCAAGTCTGTTTTCTAATGACGTCTTTTTTTGTGACCGTTAGATAGATGACTGTAGCTAAGATCGTAGCAAGGAAAATCATACTTGTTATTACAGTTCCCAACCCCAAGCCCCCGTTGCTCAAATCTTGTGAGAGGTAGTCACCTATCGAGGCGCCAAGAGGACGAGTTAGAATGTATGCTATCCAAAATGCCAAAACAGCATTTACCTTGAAAACAAAATGACTTATTGCAACAGCAGCAATCATGGCACCAAAAATGATTGCGGAGAGCAAGTACCCAAGATCTATTTTCTCAGCTAGTAAATCCCCTGCCGCGGTTCCAAGTGCAAATGTAAACAGAATGGCTAGCCAATAAAACGCCTCTCTTCTGGTAGTGAAAATCGTATGTATTGACAATGTTTTTTCTTTCTTATACCAGACAGCAAAGACTATTGAGAGCGAGATGGCGAAGAGTATGGTAGAGACTGTTAATGATACACCAAGGTTATCAGTCAAATTGTCTGTGATGAGAGTTCCTACTAT
>NZ_RCMC01000064.1 GCF_011319475.1 Candidatus Nitrosotalea sp. FS
AAAAAGAGAACTGCCTTTGCTCTCTTGTAGGCTAGTCTCAAGAGTATTCCCCTGAGCGAATTCCCCATTGCCATTTCTCTAAAATCGCTGCCTTGTGTATGAGCAACAAACGGTCGCCTTGAAAGATATGCAAAAATTGGCATCTCAACGTACGCATGCACCAAATCATATTTTTTGTCGCGCATTTTTTTTATCACACTAGTTTTCCATGAAGATTTTGATTTGTCATAAAATGAGATCCAGTCAGGATATATACCATTTAGCAATGGATCAAAACGAAATGGATCAGATCCTTTTGGAGGATTTTTTTCAAGTAAAAGATCTGCGTCAATTCCAGATTTTCTTAGCTGTCTCGATATAACATATCCGAGGTTTGCCATGTTACCTGCATGAAGTATATTCAATCAATCACTTCCTGACCAACCAATAATCATACTGTTTTCCTCCCCATTTTTTCTTGTATCTAAGTATTCCTTCTTCTTTTCCAGACACAGGATTTGGATTGAATCCAGATAGATCATAGAATCTCTGTTTATTTTCTAACCCCCATTCAATTATTTTCCATTTGAGTAGATCCTGAGAATATAGTTTCTCAGTAGTATCTAGAGAGGAACGGGCAATTCCCCATTCGTTAATGTATCCATTAAAAAATGAGAATGTTATCCCACCAATATTTTTTCCATCTTTTGTTGCAAGAAATCCTTTGAATCCTATTTTGCCAAGTAATTTCCAC
>NZ_RCMC01000179.1:0-5718 GCF_011319475.1 Candidatus Nitrosotalea sp. FS
CTTTTCTTTATTTGGTTTTTCTTACCGATCTTTGGTAACTGTATGTGTAAATTTATCTAGTAGATTCTCAGCTAAAAATCTTCAAATCACTTGGTGTCTTGTGTGTATTATAACATGACATAGATTTTTTTCAGAACCGTGGATGTTTAGGGGTCAGACTGGCTTGTGATCGTACAAAAACAAGGCACATCCACGGTTCCTAAAATCTGTGTACTGTAATCGCATAAAAAAATAAAGATGATTATCATCTGGAGATAAACAGAAGAATCAAAAACACTAGTCTGCATCATCTGGTTCTTCATCTAATTGATCTGGTTTTGTATGTAAAACAATACCAAGACAAGCAATCTGATTTTAATATGGTCATACAAAGCAATGCTTAGATGTTGTATCAAGGAGAGAATTTCAATGCAAAGCTGGGTCTTTGAAACACGAAGTAGAACTTTCTTCCTGTTGTTAGTATCATTTCTAATCATGCTTTATCTTGCTGTTGCAAAAGTTCTGTTCGTATATGATACAGGATTTGAAACTACACTTTCAAAACTTGTAGGAAATCCTGTCGTAGACATTACCATGGACGTGTTTACAGAACTTGGGTGGGTGTTGTATCCAATATTTGTCAGCATCATACTGTTTATCATAAAAAGAACAAGGCGTCTTGGTCTTGTCCTGCTTCTCTCGTTATTGGTAGGCAGCATGGTTGTGGCCTATATGAGATGCTACTCTGGGTATGAAAAACCGATGCTTGATTATCTGGGGGCCACCTTGCCAATAAAATCTGGTGCTGATGTGGGTGTTCCTTGTGGGATCGAGGGTACTTTTCCTGCAGGTGATACCATGAGGGCAACTATATTTGCATTCATTATTGGATATGCATTATCTAGGAGATNAATCGAGGGTACTTTTCCTGCAGGAGATACCATGAGGACAACAATATTTGCATTCATCATTGGATATGCACTATCTAGGAGATTTCCGCGCGGATGCTATCTGTTGTGGATATATCCAGCAGTGGTATCAATAAGCAGGTTATACTTGTTGCAAGAATATCCATTGACAATAATTGCCGGTGTTGTCTTTGGGATTATAATTGCAAATATTGTATCCAGAAAACTAAAGATAGAACTTATCTTTGATAGATCAAAAACCTAGCTCTTCCATGACCTTGGAGCTTATCAGAACCATGGCATAGTGATCTGCATCATGACTGTAGATCCAATATCTTACATCACGTTCTTGTTTTGTTTTTTTCAATCCAAAATTAAGCTCATTCATAATTGTAAAACCTATCTTCTTTGCAGTCTTTTGCTCCTTTGTCATGATAACTTTGAATGCGCCCTTTTGAGTTGAAAAACCAAGTTTTACCATCTGGTCTGCAAGATCCTGTGCCTTTCGTTCGTCATCGATCTGAAATGACTGGGCTACAGGTAACTGTGATGGATGAAAATCCATGATTTTGGTATGTACTTGCTAAATAAAATCTACTTGGTGACCCTTGACACATCTTAAAATTTTGCTAAAAAGATCAAAAATATGTTGAAAATTTTAACTCATATGTCAAATACTGATCATAACAAAAACTTAATCGATTACAAAGGCTCATAATCGCATGACATCCCTTGAGGCTCTCGTAAAATCGCATAGTATGAAAAAGGCAGCAGTAACCAAATTGCGAAAACAGGCTGAAAGTAAACTAAAAGAGGCTATTTCTAAAAAACGAAGATCATCATCAGGCCTTGTAGCCTTGGAGAAGAAAAAGGAGGACTTGACAAGGGCAAAAGACCACGCAATGCAGCTTTTAAACCAACATCTCTCCCAAAAGGCAAGCATTGAGAGGCTCAAAATCGCAGCCGAGGGTAGACTACAGCAAGAGCACGATGCAAAAGACCAGGCAACCCAGCAAAGCGAGTATGGGTCTGAAGACAAGAATGCCGTTGCTGAACGACTAAAGTATATTGATGAAAAAATATCCGAATTACATTCCGAGATAAAAGAAAGAGATTCTACTCATGCTAGATTAGAAAAGGCAATAGAGTCAAGCGAAAAGGAAAAGGTAAAAGCTGAAGACCAACTAAAAAGACAGAGCCATCTAAAACCTACGTTGGTTGAGCAACTAAAAGCTGCCACAAAAGCAGAAGCTGCATTGAGACCCAAGTTTGAATCTCTTCTAAAACTTGAAACACGTGCAGGAATTGCATTGGCATCAGTACAAAAGAAACTTGCAGTGATTGTAGCTCAGAGAAGAAAGAGACTTGCAGCACTTGCAGCCAAGAAACGAAAAAGAATGGCAGCACTGGCAGCTCAGAGAAGAAAGAACAAGGCAAGACAACTTGCACTAGCAAGAACAAGAAAAGCAAAGGCAAGAAAATCAAAACGAAGACCTGCTAAAAAAACAAAGAAGTCTACAAAAAAGACACCAAAACGAAAAGTAACAAGAACATCTAAAAGAAAAACAAGCAGAACTACCANAAACAAAGCGCAAGTCTGCAAAAAAAGCACAAAAAAGAAAGGCAACAAGAACATCTAAAAGAAAAACAAGCAGAACCGCCANACCAAAAAGAAAAGCAGCAAAAAAATCTAAAAGAAAAACTAGCAGAACCGCCAAGCGAAAAACAAAGAAAACCTCTAGACGTAGATAGAATTCCTACGCTTCATTAATATTGAATTAATTTTTCCGTAACGGTATTGTCTCTTCCTCAACGTATCGTTGTAGAAATAACAGAGATGCCACATCTCAAAAATCCATCTCTTATCTGTGGATTTCCAGGAAGCGGCTATGTCGGAAAACTTGCAATCGATCACATGATTGATGAATTAAAAGCAGTTCCATTTGCAAACATGTTCTCATCATCATTTCCTCCGCAGGTACTGATACAGCCAGATGGAACAACTGATCTAATGAAAAATACATTTTACTATTACAAGGGTACAACAAATGACCTTGTTTTGTTGAGTGGCGATGCACAGCCTGTGACTCCAGAAAGCGAGTATGAGATGGCAGAAGAGATTGCAAAAATTTGCGAGAAACTAGGAGTAAAAACAATCTATACTCTTGCTGCATACATCACCGGTGCATTTTCTAAAACTCCCAAAGTCTATGGAACAAGCACCATTCCAAAAATTGTAAATGAATTCCAAAATTATGGCATCTCTGTAATGAACAGCGGAAGCATAACTGGAATGAATGGCCTCATCATTGGTGTAGGAAAACGAAAAGGAATAACAGGAATTTGTCTTCTTGGTGAAACATCTGGATATGTTGTAGATGCCAAGGCATCAAAAATTGTGCTTGAAACATTAGTAAAAATGACAAATCTAAAACTTGACCTGACAGGAATTACAAAAAAAGCACAAGATACAGAACATCTTGTAAAGACAATCGAGGAACAAATGGGGCAAAGGGCTGGAGGAGATTCGCTACCAATGCCACAGCATGATAAAAAACTAGGATACATCAGTTGANTATAGAGGAGCAAATGGGACAGAGATCTGGAGGCGATTCTCTACCAATGCCACAGCATGATCGAAAACTGGGATACATCAGTTAACCATGAAAAAACGTGGACCAATAATTGCAATTGCAGGAGCCGTAATGATTGTGATTGCAGCATCCATTGCATATTCTGTAATGCCTAGAATGCCATCTGACAGTTCTGGTACGGATTTTTTTCCATCGCCAGAAAGCCTCTTTGATAGTGTATCTGATAAAGTAACAATTGATGCAGGCACTGTGTATACCTTTTCACATACTGCAACTACTGCACACGTGCCCTTGATGTGGGGAGTTCACGTTGTAGACTATAATCCAAATGATGTGGTTGCAATATCAATTTCAAATATCTTTGGGGACAAGTTTGGCTCGTTCACAGACAATGACCCCATTTTCATAAAATCATTTGATGTACCAAAGGCAGATACCTACAGCTTTAACGTAGAAAACAAGGGCAAGGAGCCAATTACGGTAGTGATGTTGTTCACAGAAAACCCTGAAAAGTCAAAGGCATTGACTGACCCCAACTCACCGTTTGTCAAAAACATATTGCCTCTAGCAGAAGCCGGATTCTTGTTAATTATTGGAATTATTGTAATACTATCTGGTGTAGTACTTAGCGTAATAGATTGGAGAAAGGGGAAGAATCAATCTAGCAACAGATATGTCTAAAATTCTAATACTACTAGTTTTCCAAACTTTCCAACATTGAGTGCATTTTCGCCTCTGAATGTGGAAATGTAGCCGTTTTCGATTCTTACTTTGGAACCTTGTTTTACCATTTTTATCTGTGCATCCCACAAGCTAAGCTTGATCTGTCCGGTCTCATCTTTTAGCTGTGCATCTGCGACTTGAGCCTGTCCACCAGTTTTTAGGTTTACAGTTCTTGGTTCGCTAATGCTTTCGATTACACCTTCGATTGGTTCTAGCTTGTTTTGTGGTCTGTTCAGTTGGTCTATGCTTGGCATTTAACAAAATTTTCCATTCTCAAATAATAAGTGTTTTGATAGTATCTTTTAAGATATCAAGGTTTGATTCTTTCAATATTGATAAAAACAAGGAATACTCAACTAAATGGAAATGCTAGATGAAAACAAAGTAAAACAAATAATTGAAGAACAATTTCAACGACTGATCAGAGAAAATCCAAATGGTCGCAATGCCTCAATCGAGGATAGATTACAAGCACTCGAAGATAGACTAGAAAACATTGAAGAAAAATTAGGAATCTAGAAGATACTAATTTTTCCATCTGGATTTATCAGATTAGTAATTTCTATTTGGAAATTATCTGACCTTTCAACCACTGGGCAATCTGTTTTGTTGCCGCATTGTGTGACATGTCAATTATTGGCAGAAGGACATTGTTGTTGTTATTTTTTAGATATTGCCTGTATTGCGGCATTTCGGTGTATTCTATTGCTGCAAAATGTATCTTACCTTCAATCTGGTCCTTGATTATCTCAGGTGTGGGAGGAAAACCTTGCGGTTCATACAGTATACCGTCAGCCCATCGCGCTGGAGGTGCAGAACTGCCCAATGGAACATTGTTGGTCTTTATGCTTAGAAAGTCCTCAATGCTGTTGACCTTGACAAGCTCATGAATTATTATCTCATTTATTGGCTGGTGCTTGATAATTACCATGTTTCTAAAGAACTCGGTTGTGTCATTTAATGGATCCGATCAGTTTTGAACTTTAGATTCTAGTATGACTGGAGAACAAGGACTATCATTACGATTGTAAATGCAGTAAAAATGGAGCCGATTCCTATTGCCATCTTGGTGTTTCTGCTCATGTCTTTTTCTGCTTTTTTCGCTAATTTAAGATATCTCATAAATTCCAGTATCTGACTTCAAACCTGATTGATCAGATTTTAAATAAGGTGACAATAAATCTAGTCTTCATGAGCGAACAGCCACGACAATTTTTCAATTTTTCATTTTTCAAGGTTGATCCAAAATGGCGCTGGATGGCAGATCTTGCAAAAGAAGAATCGGCAAAGGAGGTAGAAATTGTTCTTAAAAATTCGCAAATAAAGTACAGGACATATTCCACTCTTGGCCTGCGAGATGATGCAGAATTTTTGATTTGGTTTGTATCTGATTCTGTAGAAAAAATTCAAGATGTCGTATCAAAACTATACCTTACAGTCTTTGGAAAATACATTGTACCAACTCATGTGTACTTATCCAGCACAAGACCTTCGATGTATGCCAATAATCCTAC
>NZ_RCMC01000179.1:5744-12614 GCF_011319475.1 Candidatus Nitrosotalea sp. FS
TGTCGTATATCCTTTCATAAAAACACGAGAATGGTATCTGTTACCACTTGACAAAAGAAAAGAAATGATGGCAGAGCACATCCAGGTTGGACACAAGTATCCTGAGGTCTTGCTCAATACTACATACTCTTTTGGAATACATGATGAGGACTTTATGCTTGCATTTGAGACTGATACATTGCACAAGTTTCAGGACCTGATAATGGACTTGAGGGAAACTCGGGTCAGTGGGTACATTGCAGTTGACACTCCAATGATCGTCTGTGTCAAAAAAGACATTGTTCCTCTGATTAGGAGTCTTGGGTGATGAAGGCACTAAAAGAATGGGCTACTGTAATAACAGCACTTGAAAATGGAGACCAAACCGTTTTGCTTCGAAAGGGAGGCATACTTGAAACCAGCTCTGGGTTTAAGGTTGAGGACAAAAAATTTGCTCTCTTTCCCACATATGAACACCAGGACAATTCGTCTCTAAAATCACAATTTTACCGATATCTTGCAGATGTGCGAGAACAAAAACCACGAGATGGTTTTAACAGAATCACATCTTATGCCGAAGTGCTTGCAGAACATGATATATCCTCTATGGAAAAAATAGAAGAGTTGTCAGACTTTCACATCTGGAGCGACTCGTATATGGTTGAGCGAATGAACTGGATGCCAGAAAAACCAATGACTGCAATATTTCTTAAGGTGTACAAGGTTGCACTAGCCGAGATTCCAGTTCTTCCAGAATATCACGGTTGCAAATCTTGGATAGAATTAAATGTAAATACGGAACCTGGATCAGCTGTTTTAAATGAAGCAGAGCTTCAACAAAAATTATCAGAGTTTAGGAGTATAGTGAATTGAAATATAGAAAACTAGGAAAGAGTGGAATTTCAGTATCTGAAATTGGATTTGGCGCATGGACACTTGGACTAGATTGGTGGGGCAAAAAAATTGAAGACGATGAAGCCAAGAGGATGCTCAAGCGTGCATTTGATCTAGGAATTAATTATTTTGAGACAGGAGATATCTATGGAAGAGGAAAAAGTGAGAAGCTAATAGGTGAGGTCTTCTCTGGAATGAGAGACCAAGTGGTATTATCTACAAAATATGGCTATGACATTTATTCAAACGAGCAAATAGGCCACAAGGAACTTCCACAAAAGTTTACAACTGAATTTACAGATTTTGCACTAAAACAAAGTCTTGAACGATTACAAACCGATTACGTTGATGTATACGGATTGCACAATCCAAAAATACATACCATACGGGATAAGAAAATTTTTGAATTCCTAGACGAAAAGACAAAGCAAGGAATAATCAAAAGTTACCAAATAGCTCTTGGTCCTGCCATCGGATGGACCCAAGAGGGACTTGAATCAATGAAGGTGACAAACACTGCAGCAGTCCAGACTGTCTATAACATTCTTGAGCAAAATCCTGGAAATACACTAATTGACGAAGCAGAAAAGAACAACGTTGGAATCTTGGTCCGTGTTCCTGATGCATCTGGCATATTGACAGGAAAAGTCAATGCAAATACAAAGATCAGCGAAAAGGATCACCGTTCTGTAAGAAGTGGTGACTGGGTACAAGAGGCGCTAAAGAAAGTAGACCAACTGATGCCTGTTGCAAAAAGAAACGGCTTGAACATTACTGAGCTTGCAATCAAGTTCATCTTGTCACAAGGGCCTGTGTCATCTGTATTGCCTACCGTTGTAAGCGAAGAAGAGATTGAGATGTTTGCGACAATGTCTGATGGAAAGTATCTAAACGATAATGACAAAAACGAGATAATTGGACTTTTCAACCAATGGCCCTCATATGACCTAAAGGCCTCTGTACAAACTGCCTAGGTTTCCAGACTGGAAGAAATAAAACAAATTATATTCAAAGAAGGAATTAACGTAGGTAAAGTGTCTCTCAATCAAAAAAAGACGTCAACCATGACGTTTCGAATAGATGAAGATGTGCTCAATAAACTTCGCTTGGAATCTGAACATCGCGAGACCAGTCTTAATACATTTGTCANGTATTGCCTACCGTTGTAAGTGAAGAAGAGATTGAAATGTTTGCGGCAATGTCTGATGGCAAGTATCTAAACGATAATGACAAAAACGAGATAATCGGACTTTTCAACCAATGGCCTTCATATGATCTAAAGGCCTCGGTACAAACTGCCTAAGGCTTCCAGACTGGGAGAAATAAAACAAATTATATTCAAAGAGGAATTTACGTAAGTAAAGTGTCGCTCAATCAAAAAAAGACGTCGACTATGACGTTTCGAATAGATGAAGACGTGCTCAACAAGCTTCGTTCTGAATCTGAACATCGCGAGACCAGTCTTAATACATTTGTCAATCACATATTCAAAAGATACGTAGAGTGGGACATGTATGAAGCAAAGGTGGGAATGATTCCAATCGCAAAACCAATCATCTTGGAACTTTTTGGAAATCTGACAAAGGAACACACTATTGAAATGGCAACTCGTATTGGAAAAAATGTAGTACGGGATACGGCATTATTTATGCAAGGTGACTTTAATCTAAATTCGTTCATCACTTGGTTTGAAGCAAGAATGCGTGCATCATCAATTGAAATAAATCATAATATCAAAAATAATGCTCATACGTTTATCATCAAACACGATCTTGGTGAGAACTGGTCCTTGTACCATACTACGGTGCTTGGCTTGATCTTCAGAGAAGTCTTGGAGAAAAAAGTTGATTTTGAGTACAACTCGGGCATGATGTCATTCAAGTTCTCTGAATAAATAATTGCAAATGATTGCATCTGTTTGCAAATGAATACAGTCAAATCGTTCTTGTTATATTTTATGCCTTGGTATCATACCCATGCAAGTATTACAACAAGGCAGAACTCTTGAAAACAAGGATGCAGACAATATTTTAAAAATCATGGCAAATGATCAAGCCATGCAGATACTCCGATCCACAATTGAAGCCCCAAAATCGGCATATGACATCAGCTCAATTTCTGGGATTCCTCTGACCCAAGTGTATAGGTGGGTTCGCAGGCTACACAATTCCGGACTAGTACGTGTCTCAGGGGATACAAACCTGTCTGGAAAAAAATTCTTCATGTACAAAAGCAAGATAATCTCAATCAAGGTAACGCTAGCATCTGCTACCGAGTCACTGGTTGAGCTCTCCTAGAAATTTATTTTATAATATTATGCCGTAATCGGATCTTCGATGTTAAACTCGTGTTCTACAAAATATTCAACACGGGTCTTTTTGAATTCCCTGGAACTGAATAAAATCTTGTACTCGTTGACATTGACTTGTTTTTGAATCTCTTTTGCCATGTCTTCTGCTTCAGCAATTGACTTGCAGTGAACCATTGAAAACACGCTGTATGGCCAGTCCTGGTATACAGGTCTCTGGTAGCAGTGGCTTATCTGTGGAAACGCGCCAAGCTTTGCGCCAACTTCTTCAATTTTCTCATCTGGAACCTTCCATACTATCATGCCGTTTGCAGTAAAGCCAACTTCTCTGTGTCTTAAGATGGCTGCAAATCTTCGCATTATTCCTGTCTCTTCATATTGTCTTATCTTTTCAAGAACTTGCTCTTCAGTTATTCCAAGCTTTTGTGCGGATTTTAAAAATGGCCTTTCAACTATCTCTAGATCTTTTTGTAGTTCACGTATGTAGTTTTTTTCCTCTTCTGTTGCAACAAACTTGGCATCTGTTATCTTTTTCTTCTCCTCTGATGGTTTAATGTCTGATTTTTTTTCTTCCACCATCTCAAGTTTTACTCCAATCTTGAAGAGCTTGATTGTTGGAAGGAGCCTTGTTTTTTGAATTCCTGATAATTTTGAAAACTTGTCAATCTCTGTCTTTAGATCAGATCCTGGAGGTACTGCAAGAGTGAACCACAAGTTGTATTCATGATTTCTCTCATAATTGTGACTTACACCTGGGTGTCTGTTTACTTGATTTGCAACATCATCTAATTTGTCTGGGTCAATTGCCATTGCAACAAGTGCACTTTTGTATCCTAGTTTTCGTGTGTCAAATATTGCGCTAATCTGTCTGATTATACCTGCTTCTTTTAGTGATACGAGTCTTTTCATCAACTCTTCGTTTGATAGGCCAAACTTCTTTGCCATGACCTCGTATGGTTTTGGAGTCAACGGAAAAGTCCACTGGATCTCATTTAGAATCTCTTTATCCAGCTTGTCCATGTGACATGGAAAACCTATCTTACAATTAAAAACGTTACCTAGTTTGTCATAGAATCTATAAATATCATTTCTAGTCAGCGAAGATCCGTTGATAATTGATCTAAATCTTCGAGGAAATTTGGTCATTGTGGTAGGAGGAGGAAATGAAGGCCTCAAAAAAGTAAATACGTTATTGACCCAAGAATGTAAGATTCTTCTTATCAGTGATTCAACCAACAGGCAAATACAAAACTATGTCAAACAAAAAAAGATCTCTTTCAAGAAGATGAGGCTTGTCAACGCAAACTTTTTAAAAAAATACAAACCATTCATGGTATTAGCAACAACTGATGACAAGGAACTTAATCGTAAAATTGTAGAACAGGCAAAATCCATGCGATGCTATGCATATGCTGCAGATGATCCAGAGGTCAGTGACTTTGCATTTGGTTCTGTGATAAACATCGAAGATACAGTCCAAATTGCAGTATCTACAGGTGGACGAAGTCCTGCAATGGCAAGAAAACTAAAACTTCAGGCAGAAGAGATCTTTAAAAAAGTAATAAAAAAAGAGGACATTTACCACATAAAATTACAGGATTTTGCAAGAAAGGCCGTAAAGGACAAACTTCCCACGTTTCCCGAACGAAAAAAGTTCCTCTACAGTGTCATGAATGACAATCAGGTTAAACAATTAATACGAGACGGAAATCTAAAAAAAGCACAGAAGCGGGTTATGGCAATGTTAGGTGATCTAATATGACAAGTGATGTAATCAACGCTAGAGTTACTTTTAGAAAATCTCCAATTCACATGCTTGAAAGGTTTACTTTTCCAGATCTAGATTCTGCCTATGAATCATTTCTAAAACATTCTGGATTGCAAGAGTGTGTCATACTACAAACCTGTAATAGAGTGGAACTCTTTGGATGTACCACTTCTGCAGATCTTGCCAAGATAAAAAAAACATGGGCATCTGTTGCAGGACTTGAAGAAAATGCATTCAAGGAAAACCTTGAGATAAGCAAGGGAACTGATGCATACACTCATCTGCTCAAACTTACCTCTGGTCTTGACTCTCTTGTAATTGGAGAAGAGCAGATACTTGGCCAAGTAAAAGAATCAATCAGCACGGCAAAGGAACTAAAGGCNGTGGAAAACCTTGAGATAAGTCAGGGAACTGACGCATACACTCATCTGCTCAAACTTACGTCTGGTCTTGACTCTCTTGTAATTGGGGAAGAGCAGATACTTGGCCAAGTAAAAGAATCAATCAGCACGGCAAAGGGACTAAAGGCATCAGGCGATAATCTCAATACTTTGTTTGACAAGGCAATAAAAATTGGAACTCGCGTACGCCAGGCAACAGGAATTAGCAAGGGAAGCATATCGATTGGTTCCATGGCAGTAAATCTTGCAGAAGAAAACATTGACGACTTAAAATCAAAGCATATTTTGTTGATTGGAACTGGAGAAGCAGCAAGTCTTGTGGCAAAATCTCTCAAAAAAAGAGATATCGATTTTCTTGTAACCAGCAGAACGTTTGAGCGCTCAAAGGCTTTTGCAGAGACTGCAGGTGGAAAACCAATGCAATTTGAACAAGCAACCGCCAATTTCAAATCAATTGATGTACTGTTTGTAGCTACGGTTGCACCATATTTTCTTGTTACACATGAACGAGTAAAAGAAGCGATGGAGTCTAGAAAAAATGGAATGCTCATAATGGATCTTTCTAATCCACGAACTGTCGATGACAAGGTATCAGAAATAGACAAAGTCAAGGTGATGAACCTGGATCAAATTGCAGAGATGGTTGAAAAGAACATGAAAAACAGGATGGGTGTAGTATCATCAGCAGAGCATATAATTAATGAAGAATTGCCTGTAGTAGAAGCAGCAATGAAAAGACTTGAGGTAGAGCCCATTGTAACTAATGTCTTCAAGGAGATAGACCAAGCACGAGTAAAGGAACTCAAAAAGGCACTCTCAATGTTGGGAGAAAAAGATGAACAAAGGATACGAATTATTGACCAACTCACACAAGCAATTGTTGAAGACATCATGTCCATTCCTATGAATAATCTACGCAAGGCCTCAGAACAAGGGGATTCTGAAATCCTAAAAACTGTCACAAGACTCTTTGATTATAAGACAAGAGAGTAACAAATTATATTGCTAAAATAGGGTGTTTTGTGTATAATGTCTTTTCCTAATTTAAGACTACGACGTTTGAGAAAGACTGGTAAAATTAGGGAACTTTTAGAAGAAGTAAGATTATCCCCAAGAGATCTAATCTGTCCAATATTTGTACAAGAAGATCTCAAATCAAGAATTCAGGGAAGCTCAATGCCTGGAATGGAAAGGCTTCCACTTGCTGATGTGGTAACCGAAGTACACTCTATTGCAGAATTAAAAATTCCAGCAGTGATGGTATTTGGAATACCTTCACATAAAGATGAACATGGTACTTCTGCTTTTACTCAAAATGGAATTGTACAAAAAACAATCTCTGAAATAAGAAAAAATCTTGGAAATGATATTGCAATAATGGCAGATGTGTGTCTCTGTCAGTATACAAGTTCTGGTCATTGCGGATTGGTAAAGGGAGACAAAATTGACAACGATTCAAGTCTTGAAACTCTTGCAAAGGTTGCAGTAAGCCAAGCCCAAGCAGGAGTTGATGTTGTATC
>NZ_RCMC01000179.1:12685-17278 GCF_011319475.1 Candidatus Nitrosotalea sp. FS
GACAGAAAGACCTACCAATTGCCGTATACCAATCCAAAAGAGGCAATGAGAGAGGTAGAGACTGACATACAAGAAGGAGTTGACATTGTCATGATAAAACCCGCACTTGCCTACCTAGACCTAATTTCAATGACTAGGGAAAAATTCAATGTACCAATTGCAGCATACAGCGTCTCAGGGGAATATGCCCTTGTCAAGGCAGCTGCCATGGCAGGATACATTGATGAAAAAGAGGTTACATTAGAAATTCTTACTGCGATAAAACGTGCGGGCGCAGACATGATAGTAACATATTTCTCAAAGGGTGCGGCAAAAACACTCAACGAGAGATGAGAGAAGACCTAACATTTGAGATAACGCGTGCATATGACTTGCTGCCACATGTGGTGGGAGCAAGTTGGGCATCAGTATGGTTTCGCATGAATAGAATACACAGACCTACAAAAGAACAATTTCGAGAAAAAGTTGCTGAATATTTCAAAATGTTAGAACCTATCACCAACGCATTTCCTGCAAATGAAAATTTCACAGAGATGACTGCTTACATCAAAGACAAGCATGCAGATGAAATCAGGAGAATTTTGACTGGCAATAATTCTGAGATTGAAAAAAGATACAAGCGATATGTAGATTACGGCTAGATCTCTTCTTTTAATTCATCAAGAAACTTTTTCATGACCTTGATTCTCTTTCTTGCTTCAATTTTTCCTGTCTTGGTGTTCATTATCTTTTCAATCAACAAGAGTTTTTTGTAAAAATGATCCAAGGTCCAGCTCTTGTCATCTGGGACACGTTTACTACAAAATGGATCATCAGTATTGTAAAATGGCCTTTTTTCTGCACCACTAACTGAGAATGTTCTTGCTATTCCTATTGCACCNCTGGTGTACGTTTGATACAAAATGGATCATTGGTATTGTAAAATGGCCTTTTTTCTGCACCGCTAACTGAGAATGTTCTTGCTATTCCTATTGCTCCAAGTGCATCTAGCCTATCTGCATCTTGGAGTATCTTTCCTTCTAGTGTCTTTGGTGTGATGCCTCTTGAAAAACTGTGGTCTCTTATTGAATCAGATATGATATCAATCTGTCCCTGACTAAAATTATATTTTTTTAAAATCTTTCTTGCTTCTTGTGCACTTTCTACTGAGGAATTTTTCGAACGAGGATCAGATTTTGGATATGAAATTATATCATGTAATAACACTGCGGCTGTTACGATTCTGATACTTGCTTTTTCCTTTCTTGCAAGCATTGTTGCATTCTTGAGCACTCTCATGATATGTTCAAAATCATGAGCCACGTCGTTTTTTTCAAGCCTCTTTCTGACCTGTTCTTTTAATTTTTCAAACTCCAATTTGGTCACTGATGTGAATTGATTTTATAAATTAAGGTCATGAGGGTCAGTTCTGATTCATGCCATTGATGAAAAATCCTTCAAATGTGATACAAAAGAGCAAATAATTCCAAACATTTCGATCCTAGGTCCCAGTTATGCAAAAAATGGCAACCAAGTACAATATATTTATAAATTAAAATCATGTATAAATCCTGTGAGCACCAAAGCGTGGAAATGTTATAGATGCAATCTGACCTTTACAGATGAATCCCACGCTGCTTTGCATGAAGATCTATCAAGACATAATGTAAGAGAGATCCAAATAGTAAAAGTATAGAAACTAAAACGAAATGATAATTCTTGAGGTTGGCTGAACAGAATCATGTCTTACTCTAACGTATCCAAGATGAATTTTGAAGTCTCAGAAGAACAGAAAATTTTTCTTGACAAGATAGACCGAGTCTGCAGATCCATTAGGGATTATGAAACAAGATGTTATCTAGATGAAAAAATAAACGACCGAGTAATTCCAGAATTTGGAGAAATTGGAATGCTTGGCTGCCCCATATCAAAAAAATATGGTGGTCTTGGATATGATATTCTCACATATCTTTTTGCAATAGAACGAATAGGAAGAGAGGGAAACTCGCTTCGCACATTTTTTTCTGCACATATATCCATTGGACAAATGGTATTACAAAATTGGGGAACTGAAGAGCAAAAAAAGAAGTATCTTACAGATACTACAAATGGAACCAGCATAATGGGTTTTGCACTAACTGAGCCTGATGCAGGAAGTGATCCTGGAAGGATGACAACAAAATTTGAAGAACATGGAGATAATTATGTACTCAACGGAACAAAACACTGGGTAGGAAACGGAACATTTGCCAAAGTTATAACAACATATGCAAGAGGTCCTGATGGAAAGATTTCTGCATTTATTGTAGATACAAACTCAAAAGGATTTACTGCAGAAGAGATGAAAAATAAAATGGGATTGCTTACTGTAAAAAATGCCGAGATTACTTTTGAAAACTGTCTTGTTCCAAAACAAAATCTCCTTGGAACAATTGGAAATGGCCTCAGTGTGGCATTTAGTGCACTAATTGATGGTAGATTGAGCGTGGCAGCAGGGGCAGTTGGTGTGATGAAAGACTGTCTTGATGAATCCATAAGGTATTCTCAGAAAAGAGAACAGCACGGCTCAGTTCTTGCAAAAAAACAGCTCATTCAGGAACATATTGCTACAATGATTGTAAATATAGAAAGTTCAAGATGGCTTGTGTATAGGGCAGGCGCGGCAAGACAAAAACTGCATGATTATGTTGAAAATCTCAAAGAACATGATGCAAATTGGATATCTGCACTAAATCGGGAAAACAAGGAATACTCTACTCTTAGAAATAGGGCAGACAGACTTGCCGCCATTGCCAAACTGCATGCCACAAACGCAGCCCTTGATTGTGCAAACAGGGCAGTTCAGATATTTGGCTCCTACGGATATCAGAAAACAAGTCGAGTTGCAAGGCATTTTCTTGATNGTAAATATCGAAAGTTCACGATGGCTTGTGTATAGGGCAGGCGCGGCAAGACAAAAACTGCATGATTATGTTGAAAATCTCAAAGAACATGATGCAAATTGGATATCTGCACTAAATCGGGAAAACAAGGAATATTCTACTCTGAGAAACCGAGCAGACAGACTTGCCGCCATTGCCAAATTGCATGCCACAAACGCAGCACTTGATTGTGCAAACAGAGCAGTTCAGATATTTGGCTCCTATGGATATCAAAAAACAAGTCGAGTTGCAAGACACTTTCTTGATTCTAGAGCAATTGTAATCTATGAGGGTGCAAACGAGGTACTCAAACTAAAGATAGCGTCACTTGAAATGGGTGACAAGTATGATGCATACTAGGTCTTCATCAAAACTTTGTGCATGATGTCAAGACCCTGATGGATCTGCTCTTTTGTAATTATAAGTGGCGGTATGATTCTCATTGACTTTTGTCCTGCACCCAAAGTTAACAGGCCATGCTTGAACAATTCTCCAAGTTTTTTGTCACGGTGTGCTGTTGAATCAAACTCTATGCCAACCATCAGGCCCAATCCCCTAACATCCACTACTCCTTTTTTTCCTGTTATCTCCATCAAACCGTTCTTGAGTATGCTACCCATCTTTGTTGCGTTCTCTAGCAACTTGTCTCGTTTTATTACTTGAATAACTCGTGAGCCTACTGCCATGTCTATTCTGTTTCCTCCTCCCCATGTACTTGATAGAACTGATCTCTGACCTGGATCAAATTTTTTGTCAAATGCTGTAGCCCCTATCTGTAATGCTTTTGCAGTGCTCATTATGTCCGGTTTGATACCATAGTGCTCAAAGGCCCACCATTTACCAGTGTGCCCTATGCCTGATTGGACCTCGTCTAAGATGAGAGGCACTCCATATTTTGTTGCAAATTTTCTCAGTGATGAAATGAATTTTTTACTTGCAACATTGTATCCGCCTTCTCCTTGGATTGTCTCAGTTAAAATGAATGCCACCTTGTTCTCTTTTAGGATCTTTTCTGCAGCATCAATCTCTGGGTCATTGTCATTTATACAAAACTTGATTCTCTTTGATGGAAATTCAGGAAAGTTAAATTTCTGGACCGGTCTGCTAAATGTAAAACTTAGAGCCCCCAAAGTTCTTCCATGGAATGCACCGGTGCATGAGATTCCAGGAAGTGGACCCATCTTCCTATATGCAATCTTTATTGCATTTTCTACTGCTTCGGCACCACTATTTATGAAAAATGTCTTGAATCCTGATGGTAGTATACTTGAAATGTTTTCTGCAAGGTCTGCATGTTCTTGGCAGTAAAAATCCTGCCCTGCTATCTTGTATGCTCCGTTTGATGAGTACTGGGCAAGTATATCTTTGATATCAGGATGGGAATAGCCTAAAGGACATGCGCCTATNTTCCATTTGATGCGTACTGGGCAAGTATCTCTCTGATATCAGGATGTGAATAACCTAAAGGACACGCGCCTATGTTTGATGTAAAATCAAGATACTTGTTACCGTCAATGTCTTCAATGATGCAATTGTGTCCGTGGGAGACAACCAGGGAGTACACGAATGTAGAATCATAGGCATGTTTTCTCATGGTATCAATAACGCGCATAGATTTTGGGCCCGGTATCTTGTCAATTGGTTTCATCTCTTACTGTATGAATGGAAAAATTTTCTAATAAACACTAGTATG
>NZ_RCMC01000179.1:17312-24139 GCF_011319475.1 Candidatus Nitrosotalea sp. FS
GTGGGATTTGAACCCACGAACCCCTAAGGGAAGGGATGTCTTACGAAAGATCTTGAGTCCCTCTCGGTTGACCGGGCTTCGGTACCTCTGCAACGAGAGATCCCTATACTGAATATATAACTGAAACCGTGTACGTCTTTTTTGAATGTCTCTTACTGTTCACTAACGATCTTTTCTGACATTGCAGGCATGGTATAGAAAAACTCGTCTTCAAAACCATAGTCCTGCTTTCCAGTCTTTCTTAATGCTTCAAAGTATTGCATACAGTTTGTGTAAAACTCGTTTGATTTTGGTTGGTTGTCTATTTGCATGCATATTGATTAAAAAAATTGGGTTTGTATACCAATGTAAGAAACTTTAGACACTGTTATTGTCTTTTTTTTATTACTTGTGAGGGCCTGCAAGTGCCACAAAGAACTTGTTCAGAATTTGAGGTACCATTTTTCATACTAGATTTCTAAAATTGCTTAAAATGTGAAAATTCTTTTTATTGTGCAGTCTCTTGAATTCCAAGCCATGCATAGCCTTTCTGTTCTAGTTCGTCTGCAAGTTCTTTTGGACCTTCCTTGATCATCTTTCCTTGTGCCATCACGTGTACATAATCAAGTTTATCCAAGAACTTGAGAATTCTTGCATAGTGTGTGATTACAATCACGGTTGCATCCTTTCTTGAGACTGAACTAATTGCCTTTGCTACAGCTTGTACGGCATCAATGTCTAAACCTGAGTCTGGTTCATCAAGAATTGATATTCTTGGTTGTAGTACTGCCATCTGTAAAACCTCGGATCTTTTCTTTTCTCCGCCAGAGAATCCCTCGTTTAAGTATCTTGAAAGAAAGTCATGCTTTAAACCGACTTCATCAAGGTTCTTTTTTAGGTAATTCTGAAACTCTCTTACTGTGAGGAAGACTTCTCTTTTTTCATCTGCAAGTGATTTGCTTAGTGCATTGTATGCAGTTCTAAGAAAATGAGAATNGATATCCTTGGCTGCAGTACTGCCATCTGTAAAACCTCTGATCTTTTCTTTTCTCCACCAGAGAATCCTTCGTTTAGATACCTTGAAAGAAAGTCATGCTTTAAACCGACTTCATCAAGGTTCTTTTTTAGATAATTTTGAAACTCTCTTACTGTTAAGAAGACTTCTCTTTTTTCATCTGCAAGTGACTTGCTTAATGCATTGTATGCAGTTCTAAGAAAATGAGAATAACCTACACCGGCAACCTCTGTTGGATATTGGAATGCTAGAAACAGTCCCTTCTTTGATCTCTCATCAGGTGAAAGACCTAGGATGCTTTCTCCGTCTAGTAAAATATCTCCTTTTGTAACTTCGTATTTTGGATGACCTAGAATTGTATATGATAATGTACTTTTGCCAGATCCGTTTGGACCCATAATTGCATGAACTTCTCCTGGACCTGTCTTGAGATTTACTCCTTTGAGAATTTCTTTACCGTCTCTTTGCACATGCAGGTCTTTAATCTCAAGTATTGCCATTAGGAATCATGATTACTTTTGGATATATAATCTAACAAAAACTTAGCTCTGTCTAACTGCTAGTCTTCGCCACAAGTTCCTTGTCTACTTTGTCTTTTAGTGCCTTGTATTTAGTAAATCTCTTGTTCCAATGCGAAAAGAAGCGGTATTCCTTTATTGCAATGAATAACAATATCGCAGCAAACACTATTGAAATTACGATGAATATTCGCAGTCCGAAAAATATTGGTCCTATGTGAGACCTGTCCATTCCGGGCGGAGGCATCATTGGTAAATCTCTGATTACTGTACCGTTTTGATCTACAACCTGAAGATGCATTCCATTGATACGGTGCATGTCTGTAAAGTTATACCCACCTGGTTCCAGATGTCTTATGTTGTAATCTGGATGTTCTAACAAAACTCCACCCAATACCAATGCAACAGGACCGAAAAATAATGCACTTGTAATAAAAATCAGAAATAAACGACGTGAACTGTTGGTATGGGATAAGAGTTCATCTAAAATTTCAAGAATGTTTTCCGATTCTTTTTTCTCGTCTTTGTCATCTGTGGACCCATTCTTTCCTGGCGGATTATTTTCTGGCTCTGGCATCTGCTAGAAACACTCCGGTTGCATTAAAAATGCTTCGCTAACTTTGTTCTCTATCATGTTTTTCACTCCTAGGAAAAATATCTTCATACGGTTCTAGAATTAACTTGCAAAACTCTCTTCCTTTCTGTGTCACTGCATATTTTATTATCTTCTTGTTTCCCCATGCCTGCTCTGTTCTTTTTATGAAACCTTTTCTCTCCATACTCTCTAGANTGGAAATATGTCCTCATATGGTTCTAGAATTAACCTGCAAAACTCTCGCCCCTTGTGTGTCACTGCGTATTTTATTATTTTTTTATTTCCCCATGCTTGCTCTGTTCTGCTTATGAATCCCTTTCTCTCTAGGCTTTCAAGAATGTCTTTATGCTTCATTAAATTTAAACCACAAAAACTGAGAAGAGATGTTTGATTAAGTTCTCCATGTTCTGTCAATTTTAATATGATATCTTTTCTAATGTAGACTCGGTCTCTGTATTCGTGTGACAAGATTATTGTTCTGCCGTATAAATAACGTATTAAGCTTTTTACCTTGATTTCTCACAAAAATTGAAACCAACATTGCTAATACTTTTACCTTTCAGTAACAATGTTCACTGACATAGTTGCACAATTTTTTATTAACTAAATATGATACTAATGCTCAATGAATACAAAAGACCTCTTCAAGAACCACAAAGTGCTTGCCGTCATAATCGGTGTAGCAATTATTGCTACAGTGGGAGTGTCAGCAGCATCTGCACAAGTTCAAGGAACACAAACTACACAACCTCCAACAATACAGGGCACAATCAACCTACCGCAGACAATACTGTCTGGAGTACAGACAAAGTTTTCTGCAGCATCTGATACTGCAGCATCAGCAGTAACAAATGGAAAGACAATAGGTGGAAGCCTGACTGTTGTACAAGGATATGTTGTATACAGTTTCCAAGTAGTCGATGACAAGAACATGGTATATTCCGTGATTGTCGATCCTGCAAATGATAAAGTGCTGTATACCTCTCCAGGCCATCAATTTGGAATGGGTGGTTTTGGCATGGGTGGCGAACATGGAATGATGAAACACAGATTCCACATGGGCGGTAATCCTCAAAACTCAGCTCCATCTGCACCTGGAACCACAACTCCATCCAGCGGATCATCATCCTGATCCAAAATTTTTTTCATTTTTTATTATACAAATATTGAAAAATATCTTCCTTGAATAACATTGTTCATTAACAATGTTTGATAAGCGTTTTATTCGAAACGACTGGTAAAAAATTATGGAGTCTGGGCTTGATGCAATTCCAAATTTTGAACGTAAAATACCATCACAAGAGACACTAGAATCTATTTGTGCGATGATCCTAGATCTGGATCCTAATATCCGATTTGCTGGGGTGATAAACAATAAGGGCAGACTTCTTACCGGGCATACCAAGAAGGGAATTCGGGCTTTTACAACTCAGAAAGATCAGGAAATGTTGCTCATGGAGACTGCATTGGGAGTGAGGATGCGTAAAGAACATAATTCACACTTGGGGCCTGTAATTTTTACCGTTTCTTATGGAAGTAAAATAATATCGATGAACTTTCCTTTAGATGATGAAATTCTATGTGTCTCTGCTGAAAAAAAGATCAATCTTATGACCGTGCCATTTCTAATACTGAAATTTTTGGCAGCAAATTTGGATAAAAAAGATGTATTATGACAAAAGGCTGTGACAAATAAAACATGTTTGATAAGAAAAAGGATTTCAAATGTAAAGAATGTAATATGAGATTTGATGATCCTAAAAGATTAGAGATACATTTCAAGGCTGCACATCCTGCAAAACATGATGGATTTAGGCAGAAATGGTATTGGGATAATTAACAAGTTGCATTACATAATTTTTTGGCAAAATCCAAGTCCAGATCAAAATCTACAAAACAACACCCGACAAATTTTATAGAAATGGTTTTCATATGATGCAAATTAGATTAGAACCACGAGATGTTGCAAGATTGATCTCAAATGATAAACAATGTATGTAGAAAATGTACTATAAGATTGATTGAAGGAGATATTGTAGTGAGAATTGGTGGAAGACCTCCAAAATATTATCACAAGGAATGTTTCAGGGTGTATTGATTAGAGGTATACCATGTAACACCTGTCATACTTTTCGAACAGGTGATTCTTGCGTCATCATTAACAATGTTCATGAACAAGGTTTGATAATCGTTTTATTCTAAAAATAATCAACATATGCAATGACATCTTTCTTGGACCTATATGATTCGCATAGTGATCTTTTTTATGCATATGAAATCCAAATAGATGAATTCTAAAAGGGGATTGATTTTGAAAAACATGACAAAAGAATTGGTAGTTGAAAAAGACACTCAGAAAATTGTAGATAACAGCTCCTTTGCTCTAAAGGTGGAGAATCTCTCCAAAATTTATGATTCAGCTGCAGGAAGAGTGGTTGCTTTGGATAAAGTCAGTTTTGCTATAAAAAAAGGTGAATTTGTGTCAGTTGTAGGCCCATCCGGTAGTGGCAAGTCGACCGTTCTGAATATGATTGGGGCACTAGATAGGCCAACAAGCGGAAAAATCTACATTGATGGAATTGACATATTCTCTCTTAATGACTCTGAAATTGCTACCATGCGAAATAGCCGTATTGGCTTTATCTTCCAATCGTTTAATTTGATAAATAGAACAACTGTACAAAAAAATGTTAAACTGCCTGGACTAATTGCTGGCATGTCAAATGCTGAAGCAAACTCTCGTTCTTTGAAAATATTGGAGGCTCTTGGCATTGCTGACAAGAAAAACCAAAAACCAGTAAATCTCAGTGGTGGACAACAACAACGAGTTGCAATTGCTCGCTCTTTGATAAACAACCCGACTATAATTCTAGCAGATGAGCCTACTGGTAACTTGGATACAAAAACAGGAGACGATGTATTTGACATGCTTAAAATGCTTTCACATAAATTCAAACGAACTATCGTTATGGTAACACACAATCCAGAGCTTGCAGAATCTACTGATAGATCAATATTGCTAAGAGATGGGAGGATAGAAAAAGATGCCATCAATTAGTATACCTACCAAATTTTCTACTAGGAGACTAGGAGTAAAATTTGTTATTCCACTTTTGATTGTAATGCTCTTTGTGCCAACAACGCTTTCAACTTTTTCTGCATACGGCCAAGTACAGACACAAGATTGTTTTGCACCTCTTACTACTATTCTTGATGCCACTTATGCTGGTCCTGTGGTTGTTGACTCGTATTGGGTTGATCAGGGAACATCCTCTGCAAATGATGTTACAAGTAATCCTGTGAAAAAAGAAATAGGTCCAGGAGAAGGACCATCAGTTTTTGCAGTAGTCTTTAACAATAGAAATTCAGCCTTTCCAATAACTTCGATTACCGCATTTCTTAATCTACCATCAGGATTCACCCCTACCGGAGAGAGCGCAAATCCCCAATTGCTTCAACATTACAACCAAGCATCAAGAGTTGCAACTAATCCTGCAGTAGGAAACTATTATGGTACTGTACAACCCGGTGCATCATTTACCATGTATTTTAACATAAACGTACTACCATCTGCCAAAGTAGGTACTTTTGGAACCACTGTTGTTGCAAATTATGTTCAAGTGGGTGTAGTTGGACAACAGTGTACTTCTGCACTACTCAATGTCCCATTTGTTCTTCCTGGAAAAGTGATATTGGATGCGTCCACTGCAACTTCTTATCTTACTCCTCAAACTAACAATCCTATCTCAATTACAATTGAAAACAAGGGTTCTGCTGATGCAACCGGAGTGGTGGCAACCATTGTAAACCTTGGAAGTTCTAAAGGTAGTACTGGTAATAGTGGCAGTGGAGGATCTCTTGTATTGCAATCTGCTACCACGCAGATAGTCAATCTGGGACCTAATACTTTCAACTTGGGCACAATACCTGCAAAATCAAAAGTTGTGATAAGTACAACAGTTTACCCAAGTACTGCAACAGCTGGCACTACCCAAGAAGTACAACTTCAGATAAATTATCAAAATGCCTGGGGAAAACTTTCAACTGATTCTGTCAGTACAGGACTTGTTATTGAACCAAATCCGCCACAATCTCTCAGCTTGTCATATCTTGGTAATGCATCTACTCCTGTAATTACTGCAGCTACATTGGATGATCTTGATTTTGCCGTTGCAAATAACAGCACTAATCCAATGTCAAATATTTTAATCTCACTTGTACCACAGTCAACTTCGGTTTCTGTAGTTGGTCCATCTACTTGGACAATACCAGACCTAGAACCAGGAGACAGACAAATACTCACCACAAAGGTTTATGCCGCAAATACTCTGATCAATAGTCCAGCTTCTTTTACATTGACTGCAAATTATGTATCAAAAGGACAAACATTAACAAACTCTCTTACCTTGGGAACTTTTGTAGTTGGCAACATCAAGCTCCAAGTCTATGGACTATCTGCAAGTTCTGTAGGTGGAACCACTAATCTTGTAGGTAATTTACTCAACCAGGGTAGTACAACTGCATTATTTACAACAGTCCAGCTTGCACCATCACAGCTCTTGGATGCTATGAGAGCTGCAAGATTTGCAAATTCTACAAATAACCAATCTCAATCATTTACACCATCTGGACAAGGAGACAGCGGACAAGCTGCTGGCCAAGTATTCCAAGGTAGTGGTCAAGGAGGATCCCAAGCAGGAGATGGACAAGGCTTCCAAGG
>NZ_RCMC01000140.1 GCF_011319475.1 Candidatus Nitrosotalea sp. FS
CTCAATTATTTTGCATTTTCTTTTTGTACCAACTACAAACTTGGCAGCTTCTGCAGTGTTTCCTACAGTTGCCGACAGCCCAACTCTTGTTATCTGATATTTCGTATTTGCCTGGAGTCTTTCCAAGCTAAGTGATAGTTGTGCACCCCTTTCGTTGCCCAAAAGTTCGTGTACTTCATCTATTACCATCCATTCAATTTCATCAAGTGCTTGTAGCATTACAGGCTGTGTAAGTAGTATAATCAAAGTTTCAGGTGTTGTAATCAAGATGTCAGGCGGGGACAAATTTATCTTGCGCCTCATTGTCTGNAATTCTCTTGAAGACATCTCGGTTTAGTGCACGAAGCGGAGTGATATACAACACCTTGATCTTGCCCTCTTTTCTANTATTCTTTTGAAGACATCTCGATTTAGTGCACGAAGCGGAGTGATGTACAACACCTTGATCTTGCCCTCTTTTCTAGAGCGTGAGACCCGAGAAAATATTGGAATTACTGCAGTCTCTGTCTTTCCAGATCCAGTTGGCGCAACCACTAGAGAATCAATTTTTTGAAATATTACTGGAACAGCCTTTTGCTGTATCTCGGTCAGGTGCTCAAAACCAAGATTGCGAAACTTTACTTCTAACTCAAGCAGTTGATTCGGGTTCTTTGCTTTGTCTTGTTCTAGATCGTTCGTATACTATAACACCAACTAAACCAATACCAAGTAGGACAGCTGCAATAATTGGTATATAGTCAAAAATTCCT
>NZ_RCMC01000010.1 GCF_011319475.1 Candidatus Nitrosotalea sp. FS
TCCCTTGCCTGCCCATGCATCTTTTATCAGTCCCGGAAGATCAATTAACTCAATTGGAATAAATCTCCAGCCATCAGTGCATTTTGAATTTTGAGGATTGTCTTGTATGTTAAATTCTGTATGTACACATGGCGTGATTGCATTTCCAAGTGCCCTTTCTGGTTTTTTTGTTGTAAATGGATAAGTCGAGACCTCTCCACCTGCCAGTGTTGCTGCATTGAAAAATGTAGTCTTACCGGTGTTAGTCTTACCTAAAAGGCCAATCTTGATTGGCATGTCCTCATCTGATGGATGCTTGCTATTTATCTTTGCCGTAGTTTATTCATCATGGTGATGGGGAGATACATTACTTGATGAATTTTTTATCTCTTCAGAATACCACTTGATCTGGTTTTTTTCATCTTCGGTGAGTGTATCGTTCCATTTTTCAAGCACGAGTTTTATTATCTGTGAGCCGTTATACAACAATGCCCAGTATGGGTGATGCTCTGCAGTTGTAAGGGCAAGCTCTTCTATTTCCTCAAGGCCTGTCTTTGCAACATCTAGTCCACTTGAATGCTCGCCGTAAATTCTGATTATATTGGAATCAGTATCAGCGTGCATCTTGATTAGAACGTTTTTCTTTTCAAACGACTTGACCAGATCCAAGAGCGACTTGTGAAATTGCTCAAAATCGTCCGCCATGTCTTAGAAAAGTCTCTGGTGTTCTGCAAGCATGCAACGA
>NZ_RCMC01000246.1 GCF_011319475.1 Candidatus Nitrosotalea sp. FS
GCAATTCTTGCTACAGCAGCTGTAGTAGGCATTATGCCAGCATTTGCCACATCACCGGCAGATACAGCATATTCAAGCCAAATCAGCCCAAGTACTGGATCTCAACAAATTCTGCCAATTGTAGTATCAACAGACAATGATACATACAACAGACAATCAGTAGTAATTGTTACAGGACATGTCCAAAATGCAATCGCAGGACAAGCTGTTACAATGAAAGTTTCAGACCCCAATGGAAATGTTGTAGAAGTACGTCAGTTAACATTGAACAGCAATGGTGATTTTCAAGATAAAATCAACACCGCAAGCCCACTATGGTCTTCAGGCGGAGTCTATACCATTTACGTTCAAGGCGGATCACAACAAGGACTACTTTCAACAGAAACACAGTTCACAATACTTGGTGGCGGACAATCAAGTTGTACAGCACAACAACTTTCAGCTACAATAGGTAGTGAGATGTATTGTATTGACTATACCATAGATGGTGGAACTGTTTCCGGAGCAACACTGAATGCAGCATCAAAGACTCTTGTTGTAAACATACAAGCAAACAATGACGGTCAGATCACTTTGAACATTCCAAGATCAGTGTTAGATGCAAAAAGTGGTACAAGTGACGGTGCCTTTGCAGTCCTAATTGACGGCGAACAGGTGCAACAATTCACAGAAACACCAACCACAGACGCAAGAACAATTACAATTCCATTCCAAATGG
>NZ_RCMC01000180.1 GCF_011319475.1 Candidatus Nitrosotalea sp. FS
CATTTCCTAAAATCCAATACCCAAATCCGATCAATATCACAGATGGAACAAGAAAAAATAAAATTTGAAGCCTCACAGGATCTTTCTGTTTTTATTGTTTTAGAAGTTTACGACACATATAGCATGTTTTTACACATGAAGTGGTGTAAACCATTTNAACCATTTTTACTCGCTGTCGACGTACTCGTCTGGAGTTGGCACTTCTGGTGACAATCCCTTTCTCTTTCGGATGTCAGCAATCACTTTGGTCAAGATAGAGTTTGGTACCGGAGTCCATGCCTTAAAGTGGGTGTTCCACATGGCACGTCCTGCAGTCTGGCCTCTCATGATTTCAGACAAGTCAAATGTTTCAGATGCTGGAAGTTCACCGGATATTATATGTATGACCCCTTTTTGTTCCATGTTTAGCACCTTACCTCTTTTTCCAGAAATTACACCGGCAACGTTTCCAATCATTTCTTGTGGTACACGTACCTCGATTCCAAGTGTTGGTTCAAGCAAAACAGGACTAGACAAAAGCATTACACCAGTACAAGCTCTTCTTGCGGCAGGTCCCAACTGGGACAAGCCTCTGTGAGCTGGATCCTCGTGTGGAACGAAATGATGGAATGTAAACTTGCAACCTCTTACCTGTTCTCTTGCAAGAGGACCTTCTTTTACAGAATCTTCAAAGCCAGACAGTATAGAATCAGTAGACTCTCCTACAAACTGGACACCCT
>NZ_RCMC01000129.1:0-404 GCF_011319475.1 Candidatus Nitrosotalea sp. FS
TTGGCGAGCTGGACCGCCTCGTCGTCGGTGCTGACCTTGTAGACGACGGCGACCGGGCCGAACAGCTCCTCGCGGTAGGCCCGCATTTCCGGGGTCACGCCGGTGAGCACGGCCGGGGCGAAGTAAGCGCCCTTACCGTCGTCGAGCGTGCCGCCGACGTGCAGCGTGGCGCCCTTCGATACCGCGTCCTGCACCTGGGCGAGGAGGTTCTCCGCTGCCTTACGGGAGACCATCGGGCTGTAGGAGCGCGGGGAGTCATCGCCCGGCTGGCGCGGTGACATCGCGGTGGCACGCTTGACCAGGGCGGCCACGAAGTCGTCGTAGATGTCGTCCATGACGATCATCCGCTTGTTGGAGTTGCAGGCCTGGCCGACGTTCTCCATCCGGGTGACCCAGGCCGTCTT
>NZ_RCMC01000129.1:428-716 GCF_011319475.1 Candidatus Nitrosotalea sp. FS
GTCGGTGTCGAGGATGATGTACGGGTCGGAGCCGCCAAGCTCAAGGACGACCTTCTTCAGGTTGCGGCCGGCCGTCTCGGCGACGACGGTGCCGGCCCGCTCGGAGCCGGTCAGCGACACGCCGTGCAGCCGCGGGTCGGCGATCATCGCGGCGACCTGCTCGTGGGTCGCGAAGAGGTTGACGTACACGCCGTCCGGCACGCCCGCGTCCTTCATGATCTGCGCGATCGCCAGGGCCGAGGTCGGGCAGTTTTCCGCGTGCTTGAGTATGACGGTGTTGCCGACGAT
>NZ_RCMC01000152.1 GCF_011319475.1 Candidatus Nitrosotalea sp. FS
CTTGACAATTTGTTGTTCCTTTCCAAGATCGCAGTTTATGAGTACAAATGTTTCTCTCACATGTTATTTCTGGGATCATCATATTTGAATAGCCATGATTGCAGTGTGTACTAGCTAGAATTTAACCAAAGTTTGGTATATGATTCCATGATTCGGATCATCTCAAAAATAATGATAAATGCCCCGGCCAAAAAAGTCTGGAGCGTAATATCTGCAATTGAGAGGGATCCTTATTTCTGGAAAGGAATGGTACGAGTTAGAAATACATCGCGAAATGGAAACGTGTTTACGCGTGAGGTAACGCTAAGCAATTCTGACAAGTGCTACNCAAAAAGTTGTCCTGTTTCCAATAGAGGGAATCCACATCAAGTGGACCAGGGGCGTATTGGTTGGAATAAAGGACATTTTGATAACCTCGATTGGAAACCAAACCCTTCTAGAAGTTGAGATGAACTATACCCTCAAGAGAATGGCACAGCTTCGCTCCAGGAGCATCTCAGAAGAACTACGCAATGAATCGGAACTTGCATTGCAGTTGATAAAAGAAGAGATTGAAAATATCAGACCTTTTCAAATCCAAGAAAGAAAGCAATGGGCGGACTTGATTCCATGACCAGGCGTAAGCAGATTCTTGCAAAACAAGACACCGTTCCAAATTTATCAACAAAAACAAACGAAACATTTCATAGTTGTACAACCAATGGGTGCA
>NZ_RCMC01000223.1:0-159 GCF_011319475.1 Candidatus Nitrosotalea sp. FS
ATCTGGTCCACCTCTAGACCTTTCTTGTATACCATTACAAGTTTTTTTCTCTTTGGTATGACTGATATGAAATCTTCAAGCAATTTTTTTGGGGATACCGACGACCTTGACGATATTCCATATGGCAGGTCAGTAACTATACCGTCAATTTCTTCCATG
>NZ_RCMC01000223.1:195-704 GCF_011319475.1 Candidatus Nitrosotalea sp. FS
GCAAGATTTTTTTTCGTAATCTTGCACATTATTTTGTCAAAATCAATTCCAATGGAATGTATCCCCATGGACTCAGCCTCCAGTAAAATAGTTCCAGTGCCGCAGAAAGGATCGCAGATGACATCTCCATCCTTTAGTCCGGATAGATTTACCATGCACCTTGCAAGTTTCATGTCAATTTCGTGGGGATGCTTGACCAGTTTCTTTGGATGTAATGGCATAACTTGCATCTCTGCATATCCAAGATAATTCTTAGAGTCTGTCATAATCAAATATACAGTCACTTGAGGATTTGAGAGCGAGACCTTGGAATTCCATCTCTTTGCAAGTATTGCACCTGCTTNGTAATGATCAGGTATACTGTAACTTGAGGATTTGAGAGCGATACCTTGGAATTCCATTTCTTTGCAAGTATTGCACCTGCTTGTCTTTCAAGTGAGGAACCAACACTTTTTGATGAGAGGTTGATTGTCCTGCATACAAACGTCTCAGGACGTGGCATGGTGGTA
>NZ_RCMC01000053.1 GCF_011319475.1 Candidatus Nitrosotalea sp. FS
ATTTAGTGCCTTGTCATTTAACAAGTACTAGGACAATTTGTGGTTGTAATTCTGCCAAAGGAACATTATCATAATTCCACACATACGTTTCAACAAAATATGAACCTGCAGAATGAGGTATCCAATTTACAGATGCATTTTGAGATCCTATGCCAAGGAATATTCCTTCATTTTTACCGATAAATTCAGTTTGACCATTAAATTGTTTTACTTGAACATAATAGATGAATGGTTGTGTTGAATTAATAACATGATTAAGTTTGCTAGTTATCATAACAGTAGAATTTACTGGTACAGCAGAATAGGATGTACCATTTAGATTAGTAATCTTTGGAACACCTACATTCACAGGTGATACCTTGAGGTCATTCTGGATTGATTTTGATTGGTATACACTAGACTCTGCCACAAGTGCATAGGATACAACTTGAGGAGTTAGATCTGCTGTAACATTGAATTGTGAACTTGTTGTAGAATCAACATCTATTGATTCAGACATGCCAATTCGAAATATTCTATGGAATGCGTCATATAAAATCAAATAAACTTTGGTATTAAGAGATTTTTGTGCTCCATTATTATGCACATCACCGGAAACTAGTAGTTTATCAGAAACTTGCAAAAGGCTAGGCGAAACATCCAACATTTGTTGCTTTACTGATGCCGAATCAAATGGTCCCATGTTTACTTGGACAGTA
>NZ_RCMC01000309.1 GCF_011319475.1 Candidatus Nitrosotalea sp. FS
TGTGGAGGACAGGATTGTTTTCCAATCTACACACATGATGATGCGCTAAACCATGACTTTGCAGATAGAGTTATCACATTTTCTTTGCCCAGCATAAACAACTCAAAACCCATCTTTCTAAATGGATTTGAAAATTCGGTGTGCGATGTAACAGTGAATGGCAAGGTAATGGAGAGGTTTTCTACATTGTGCAATACAAAAGATGAACCACAGGGTACGTATCAGATCAAACTTGCATGGATGCTTGAAAGTGATTCTGAACAAGTCTATACCACAAAGATAATTCCGTTCCTAGTAACATCTGGACCATCTCCATTTGAAANACAAAGATAATTCCGTTCCTAGTAACATCTGGACCATCTCCATTTGAAAATCCTACTGCTGACAACGGTAATACTATTTTAAAGGAATATCAAAATGGCACAATCAGCCAAGCCCAATTTTATACAGAGCTCAAGTCACGCGGTTGGACTGACGAACAGGTAAGACAAGCTCTTGCAGTAATAGGAAAACTGCCACATCAGATGGGCATATCAGGACCAGACTCTAGGTTATCAATATACCATACAAACTCTACAAACAATACTAATACCATACAGAAAAATGCCACAGTTTCAGAGATTTCGCAACCAGAGATCAAACAAAATATCAATATCACCAAGATCAAAGAAGAAAATAATACTT
>NZ_RCMC01000231.1 GCF_011319475.1 Candidatus Nitrosotalea sp. FS
TACCGGCATGTTGGTTGTAGGATATAAAATTGAAAGGTCGAATAATGGTGGCACATCTTGGCTTGCCGTCAAAGCAAACACTGGTAATACTGCAACATCATATGAGGATACTGGGCTAGTTCAAANACACCAACATGTTAGTTGTAGGATATAAGATCGAGAGATCGAGTAACGGTGCCACATCTTGGCTTACCATCAAAGCAAACACTGGCAATACTGCAACATCATATGAGGATACTGGACTAGTTCAAAATACGACATATAGTTACCGTGTTTCTGCAGTATACTCGGTCGGAACAAGTCCGCCTTCGAACACTGCATCTGCTAGTACAAACATTATTGCCAAGCTGACAGTAAAATCACAATTTACTACAGGACAGACACTAACAGGTATGTACTGTGAATTGCGCAATTCAAATGGTCAGATAGTGGCAACAGGTTTTACACCATGTTCATTTGATCTGCAGGGTGGATCACAGTATACAATAGGAATGGGCAGCTTCGGCAATTCCATATTTGACTATTGGCTAGATACTGGCTCATCAATAAACCCGAGGACAATAACTTTGTCATCTAATACTTCTCTTATAGCTGTATACCAAAACACATCTTCTTGAGATTGCTTGAAATTTTAGCTCGTAAAACCAATTGTATACCGGGGGTGGGTTTGGTCAAATTTGTT
>NZ_RCMC01000028.1:0-7174 GCF_011319475.1 Candidatus Nitrosotalea sp. FS
CAAGTGATGTAGGAGTTCCAGTTCTACTTCGGTCTTCATGTTCTTCTTTAGAAAATGATCTCCATTCTGGACCGGATTCTTCTACACGTTCAGTAAGTACAAAACCACAACCGCCGCAAAACATTTCTCCGGTAGTGTTGTCAGTTACCATTGGACCTTTTCCACAACGAGGACAACGTCCACCAGAACCAAAGGATTCGCGAGCCATATAATATCTTATAAGAATTTCGATTAACATAAATAAAAAGGTTTAACTACAAGTATTTATTCAATTAATCACTAATTATATGGTAGAAACATATGAAAATTACATGTTATCTTCTATTAATATATGAATATTAGAATTAGTGCATTATAATCTTGGCATAATAATTTATTTTTTGATGATGATTTGTGAAACAAAATTAATCTCTCTCATCAACAAAAATATTTTTTAATTTATTTTTCAAAATTATTTTTAAAAATTTTTGACAATTTTTTTAAAAAAATTTATTTTAAAATTATTTTTGCCAGCTCAAGCAAAACCTTAAATACATTTGTTTTGCAGAACGGGCATTAAATAAAATGGAACAATGTCCACTTTGTTGTGAATCACAGCCGTCTAACCAGGCACTGGCGATTCACCTAAAGAAAATCCACCCACAGAGAAACACTGCTATTCAAATAATGCAATAAAACTCTGCGGGGAGATTAGTCGTAGGATATATCCAATCTAGGTTATCCGCGAATTTTTTGTTTTTTATTAAAATGATTCCAAGCGTGAGCCACGCTGTTTTCCTGTAATCTTGTCAGCTAAATTTAGTATACTGTAACCGTATTTCACACCTGAAATTAAAAACCAACTTTATCAGTGGTATCCATGACAACATTCGCAAACAATTGGCAAAGGCCTCAAACACCAAGCCTTGGTGAAAAAATTAATGATGTACTAAAACCAAAAGGTGCTCTAAAACCAAGATTAGAGACTGGAATAAAGAGACTCCAAACTCAAATTGGTAAATTAGACGGAATGATTACAAAGCTAAAACAAAGAGATGAAAAGTTATTCAAGAGAATTGTAGTTGCAACACAAAATCACGATATCACTACAAGCAAAGTTTTATCAAAAGAACTTGCTGAAGTTAGAAAAGTAACAAAGCTTTTAGGAAATGCTAGAATCGCTCTAGAACAGATAGAACTCAGACTAAGCACATTCCACGACTTGGGAGACACAGTAGTCACTATCATGCCTACAATAGGCCTGATGAAGAACCTAAGATCCTCGCTTATCAAGTTCATGCCAGAGGCTGACCGTGAGCTTACTGGAATGACTGAAATGCTCGGAGGTCTTATGACTGACACATTCCACAGTGGAGACTTTGGAATCGACTCTAACGCTTCAAGCGAAGAATCTGAAAAGATTCTCCAAGAAGCTTCCGCAGTCGCAGAGGCAGCAATCAACGACAAACTGCCCTCAATGCCTGTGGACCAATCTTCCTCTTCAGCACGCTACGTCTAGACTGTCTTATTGTGAGATAGTCTGTAGCGGAAATATGTTTGATACAAGACTAGTGATACCACTAGTACTGCAGAGGCAGTCACAAACATAGCTGCATATCCCAGGGATTTTGTCAGTTCTCCTGTAACAAGAGAGCCTGCAAATACTCCTATTCCTGTTACTGCGCTGTTTACTCCCAAATATTTTCCCTCAAATCCCTGTGGGATGCTCTTGAAAAATATCACAGAGCTAGAAGTACTAAAGATTGAAAATGCAATTACCATCATACAAGCAGATGTTATTGTAACCGGAAAACCCAATGCTCCTGCCATGAAGAACAATGAAATGGCAGGAATCAGTACCGCCAAAATTCTTGGTATGTGCGCCAGGATGGTTGATCTTTCTTCCCCGAATTTTGATATTATTTTTGGGGCAATAAAGAAAACAAGTANTAATGATCCTGTAATGAAGAACAATGAAATGCCAGGAATCAGTACCGCTAAAATTCTTGGTACGTGCGCCAGAATGGTTGATCTTTCTTCTCCAAATTTTGATATTATTTTTGGAGCAATAAAGAAGACTAGCAACATGGTTATCATCTGAACTGCATAATTTAGAAATACATCGCCATTTGAAAAATGCTGATTTTTCAAAAATGGCGTCCAGGCAGTAAAGTACACATTGCTTCCAAAATAAAAGAAAAACGATGCCAAATAGAATATGCCTATCTCGTTGCTAATTTTTCCCTTGAATAGTGCAATTATGTGCCTAAAATCATACGCTTCAAGAAACTTTGGGAAAATAAAATGATGGTTACTTATTGAGTAGCGTAGGCCATGCAAAGAATGTGCGATGCTGCTTCTCTCTATGTGAATACCGTCGCCTTTCACAGATGTACTCAAGATCATAGCTATGCCACTTGATGCGGCGCAGATCAAAAAATATGGCCTCAGATCAAAATAGAAACTCCCAACAGTTCCAATTACCATGGCAACTAACATTCCAAGTGAACCGATGATTGATGTCCTGGCAAACAGCCAACTCCAGAGATTCTNTCCGACAGTTCCAATTATCATGGCAACCAACATTCCAAGTGAACCAATGATTGATGTCCTGGCAAACAGCCAACTCCAGAGATTCTTTTGTACTGATTCCATCACAAGAAGCTGCGTGACTGGGCTTCTTGCAACCATGAAAAAACCAAGCACTATTGCTAATAAATAAAGGACATAAACTGAATTGGTAAAATACATTCCAATACTGCAAAGCAGAACAAAAAAGAATGAAGTGACAAGTATAGGTCTCTTGGAATGAAACCTATCAATTATTCGTCCCCATGCCAATGAACCAATTGTTATGGCGCCATTTTGCAGGGCAGATATGATAGCTACCTCTCCTATGTCTCCGCCAAGAAAGATCACGTATAATGGAATCACGGTGCTTAATCCTTGGGCAGTAATTTGGGATGGCAACAGATACCACATCCACCGTTTATTTTGAAGTTGCATCGTTCGAGGTAATCAGAGATTGGGCATTATTGTATAATGCATTTGAAAAATTTCCATAGTTTTGTCTATTCTTTGCTATTTGTGGAAAAATTTTATCATGCAGAAGTGTGAGGACCACACATGGTGTGATACGCTCAAAGCATGCTGACCTTTGTCATCATTTTCCTTCGGGGGTACCTTGGGATGCTTCTATGTGGAAAGTTTTACCTTTCGCACATCACACATTGACTGCATGACGCCTACCTTGGGAGGATGTCCTTTGATAGGGAGTATTAGTACGTGAGCAAAATATTTAAGGTTTATGTAAGATTTGATCCTAAAAGTTTGAAAATTTTTTGATTGTTCAAAGTTGTTGCATGATTCGTGAAATAGTTTAAAATTTTTTTATGAAAGCTTTTATGATGCGATGACGTAATTGAGCCATGAAAAAGGACGGGGATGTGTATCAACTTATTTACGAATCAAATCTAGACAGCAAGCTAGAACAGATTCTGATTGGATTGGTAAAAGACAATCCTTCTCCAAAGATCGAAGCAATCATCAAGAAATTTCTTCTGTATGTTCAACATTCTACGGAAAATTTCTGGACTACGTATTACAGTGCAAAAACATACGAAGAGAAACTGGATTGCTACTACCAATATTCTAAAAACCAATGCCTTGCGACCGAGGTACTCGTAAGAGACCTTGGTTCATTGTCTTCTGATGATGAAATAAAAGAAAATCTGGATACACTAGTAAAAGAGAGTTTTACATTCTAGGTTAGAGAAGATTCGGTCTTAGGTCTAGTCTCTTTAAATTTAGCTATCTTGGTACCTTCCTCGTTTACTACCTGATCAATACTGATTAGCCTTTCCCGCAGGTTTGTGATCATTACTGCAANCTCCTCGTTTACTACCTGATCAATACTGATCAGTCTTTCTCGAAGGTTGGTGATCATTACTGCAACATCATCTGCTTCTTTCTCAACCTNAGTTTCTTTAAATTTTGCTATCTTGGTGCCTTCGTCGTTTACTACTTGATCAATGCTGATTAGCCTTTCCCGCAGGTTGGTGATCATTACTGCAACATCGTCTGCTTCTTTCTCAACCTCACCTCTTTTCTGTTGTAAGGTCTTGATGCCTTGCTTTTCTTCTTCTATGTATTGACCTACCTTGACAAGTTTCTCCTTTAGATTCTTGATATCTACTGATTCATCTTCGATGTTTTTTTCTAGGTTAGTTCGCTTGTCTTTAAGGTCCTTAATCATTAGACCAACATAGTCTATAGCTTCTTCTAACTTGGTCCTCTTGTCCATCAGTGCCTTAATTCCTATATCCTCACTTGACGTACTCATACGAGTTTGTTGAATAGGTTCCGGTATTTTTACTTGTTCTGAAGGGCGAAAACGGGATTCTTCCATGACTTCAGATGCCTTTGCATCCCCCATCGCTGGCTCATATTGAAAAACCTTGCCTGATTGGTCCGCGTTCTTATTCTCGGGTCCTGAAGAAACGTATCCCATTCCGTCCTTTTTCTTTCGGAATTTGTCGAACATACCGCNGCGGGATTCTTCCATGACTTCGGATGCCTTTGCATTCCCCATCTCTGGTTCGTATTGAAAAACCTTGCCTGACTGGTCCGCGATCTTATTCTCAGGTCCTGGAGAAACAGATCCAATTACATCCTTTTTCTTTCGGAATTTGTCGAACATATCTCTTGGTTATTGTTATTTTTAATATATAAAAAGTTAGTAAATGGAAACTGATCCAAATCTAGTTTCATTCTATTGAACTTGATCAAAATGACTGCTAATAGGATTGAGATATATTTAGAGACCGAATCCTTGGTTCGAGTTGAAGAACAAAGTCAACCTGCTCCCAATAGTGGAGGACATCATTGGGTTAGATCATATGATGAGGTTTGCTGCAATAANTTTGGTTCGAGTTGAAGAACAAAGTAAACCTGCTTCCAATAGTGGAAGATATCATTGGATTAGATCAAATGATGAGGTTTGCTGCAATATAGACCTAAAGGGAAACATATCTGAAGCAATAATGAAGGAAGGCAAGACCTCACTAAAGTCACAAAAGGAAGAAGAACATTTCTGTAAGCAAGTAGCAATGAGGAGAAAAATCAGGCAACAGTTTGACAAAAGCCTTGGACCTGTAAACTATGTGCACATTGAGCGCCAAANCAGTTTGACAAGAGCCTTGGACCAGTAAACTATGTGCATATCGAGCGTCAAAAGATTACCCAGATTGTAGTCTATCCAAAACGCAAGACCGTATACGTTACAATGGAACCAAACATGGACATCAAACGAAAGCTGGAAATTGTAGAACTAATCAAAAAGAGAACTGCGAAATTATAAAAAATTAAGGAGAATAAAATTTCTCCAGATAACTAGATTTACTCTGTTGCTGGCTGAGGGGTCCCTTCGCCTACTACATCAGCAGTAGCAAAGCGTCCGCCTACCTGTGTAATCTTTATTTTTGCGTTCTGACCTACTTGCCCGCCTTTGACGAATATAACAAAACCTTCAACTCTTGCAATACCGTCTCCTTTTCTGCTGATCTCAGTTATGGATACATCATATTCCTTGCCAGTTTCTACTGGTTTTGGTCTATTGTCTTCAAATCTTCGACCTCCGCCGAATCTTCGACCGCCTCCATATCGTCTATCTCTGCCGTATTCTCGGCTTGGGCTTTCACCAAAACCACTGTCGTTAAAGCTCACCGTTGCACCTCCTTCCTAGCCAGTTATTTTTTTACCATATAAAATCCCTACTTGATTTCCTTCCCCCGCTTCCCAATATGTCAAAAATTGGCTGTTCCAAGGCCTGAAACAGCCGTTCCGCTATGCGTTCCGCTGTGAGATTTCATGATGTCCCTGATAAAACATCGGTTCCATAATACCTCCATGTCAAAACAACAATACAGGTCCGAAATGGGCATCATAGCCGATATCCTTGGAGTAACCATGGATGGAGGAACACAAGGAGTGATTGTCTCAGCAATATCCAGAAGAGCAAACCTATCACATTATGCTGTGCTTGAAAAATGCCAGAAATTGATAGATGCAGGATTAGTAGAGTCAATGAAAGCCGAAAGAAACAGGCTCTTCAGAGTCACTGAGAAGGGAATAAGATTCTTCCAAGAATTCCAAAGATTCCAGGGTGTAATGCAAGGCCTTAACCTCAGGTATTAGATATGCAGCGGGGATATCAAATAGTTGAGGTACAGGAAGCGTTACCGGAAGGAATGATTTTTGTAAGGATCCCTTATATCCTCACAACAATGGTCAGGGCTCCAGTTGTAGCTGTATGCTTTCTTTTGCTTACACTCTCATCCTTTGTCCAGTACGCCATAGGCAGCCCTAAGGTTCTTGATTTTACAATTTATGCAGACGGTACAACCCATGTTTTCTATCAAACTGATGTAGATCCACAATCGCCAGATTTCAGTATGAATGCATATGGAACCAGCATTGAAAATCTTGTCGTACAAGACGAAAATGGAACCTTGCTTTCAAGTAAGGTGGACACAAATGCTGTAACAGTGGCAACTTTGGGGGCTTCTACAATCAAAGTAGATTATGATACTCCTGATTTAATATCAAAAAATGGAAAGACCTGGACTTTTCATGTAAATTCTCCTGTTGACTATTCAATACTTTTACCAAAAAATACTGTAATTGTTGGAATGAGTGAGTCTCCATTAAACATGCAGGTAGTTGATGACCAGTCGCTCANCAAGGTAGACACAAATGCTGTAACAGTGGCAACATTGGGAGCCTCTACAATCAAGGTAGATTATGATACTCCTGATTTGATATCGAAAAATGGAAAGACCTGGACTTTTCATGTAAATTCTCCTGTTGATTATTCAATACTTTTGCCAAAAAATACTGTAATTGTAGGAATGAGCGCATCTCCATTAAACATGCAGGTAGTTGATGACCAGTCGCTCATATCATTGCCACGTGGTACATCCGATATCAGCTACGTCTTTGGTGTTTTGGGTACAAGCCAGACTGCTACTTTGGCAATTCAAAAAGCTCAAGATTTTATCAATACTTTGAATTCTACCGGTGTAAAAACTCCGTTGGCTCTAGCAAAGCTTGCAGAAGCTAGGGCTGATTTTGATCAAGGAAAATATTCTGATGCAGAATCTCTCGCAAACTCGGCAAAGAATATTGCCTTACAAGA
>NZ_RCMC01000028.1:7189-23128 GCF_011319475.1 Candidatus Nitrosotalea sp. FS
AGTGGAAGTGTCATCGCAGCAGCAGTAGCTGGAATCATAATCATGAAAAAGACAAGAACACAGAAGATCATTACTCCTACTGAAATTCCGAAAAACGACGGTTACGTCCCTCCGGAAAAAGAGACAATTTACAGACTCAAACCAGATCTACGCCAAGATGACAAGGAGATTATTGCATTTATCTCTGAAAAAGGAGGCCAAGTATACGAAAGTGAATTGCGCAAGAAATTCTTGATGCCACGAACAACAATGTGGCGCGCCGTCAAACGACTTGAAAGAGAAGATGTTGTTGAAATAGAAAAGGTTGATCAGCAAAACCTCATTAGACTAAAGAAAATGGAGGATCAGAAATGAAGAGTTTGACAATTCTTGTTGCAGCACTAGTAGTAACACTAGTACTGAATGGCCCAATCCAGTCCTTTGCAGATCCTCAGCTGGATACATTAGTGAATATTGCCACACAGGCAAGAAGCAATCTAAACATCAGCATATCCCAAATTCCAAATGCCTCTAGCGAAATCATTTCATTATACCAACAAGGATCTGATGAGACAGATGCTCTTACTGCAGCAGCTAGTGAGCAAAATGTAACATCTGCCAAGCAACACTTTCTTGCAGCAATGAATTTCTTCAAGACCACAAATGATAAGATAAATTCTCTTAATGCAACAGAAACAAATGATGAACAGCGTATAGATGTAACGCAGTTACAAAGTGAGATTACTCGACTAGAAAAAATCGCCGAGACACTTCAAACCATAGCAATAACTAATCATGTCGNGGTTATAACATTAGTCCTGAACGGTCCAATTCAGTCCTTTGCAGATCCTCAGCTGGATACATTAGTGAATATTGCCACACAGGCAAGAAGCAATCTAAACATCAGCATATCCCAAATTCCAAATGCCCCAGGCGAAATCATTTCATTATACCAACAAGGATCTGATGAGACAGATGCTCTTACTGCAGCAGCTAATGCACAAGATGTAGCATCTGCCAAACAGCACTTCCTTGCAGCAATGAACTTCTTCAAGACCACAAATGATAAGATAAATTCTCTTAATGCAACAGAAACAAATGATGAACAGCGTATAGATATAATGCAGTTACAAAGCGAGATTACTCGACTAGAAAAAATTGCCGAGACACTTCAAACTATAGCAATAACTAACCATGTCGATTTTAATTTTACACAGTTTAACACATCGCTCATGGTTGCAAAACAAGATCTTGATGCAGGTAAGATTAATGAAGCATCTCAGTCACTTGATACCGCAAACCAATTGATCACTGATGCTCATCATTCTATTTCGGAAGCAGCACAACAGAGAACCACTGATAGAGCCAAAGATTTCGCAGAGAATCAAATTGAAAGATTTGATAAAATAAGTGATCTAAACGCAACTCAAAATGTTACTACATTGAGCTTAAATGTTACAAAATCTACAACCAAATCTAATCAAACATCTGTAGAAAATCCTGGGGAAATGGTTGCAAAATTGCGAAAACTTGTAGCAGAGGGTAACGTTGATGAGGCTTTGAAAGTAATCAAATCACTGGATGCATATCAAAAAGAGACAGAAAAAAATAATGATGATAATCAGGTAGAGTCGCAGTCACAAACTAGTGATAATACTCAAAATAATACTGAGACAAATCCTGTTCCATCTACAAATCAATCAAATGTAACAACAACTGGTAGCATCAAAACAGATTCCTCAAATAACGAAAATTCTACCCAGTCACACAACGACAAAAAAATAGAACGAGCAAATTCATTCCATGATAAAAATTCAAATTTTTCATCTACAGCTCTATCAAACGTAACAGCAACAAATCTTCCAATTATAAATAAATCAAATTCTACTCAATCACATAAAGATAGAAAAACAGACCATGAAAATTCATTCCATGATAATAATCCTAACCTTTCGGCTACAAATCCATTAAACGTAACTGCTACAAATCCCCCGATTACAAACCCGTCAAATGTCACAACAACTAGTCAAATCAATACAGATTCCTCACATAACGAGAATTCTATTCAATCACATAAAGACAAAAAAATAGACCAACCAAGTTCCGTCCATAACGATAATCTCAATCAACAGCAAGATAACGGCAGCAAAACAGGGTCTTCGGTAATACCGCAAGGAAATTCTGACTCAGAACAACAAAACAAGCAGCATGGTAAAGGCCATGAAAAAATTCATGTAAAACAAAATAAAGGAAAACAAAATCAAGATTAATTCTTAATCCAAATACGACAATAGTCTAGTCACAGATCTTTGGCCATTTTATCCGCACGCCTAGACCAAAAATAAGAGCCAGTTGCTAATCCATGGCAATGGGTTGAATTACATAAAATTCATATAGATTTTTACTAGACCGAAGAGGAGATGGCTTCAAAACAAATTTCCATAGGCGTGGGGATACCGATGATAATAGCTGGTATCATACTTGGTTTCATCTTGGCACCAACACAAGCAGATCTCAAAGATACTATAGAATTTGTAGGAAGTCTTATTGGAATTCTAGGCGTACTGATATTCATAGCAGGATTTCTTTCAAGAAAGGTAAACACGATTACGCCTTAAATCGCCATAGTTCCTGTTACAAGAAGATACTCAATAGAACCAAAGAAGGTTTGATCATCAATTCCTCCTGATGACCATAACTGCACATTCTTCTTTACCCATTCAGGAACTTTTACCAAACTTTCTGATGAAGTTGGTATGTGATCAATTTGTCCAGATGACCATAACTGCATGTATTTGTGTAGCTGATCAACTGCTGCTGTAGAATTATCTTGCGTGGAAGAAAGATCTGATGTTGGAGGAATCTGAATTAGTCCTTGTTTTATGACATATTTTACAGCCAAGGCAAAATCTGATTTGTCCAATATTCCTTCTGACCACCACACTGAATTTTTCATTATCCAGCTTGGTAGACCTGGTACAGTGCTAGTAAATTTCTGGACTGTCCCCTGATTCTTATCAACCACGTAAATATTGTTTAAAGCATCTATTGCAAGTCCTGCTGGAGCATCAACCGCATCGTCCCCATCAACGGAGGATCCCCAACCAAGGATGAAGTTTCCATTAGAATCGAATTTCTGTATTCTGTGAGCTCCAGGGTCTGCTACGTAGACGTAATCTTTAGCATCTACTACAATGGCAGCTGGCTGGTTAAACCTGCCATCCTCTGTTCCGTTAGAGCCGTAAAAATTCATGAAATTTCCTATGCTGGAATATTCCAGAATCTTATTGTTGGTTGAGATTACGTAAAAGTTATTCTTGGAATCAAATGTTATGGCCTTGAAACCATCCCCACCTATTTTTTGTCCGTCTGCCAATACTAGACTGATCTGATCTTTATAGCTTCCAAGACGATCAAATATCTGAATTATGTTTCGCCCAGAGTCTGCAACATAGAGATTTCCATACATGTCAGAACTCATCGAAACTGGAGTATGGAACATCCCAGGTTGGTCCCCATATGTTCCCCAGGCATAAATGAAATTCCCATTTTTATCAAACATCTGAATTCTGGAATTTCCAGTATCCGTTACGTAAAGATATTTCTCGTTAACGAAAATTCCCAAAGGATGTATGAATTGGCTCTTTGATGAGCCAAAACTTCCTATCGCGAAGAGTAGTTTTCCTTTAGAATCAAATTTCTTTATTTGAGAATTTCCCGAGTCTGCAATGTAGATATTGTTGTCTGAATCCATGGCAATTCCTGTTGGTGAACTAAGTTCAGAAATAATATCGGAAGGATAACTTGGCACTGAAAATTGCTCTGAATTCAACAGCTCACTGTCATCCATTGTTTCCCCAGTAACATAAAATGTTGAAGAACGTGTTATTCCTCCATACTTTACATAGAATTGCCATTTTCCTACCTGATCATCCTTGGATATCTTATGGGGTACGATTACATCATTTAGAGAAACTGGAATTGAGATCATTTCATGGCTTACTCCTTGCGGATCGGTTGTCCACGAATCTATCGAACTTGCNTCTTGGATATCTTATGAGGTATAATCACATCATTTAGAGAGACTGGAATTGAGATCATTCCATGGACTATTCCCCGCGGATCGGTTGTCCATGAATCTATTGAATCTGAAATAATATCTGATGTGTATACCCTGGCTTCCACAATCTCACCCATTCTATAATTCCATTTGTTGAGGTACATGTCTAGAGCAATTTTTGGCAATGCATTACCGTTGGCAATGACCTTGAATGTACCACTGCTCGTTACTCCAGCATACTTGACATCAAATTTGTAAGTTCCAATCTTCTTGGTGATATCCTTTAACGATAATTTGCTATCTATGGAATTTACAGGAAATTGTATGTTGGNTCGAACTTGCAATGATATCTGATGTGTATACTCTGGCCTCCACAATCTCGCCTTTTCTATAATTCCACTTGTTGAGGTACATGTCTAGACCAATTTTTGGCAACGCATTACCGTTGGCAATGACTTTGAATGTACCACTGCTCGTTACTCCTGCATACTGAACATTAAACTTGTAAGTTCCAATCTTCTTGGTGATGTCTTTTAATGACAATTTGCTATCTATGGAATTTACAGGAAATTGTATGTTGGTTGTATTGCCAGTTGGATCCGTTATTGTAATGGTTCCCATGGATTCCTTGACACTTGTGACAAGAAGATCCAGTATTACATCATCGCCAGGATAGTATGATGCTGACGTGGATTCTATTGTCAGCTCCATCAGTTTTCGGATATCACCCACAAGAAATGGTACATTGACAGTTGAATTGAAATATTGAACTTTTAGGTTGTACAATCCTGGCGGATTGTATTTAGCTATCTGAACCATCGGAAAATTATATTCTATGTTTGGCTGTGTTGCTTTAATTTCAATCTCTTTGACAAAGACTGTCTTCCCATCCCTGTCATAAAAATTCACATAAAAAGTTGGTGCGAATTTTCCTTCAGGCACATAATAAGATGTTGTAATGTTTATCTTCATTGTGTCCGGTTCGTGGTATTGTGACTTGTCTGTGAATACGGCCAAGTTAAGGGAATTGACTTTAAAATTAACTGTCTGGTTGGAATCTCCGTATGCATAATTAACCGACCATGCACCGAATTCATTATCATACGCGTCCCGAACAATCTGTTGTACCACTGCTCCTGACTTTATTCCAGTATCAAGTGATCCAGATATTACTGAATTGTCAGGCCTGTGGGCTGTCCATTTTATTGGACCTCCATTGTATCCATGAACCAAGAGGTTGACCTTGATCCAGTCATTTGGGCCAAATTCTTGTTCCTGTGGTGTTGCGTCTATACTTGCTGCACTTGCATTGTGACAAGTAACAAACGCCAAGATTGCAATTGGCAATAAGTAAATTAGTTTTTTCACTACCAACTATCAATCCTTAGTGAATTAATTACTTTGGCAAAAAATCATTCATAAGAAGATCCAATTAAATAAATAATGAACAAGTACAGATTGAATACTTGAACGTAAGACTTTATGAGATATTTACATCAGTCGAAGGAGAGGGAATTCTATATGGCACAAAGACTCTCTTTGTGAGATTGTCAGGCTGTCCTTTCAAGTGCTTCTATTGCGATACAAAGGAGGCACTTCCAATGAATTCTGGAAAAGAATATTCCATTTCTGAAGCAAAGGAAATAATCAAAAAGAATCTCCAGAAAAATACCTACAAAGTCAATTTCACTGGTGGAGATCCTCTTGCCCAGTCAAAAGCAGTTGCAGAATTGGCAAAGTTTGTTCAAAGCAAAAAGATTCCTACATATCTTGAATCATCTTGTTATGATTCATCAAAGTTTGCACAAGTTCTTCCCTACATCAATTTTATAAAAATTGAATTTAAAACTCCAGAATCCGGTTTTGTTGATTCAAAACATTATTCCAAGCTTTTAGAAAATGAACTCGATTGCCTGAGGCTTGCAAAAAAATCAAAGAAAACCACATACATCAAAGTGGTAATAAGTTCTAAAACCCAATTGAGCCAATTCAAGAAACTTCTCAAGCAAATATTCAAAATAGTATCCAAAGCAGATCTTGCAGGATTTATAATACAGCCAACATATGGTATATCAGAGCCTAGTTTGGAACAACTATTCAGCTTTTATGATTCAGTTTATGAGTATGATGCGCAAGTTAGAATAGTACCGCAGCTCCATAAATTCATAGGTGCACCATGATGAATAAAGAAAGAATAAAACGATTAATTCGAGAGATAATCGCGGAGATAGGGGAAGACCCAACAAGAGAAGGTCTAGTTGATACTCCAAACAGAATTGCAGACATGTATGAAGAGATATTCAAGGGATATGAAGGAGAATCTGAACTATCAGTAAAATTCTCTGAAGATTCTGACATTGTAATTGCAAAAGATATTCAATTTTATTCCATGTGTGAACATCACATGCTACCATTCTATGGAAAAGTCAGTATAGCATATGCACCAGACAGCAAGGTATTTGGAATCTCGAAATTGGTTCGTCTTGTTGAAAAATATTCTGCCAGACTGCAGATACAAGAACGAATTACAAAGAATATAGCTGATGAGCTATACTCTGAAGGAGTCANAGAATCACAAAGAATATAGCTGATGAGTTATACTCTGAAGGAGTCAAAGGCGTTGTAGTTATTGCAGAAGGCGAACATCTCTGTATGAAGATGCGAGGAGTACGAAATGATGCCATAGTCACAACAATAGCATCAAGAGGAGTTTATGATAAAAAAGAAGCAAGATCGGATGTTTTGAACTTGATATACAGCGGAAAATCTAAACCAAATATCGGCTAATCTAAAAAATTAAATAATAACAGCCAATGCAGGACTATATGGGCGCACACAATAAACATACATGTTCCAAAAGAATCTTGGCCCGCTTTCATGTGGTATGCAATAGAATTCTTTATTGTGTTGGGTGCTGGATTGGGAATTTCTCTTAATTCAATGGATTTCTTCAAGAAAATGGGTTTTAATGATTCTATGACCGACTGGGCTTTCTGGGGAATTATCGGTGTAGTGTTCTTAGCCTATTATGTAATCGTGAGACCGCTGATACTGAAAAAACCGATCTTATCTAAAATTTAGCTATATCTTGTCTCATCCGTAATCTTGGATTTGAGAAAGGCCAATTTTCTATTATTGCATGATTCACATTTTCCACAATGAATCTTGCCATTTCNATTTAACTATATTTTGTTTCATCCGCAATCTTGGATTTGAGAAAGGCAAGTTTCCTATTGTTGCATGATTCGCATTTTCCACAATGAATCTTGCCATTTCCATAACAACTCCAACTCTTGAAGATCTGCTCGCCCAATTCTTTGTATCCCTTCTTTAGAAGATCGGTTTTCGAAAGATTGTCCATAAATGGGCTCCATATCTTTATCTTCTTTCTGAGGCCCAAGGTTATGCCATCAATCTCCCCCTCGTTCAAAGCCTTTGCAAGTAATCTTGCAAATGACGGTCTACAATCAGGATATTTCGTATCCCCAGTATGCGCACCGTATATGACAACATCAGCCTGCTTTGAAAATGCCCAAGCAGAGGCAATACTGAGANGGGATATCTTGTATCCCCAGTATGCGCACCATAGATGACAACATCCGCCTGCTTTGAAAATGCCCAAGCAGAGGCAATGCTGAGANTGTCTCCAGTATGCGCACCATAGATGACAATGTTAGCCTGCTTTGAAAATGCCCAAGCAGAAGCAATGCTGAGAAAAATAGCGTTTCTGATTGGCGCAACTATGGAATAATCAAATTTTGAAGGAATTGTTATTTTGGAATTGGTTAGGGCATTGGTGTTTTCGTATAGATCTTTCATAAATTTTATGTCTACTATCTTATGTTCTCTAAATTTTAATAATTTTGAAAACTGTTGTGCAACTTTTACTTCTTTACTTGCCTTTTGACCGTAAGAAAAAGTTATTCCATAAAGATCATATTTTTTTCTAAGATATGCAGCAGTACACACTGAATCCAAACCTCCACTGAATATTATGATGGCTCTCAATTTGAAAGCAGTTCCATCAGACCAAATAAAATGCTTGACTAGGCAATGGAGAGCAACATGGCTCCAGACAAAATCATGACAGATCCTGTTATGACTTTGAGTATGTTGCGCCTGTTTGATATCTCCTTAAAGTACAAGACTCCCCAGGATACAGCAAAAAGAGTAGCTGTTTGAGAAATGGGATATGCTACAGTAATTCCTATTGACGCTATTGCCATCAAGACAAACAGACTGCCTGCATTGAATAAACTTCCTGAGATTACTCCTGCGACGATCTCTCTCTTGATCCACCTTCGTGATAAAAATAACAATGGTATTCCTATTGCAAAGATCGACAGGCTGGATGAAAAGAATCCAGATTGAAGCGTATGTGTTGCTTGCATTGGTATGACATACGAACCACCTATGATGCCGGATGCAGCAGCTACAAGGTATCCCTTTCGTTGAACCGTGGAGGTCTTTGAAGCACTTGTAACAAATGGCAAACCAGCCAACAGTAATCCGATTGCCCCTATTGCTAGTATCATATAGCTAAATTTTTCTTCAAAGTAAAAGATTCCCCAGAGAAACGAGACCAGAATACTAAAGCCTGCAAGTAATGGAGAAGTTCTCGAAAGTCCTATCAGTCTTACAGAATAAAGTGCAAGAATGTTTCCTGTAGTCCATATCGCACCACTGAGAAGACCGCTTGGTAAAATTTCAAATCCCCNTCCTACGATACCGGATGCAGCAGCAATGAGGTATCCCTTTCGTTGAACCGTTGAAGTCTTTGAAGCACTTGTAACAAATGGCAAACCAGCTAACAGTAACCCAATTGCCCCAATTGCTAGTATCATATAGCTAAATTTTTCTCCAAAGTAGAAGATTCCCCAGAGAAACGAGACCAAAATGCTAAAGCCTGCAAGAAGCGGAGAGGTTCTTGAAAGTCCTATCAGCCTGACTGAATAAAGTGCAAGAATGTTTCCTGCAGTCCATATTGCTCCGCTGAGAAGACCGCTTGGTAAAATTTCAAATCCCCAGAAAAAACTAATTGGTATTGCAAAAAGAATAACTCCTATTCCAGTAGATCCTTGTAGCTGCCAAATGTTTGCAACGGTAACCTTCCTGACTGGAACAAAGAAAGTGCCCCAACAGACAGCTGAGCCTATGGATGACATCAACCCAAATGGATTCAAGTATAGTTTCACTGCGAGAGTCTCAATATAACTCGGTTTCTATCAAAATGTGGTTTCTAAAGTTTAATTTCTGCCAAAATATTTTTCTTATATGGGATATCTGAAAGTTGAACGAGAAGAGGAAATTGTTCAAATCACAATAAACAGACAAGACAAGCTAAATGCAATGAATCTGGATGTCATGAATGAATTTATTACTCTGCTTGATGGCTTGGAAAAAGATTCTTCAAAAGTCATTATTATCACTGGTGATGGCCCAAAAGCTTTCTCGGCTGGTGCAGACATTGAATACATGAGCAGCATTGGGCCAACCGAGGCAGAAAAATATGCATTGCGTGGACACGAAGTTTTAAACAAAATTGAAAAATTAGAAAAACCTGTAATCGCCGCAGTGAATGGGTATGCCTTGGGTGGAGGGTGTGAGCTTGCACTTGCCTGTGACATCAGNACGTGGACACGAAGTTTTGAACAAAATTGAAAAATTGGAAAAACCTGTGATTGCAGCAGTAAATGGATATGCCTTGGGTGGAGGATGTGAGCTTGCACTTGCATGTGACATCAGATTTGCATCACCTAACGCGCAACTTGGTCAACCTGAGGTCACATTAGGAATTTGTCCAGGATGGGGAGGAACACAAAGACTATTGAGGATTATAGGTCCGTCCAGAGCTAAAGATCTCATATTTTCTGGCAGAAAAATTACTGCAGAAGAAGCATTCTCGATGGGCTTGATAAATAAAGTAATTCCTTCCGAAAATTTACTCTCTGAAACTAGGGCATATGCAAAAACAATAGCTAAAAACAGTAACTTTGCAATTGGAATTTCTAAGATGCTTGTGAACAGGGGAACTGATGCTAATCTTGATACTGGATTGAAACTTGAAATCTATTCATGGGCTGTATGCTTTTCAACCAAAGACAGGGAAGAAAGAATGCGTAAATTTGTTGAAAAGAAATAACACTATACAACAAAGGCGCCTTTGCTTGGCTTGCAAATTACTGTGACACATTTTGTATCAGCTGAAGCAAATCCTTTCTCCATTGCTTTACAGATCTTCTTGTGATCTGCAGATTTTGATGTAAATGAAATTACGGAAGGACCGGCACCGCTTATTGTCACACCTAATGCACCTGCCTGCAGTGCATTTGTCTTGACCTTGTCAAATCCTGGAATCAAATGTTTTCTTGCGGGCTCTACAATTATGTCCTTTATGGAATGGCCTATCAATTCTACATCTTTCTTGATGAATCCTGCAGTTATTGCAGATGCATTGGAGAGATTTTTTACATAATCAGATAACTTCACTTGTTGGGGAAGCACTCCTCTTGACACCTCTGTCTTTTTCTTGGGAACGCTAANTTTTACATAATCAGATAATTTCACTTGTTGAGGAAGTACTCCTCTAGATACCTCTGTCTTTTTCTTGGGAACACTAATTTTTGGTATGGCCACGCACAAAACCAAATCCTTTGGCGGTTCAATTTTTATCACATCAAATGGATCTGTTCTCACTATTACAAATCCGCCTAAAACCGATGCACTAACATTATCATAATGAATCGATCCTGCACTAGCTTTCTCTCCAATTCCTGCAAATTTTACAAGCATATTGTGGTCAAGGTTGAGGTCGAACAACGCATTAAATGCAACTGCCGCAGCTGCAGCAGATGCTGCGCTACTGCCCATCCCATATCCTGCTGGAACCCCTTTCTTGATTTTAATTAAAAGTCCGTCCTTTATCTTGANGCATTAAATGCAACTGCAGCAGCTGCAGCAGATGATGCACTACTACCCATTCCAAATCCTGCTGGAACTCCTTTCNACATTAAATGCAACCGCCGCAGCTGCAGCAGATGCTGCGCTACTACCCATTCCAAATCCTGCTGGAACTCCTTTCTTGATTTTAATTAAAAGTCCCTCTTTTATCTTGAATTTTTTTGACATTTCCTTGACTACTAGACCTGCTGAATTTTTTTCTAGTTCAAGAGGAACAGAATCTGAACTCTCGATAATTATTTTATTTCCTTGTTTTGTTATCTGAATTTCGTCATAATACGCATCAAGAGCTAATCCAAATACATCAAAACCCGGACCCAAATTAGCTGTAGAGCTAGGAGCCCTTGCAACTACACTCTTCATTAATCTTCTACCTCTTCACCTAAATTTAGTACGCGACTTAGTGCAGCTTGAAGATTAGCCATCCCATCTCCAGTCGCATTAGAAATTGGAATTGTCCCTNGCTCTTCACTAATCTTCCACCTCTTCACCCAAATTGAGTACGCGACTCAGCGCAGCTTGAAGATTGGCCATTCCCTCTCCAGTAGCATTAGAAATCGGGATTGTCCCCTGAGCAAATCCTCCCATATTCAAGCTCCTTAGAATATTGATTGCAAGAGTATAATTTTCACCATCAGAATGTTTTGCAAGAGCATCTTCCAGACTTGCCATGTTTGTTGACCATTTTAGTATGTCTTTAATCTTATCTTCAATAAGATCTGTTTTTGTTAGAACATTTATCTGCGATATGCCAAGTCTTAATTTTACTGAAGTAGCAAGCAATGCAATTGAAACAAAATTGCTGGGAGATGTCATGAGTGATCCGTCGTGCAGAAATATTGATGCCTTTTCTTCAACATTCAAGTTTTGTATGAGAAATGGTCCGCTTGCCCTGTAAGCAAATAATTCTATCTGACCCGGAGTATCAACTATGAGATAATCTGGATTTACATTGTCTATCTCGCTTTGCAGATCATCTATTTTTGATGCCAAAAGATCACTTGCCATGATCATGGATCCGTTGGGACCGAGATCATATTGCTTCATGATCTGTACTATGTCGATATAGTCCCTAACGTCAATATCACACGTATATGGCAAGTTTTCTACACCTGGATCTAGATTCAGCATTCCAACAAAAGCTCCATTTCTAGAATAATAATCGAGAATTTTGGAAGCTAACAAAGACTTGCCAGATCCTGCAGTTCCAACCAAGAAAATCGCCTTCATTTTTCTGATAATTTATTTTATGTTGAGCTTATATTTCCATCCATGAGTAAGGCAGGCAATGAATTGGAAACTTCTTGCTATTCCTGTTAGTATAATTCCGTTTCTCATCATAGCAGTCACATTTAACGTGAGTTTTGAGAATATTCTTGCAATAGGAGTCCTGCCTTTCATGGGTGCTTCAATAGCTATGGCTGGCAAATTATTTACTCAGGGACTAAAATTCAATTATCTTGTAAAGAAATTCTTGGGTCCTGTGGATGTAAATTGGAGGACAATTTCTGTAAGAGTAGGCAGTGAATTTGTAACATCTACTACTCCATCTTTTGTTGGAGGCGAATTGGTCAGAATAATGTGGTTGGGCAAAAAGGGCGTTCCAATNCACTCCATCTTTTGTTGGTGGTGAACTAGTCAGAATAATGTGGTTAAGCAAAAAGGGCGTTCCAATTGGAAAAGCATCTTGGGTAACAATAATAGAGATTGTAACCGAAGTACTGGTTTCCGGAATATTTGCAATTGCAGCTGCAGTAGTTTCATTTGCATATGGTGCTTATGCTATAGGAATAACAATACTTGCAATCAGCATTCCTATAACAGGACTGTGGTCTACACTGTTCTTCATGTCATCAAAAAGAACGTTTCAGATACCAGGCTGGGCTTCCAGAATTGCTACAAGAGTAGGAAAAGAGCGTTCACTAAAGTACATTGACAAAACAAATCTCTGGATGAAAGAAATTTGTGACATGAGTAGGGAGACTCTGCACACCAAGGAAATCAAAAAAGCATTTACAGTTTCAATAATAATTTCTGTATTCACGTGGTCACTTTACGGCCTTTCTTTTATGATAATTGCAAATGGAGCAGGTTATGTGATAGACTTTTTCCATTCTCTTATGGCAACAATGGCATCTATCGCAGTTGGTAACCTGCCAATCACTATTGGTGGTTCCGGTCTGACTGAATTTTCGATCTGGGCATATCTGGGTCATTTGANTCTGCCAATCACTATTGGCGGTTCTGGCCTGACTGAATTTTCGATCTGGGCATATCTGGGTCATTTGAACAGCTTGACATTTGAGGCTGCCAAGAACAGTCTTCAATGGAATATTGTAATAGGATGGAGAATAGCTACTTATCATGTAGGCCTTGTGATAAGCTGGCTCTTTCTCATGAAGGTGGTCTATCCAAGCATAAAGAAAGCCAAGACTGTATAGAAAGCACTTTATTTTCAGACCATTGATTTTTAATTATTGGATTATTCTGGCAAAGTGGTTGTTATTACAGGTGCATCAAGTGGAATAGGTGAACAGGCAGCTGAAGAATTTGCAAAACTGCATGCTGATGTTGTGCTTGTGTCCAGAAACGAGAAAAAATTACAGGAAATAGCTACCAAGTTATCAAAATATAAGATTGAAGCTTTTGCTTATGCATGTGATGTGTCCAACAAAGATCATGTGGATACAATGGGAAAAACCATAATCGAAAAATTTGCTAAAATTGATGTGCTTGTAAACAACGCTGGTTTTGGTATATACAATACTGTGGNTACAGGAAATAGCCACCAAGTTATCAAAATACAAGATTGAAGCTTTTGCTTATGCATGCGATGTATCCAACAAAGATCATGTAGATAAAATGGGAAAAACTATCATCGAAAAATTCGGCAAAGTTGATGTGCTTGTGAACAACGCTGGTTTTGGTATATACAATACTGTGGAAAAAACAAAAGTTGATGAAATGGAATCTCAAATGGCCACAAATTTTCTTGGAATGTTATACTGTACAAAGACATTTTTGCAAACAATGTTGAAGCAAAGATCTGGACATATTGTTAACGTAGCATCTGTTGCAGCAAGCTTTGGAATTCCTGGAATGGCAACTTATTGTGCATCAAAGTTTGCCATGTTGGGTTTCTCCGAGTCATTATTTCATGAACTGAAGGGAACTGGGGTGGGAGTAACTGTGGTGAGCCCAATAATGGTGAGAACCAATTTCTTTAACCATGNAAACAATGTTAAAGCAAAGATCTGGGCATATTGTTAACGTAGCATCTGTTGCCGCCAGCTTTGGAATTCCTGGAATGGCATCTTATTGTGCATCAAAGTTTGCCATGCTGGGATTCTCAGAATCATTATTTCATGAACTGAAAGGAACTGGGGTGGGAGTAACTGTGGTGAGCCCAATAATGGTGAGAACCAATTTCTTTAACCATGGATCATTTGGTAAAATGCCGAGATATTCAGCCACATCGCTTGATCCAAAGACTGTAGCAAATGCAGTAGTAAGAGCAGCGTCATCGCCTAGGCTTGAGATTGTAGTTCCGCAATTTGTAAGGATTGCAATATGGTTCAAGCAAACTTTTCCATATCTGATAAATCCAATAGTGGGCGGAATCTTTAGAAAATCAGCTAAACTCTAATCTTGAACAGTCTATTCTTCCTCAGACTCTTCCTCTCCTGAAGAGTCATCAGAATCCACGTCCATTAGTTCGAGTTTTGTAAGTTCAAACTGGTNACTGTTGCAAATGCAGTAGTAAGAGCCGCGTCATCGCCTAGGCTTGAGATTGTAGTTCCGCAATTTGTAAGGATTGCAATATGGTTCAAGCAAACTTTTCCATATCTGATAAATCCAATAGTGGGCGGAATCTTTAGAAAATCAGCTAAACTCTAATCTTGAACAGTCTATTCTTCCTCAGACTCTTCTTCTCCTGAAGAGTCCGAGTCCACGTCCATTAGTTCGAGTTTTGTAAGTTCAAACTGGTAAATGGCATCCATGTCAATCTCCATTTCCTTTTTCAGAAACTCAATAACCTTCTTACTCAGCGGTGCCTTTGACGAATTTATTGTAAACTCATAAACTACTCCTTTCATGAGGTCTGCAGGCTTGACCTTCTTTGGTAAATCCATTCCTTCAATTATCTTTCTTCCATCCTCAACAGCTTCGTAAAGTTGGGCATCAANATCAATCTCCATTTCCTTTTTCAGAAACTCGATAACTTTCTTACTCAATGGTGCCTTTGACGAATTTATTGTAAACTCATAAACGACTCCTTTCATGAGGTCTGCAGCCTTGGCCTTCTTTGGCAGATCCATTCCTTCGATTATTTTTCTTCCATCCTCAACAGCTTCGTAAAGTTGGGCATCAANTTCGATTATCTTTCTTCCGTCTTCAACAGCCTCATAAAGTTGTGCATCAATCTTCATGTCTTTTTCATAAACCTCAAGTATGTAACCGGTTCTTGTAACAGATTCTGGCTTGCCAAACTTGGCATCCTTTATTTCATCTTGTACCCATTTTGGAATTTCTTTTTCTTTTCCCATTACAAATCACTGTAGCTAGCCCTGTTTGTCTTTTTTGCTTGTTGTCCACCAATCGCGATATTCATCATGTTTATCTTCGCGTGTTTTTTCTCGTTTGTTCAGTCTGTATCTTATATCGCTTACCTGTTCCCTGGTTGCAAATAAACCGCATTTTTTGCAGATGAAGTGTTTTGTGTTAGCATCAAATTTCATTTCTACTACTATTTCTTTGGCTGCACATTCGGGACATTCAGTCAACGACGGCGATCATCAAAGTTATCCATAAAAGCTTTTGGTCATTCTGGTACGCGGTCTATATCTTCATCCCTGAAAGGTCAGTTCGCCCATCTAAAATGCCGCGTACCAGAGCATTTGTGTATGAATTAAAAAATTATAATTCTTTCTAGTTTTCCA
>NZ_RCMC01000034.1 GCF_011319475.1 Candidatus Nitrosotalea sp. FS
CATATGCCTTTTCAACAATCGGCTGCCAGTCAGGTTCTCCGAGTTGTTCAAGACTCAGTCCAGTATTTCTCAGATACTCTCCGGCTTCTGTAAGAAAAGGATATTTTGCCAGATCCTTTACTCCAATCTTTAGCATGTTTTCTTTGTCTTTTCTAACCTTAAAAATTTGATTATGGTACAACCATGGTAAAACCCAGATTGTTCTCCCTCGAGTTTAAATTATGCCCAAATAAATTAGTGACATGCAGGTTGGATTACATGTATCCATCGCAGGCTCGATAGACAAGGCTGTTGATAATGCAGTAGCAACAGAATGTTCAGCATTTCAGATTTTTACTCGCAATCCACGAGGATGGGCTGCAAAGCCACTAACAAGTAGTGATGCAACAAATTTCAAAGAAAAACTTGCCAAGACAAAGATTGACAGGTTTGCAACAGTAGCACACATGCCGTATTTACCAAATCTTTCTTCTCCAGAAGATGATCCATTTGCAAGATCGCTTGACTCCTTAATAGACGAAGCAAAAAGATGCAGCAAATTAGGAATTCCATATCTTGTTGCACATCTTGGAAGCCACAAGGGAAAAGGTGATGAAAAAGGAATCGAGATGTTAGTCAAGGCATTTACAAAGGCTGCAAAAGATACTTCAGATGATGTAACGAT
>NZ_RCMC01000150.1 GCF_011319475.1 Candidatus Nitrosotalea sp. FS
TAATGCCATGAGATTCTCTTCCCATGATCTCGGAATCTTGTTTCTTGCTTGTTCTATCGCTTCATTATCTACAATTATTGGTGGTATGTCTGTTTCTGGATACATTCTTGAAGAGCCTGGCCTTGGTCGTAAAAACACTGTTTCTCCTGTAATTGTAGCAGCTCTTGTTTCTGCAGGTATTCCATTTCTTGCATCTTCAATTCGTTTTATGATGGATTCTATTACAATGTCTAGTTTTTTTTCATTTCCAGCCACGATAATAAACGCGTCATTAGATTTTATCTCAAGTATATTTTTTACTTCTTGAATTTCTGATTCTTCTATGCCATAATTTGGTAGTTCATCAGAATGAAACAATCCACCCAACCCAAAAAATCTAACCAGCTCACCCAGTTGTTTTCCTAATCTTATTCCTGGATATGGTTCCCATCCAAACATTCCTGAAAAACCTTTGATTCTCATTGCCTTGATTGAGGAGCCTTCTGAAAGAGATTTCTGAATAATTTTTGATTTACAGCTTTTGAATATGTTTGATATGTCTCTTACATCTTTTTCTTTGGTGATTTTTTCTATCTTGAGCGTCTGTAGTTTTTCTGCAATAATTTTTAGGCCATGTTGTCTTTTTGCTTCATATTCGATGACTTTTTCTAACTGATCTAATTT
>NZ_RCMC01000095.1 GCF_011319475.1 Candidatus Nitrosotalea sp. FS
GGATTTTTGTCTACATCTTCATCTTTTAGATACGCATAATTTAATGATTTGAGCACCAGTGCTCCAGCAATGCTTGAAGCTTGTATGCCATGCACACCAGTAGGTATATTCACTGTCAGACATTTAGTATCGCATTTTTTATTGTAATAGTCATAAAATCCATCCTTGCCATATGCTGCCTGTGTAAAACTTGGGTAAATGAATACAGTATCACGTGGTTTATCAAGAAATCCCACATCCTTGTACAAATTATTTAGTTCAGGTTTTAATTCTAAAGACATTGAGATCAAATTTCCACTTGCGTCGTTATGCGGAATAACATTAAAGAGAAGATCTTTTATCGGCAAGTGGAGGGTCTGCTCGTTTCCTTCTGTATTTGATACAACAGTAAGATAGCCTCCAGGATTGTTTGGAATATCATATGAAGTTGATTGTCCATATGCATTATAGCAAAGTGATAGACTTGCAATGCACAGACCTATTGTGCAAAAAATAACGAGTCTCAAACCATACATCTGACAGTCCCTACAAACTTTAATCTGTATCAGGTATTTGTGTTTATACATATAGCTAGATGTAAAGCACAGATTTTGAATCTTGAATTAAAATCTAGAACTTTCGTTAGCAGTTGTTTTAAGATAAAAAGGAAAAAGAGGGAAAG
>NZ_RCMC01000294.1 GCF_011319475.1 Candidatus Nitrosotalea sp. FS
TGCGTACTTTGCAGATAGAAATCAAGCAATGGCAGCAGGTAACACTGCAGCATTAGCTGGTAAAGGACTGAACTTTGGAGGATTCTGTAGTCCAACTAGTAGTTTTACCCCAGCAACTGGTGTAAACTACGTGGACACTAAAGGATTCACAATAGCAAGAGGTGGATTTGGTTCAACTAATCACACAGATATCACAGGTACTAACGCAATCGGTACTACTGGTACCATTTCAACTAGTACTCTAGGATCCTGTTCGAATAGTGGAGCAGCTCCAGCGATTTCATACCAAATGGAACATGTCGTAAGACAAAACAAAACTCTTAACGGCAATCCTCTTGGATTTAACGCACCCTCTACTAGCACATACGCAAAAGTATGGCCAGTAATTCAGCTCTATGACTTCTCTGCAATTCCAAGTACAGTAACAGTGGACTATCAAAAGAACGGTGGCGACCAAGTCGTCAACTTGACCTTTGACAGAATTCCACAAAACCTGATTTCAGTTACAACAGATAGGGCAACCTATCCAATGAACTCTCAAGTATTCTTGACAATGANGAAACGGCGGATTAGACGCCGAAGCTGGTACTGGATTGGGAATGCAAAACCTAATCGGTAACTTGACCACTTTCATGTTCAACCACAACGGTAAATTGACAA
>NZ_RCMC01000060.1 GCF_011319475.1 Candidatus Nitrosotalea sp. FS
TTCATTATCAAACCGGCTATTACACCACCAACTATTGGTCCTACCCAATACATCCAATGATAATCCCAAAAGCCAGAAATCAATGCAGGGCCAAATGTTCTTGCAGGATTCATGCTGGCCCCAGTTAATGGAACACCAATTACGTNTCAAGAAATATTATACCACCTATTGCAAATCCATACAAGCCTGCAGCTGCTTTTTTATGTAATACAGTCATGAAAATAGTTGCCACCAAGAAGAATGTAAGAATAATTTCTACTGCAAGTCCAGAAGTCACACTATTTCCAATCAGAGCACTTGGGCCTGTTTGAACCCCGTATTTGACCTGTTCGCTCATTGGTAATATGGCCTTGTTTGCAGCGGCTGCTACCACGGCTCCAATTAATTGGAATACGATATACGCAATAGCCTCCTTGACACTGATTCTTTTTGTAGCAAGAAATGACAAAGTTACTGCCGGATTAAAATGACCACCTGACACGTGACCAAATGCATACACCATCAACCCTATTGCAGCTCCATGAGCAAATGCTATCATCAGTATTGCTTGAGGAGTTAGCTGTCCGTTTCCAAAAGCTATAACGGATAATGTAATTGATATGGGTCCAAAGAACACTAGACAAAATGTACCTATAGATTCTGCAAGCCATGCA
>NZ_RCMC01000088.1 GCF_011319475.1 Candidatus Nitrosotalea sp. FS
CTCCAACATTGGGTATTTCAGGTAATTATGGTAATCCCGTTACCTTAACTCCAAAAATTGGTACTCAAATAGATCCAACACAAATTCAAGTAACATGGTCTAACTATGATTCTGGTACAGTTAACATACAAATTGTGGCAACAATGAGTGATAATTCAACCAAGACATTTACGCCTGCAGGTGTGACTGCAAACGGGACTCAGATATTCAATACAAATGACTTTGCAGTGTTAAAGACTGGAGGTAAAACTATTTCTTCACTGGCAATTACAGCAACAACTACAAAAGTAACTCCAACTACTACCCAAGTAAATGTATGGGTATTAGGTGCAGGTGCCTCTGTAGTTCTTGGTCAAACTGATCTTANAATAATGCTGCAAGTTCAGCTGCTTCACTTGATGAGCCAAGTGCAATAACATTTGATACTAGCGGCAATCTATGGGTTGCAGATTCAGGCAACAACCGCATATTGATGTATCCCCAAACCAACCTTGGTACAAATGGTACTCCTGCAACAACAGTTATTGGTCAAACTGATCTTAAATCAAATAAAGTTCCAGCTCTCCCAACTGCATCATCACTAAATGCTCCAGAGGCTCTTTTTTTTGACTCTGCAGGAAATCTATGGGTTGCAGATTCAGGCAACAAC
>NZ_RCMC01000191.1 GCF_011319475.1 Candidatus Nitrosotalea sp. FS
ATATTACTACTAGAACTTGATAGCTTGCTTAACAAGACGTTGTGTTTTTGATCCAAAGTCTCAGTCCATTCAGTACTTTTGCGTAATGTAACACATGGAGTTTCTGTCCAATATGCCTCCTTTTGAAGACCCCCAGAGTCTGTTATGAGTAAGCTTGCTCCTGAAAGCAACTGCAACATCTTGGAATATTTTACTGGCTCTATTGTATTGATACCGTCAAGTTTCAAACCAAAGGACTGNTCGTGTACAGTTTTAACTAGTTCTAGAATTTTTTTGATTTTTTCTCTGTTTTCGATGTTATCTTTTCTGTGAATTGTCATCAGTATGTACTTGGAATCATGTCTTTGGAGATTGAAAATTTTTTTGAATTGGAGAAATACGTCGTACATTGTATCACCACTAAGATATGATGAGCCAATAACTGATTCATGTTTTAGGTTATTGTAACAATTTTTTGTTGGAGCAAATAGAATATTTGAACAATGGTCTATTATTCTCCTGTTTATCTCCTCTTCCATATCAAATTCCATGCTTCTTGCTCCTGCTTCTACATGTGCTACTTTCATTCCCAATCTGTTTGCACAAAGTGCTGCACCAAGTGCTGATCTAGTATCGCCTGGAACTATAACAACATCAGGTTTTATTTTTT
>NZ_RCMC01000268.1 GCF_011319475.1 Candidatus Nitrosotalea sp. FS
AGACCCACTGTTTAAAAGAAATTCCACATACCCAAACACAGTAAATCGTATTACGTAACCAAATGATCCTTCATTTTGTACAGGTTCTTTACTATGACACATGATTCCAATTGGTTGGGTAACAGGAATTAGAAAACAAAATGCCAAGAATATTGAAATTCCTATAGCGGTGATGATTACAAACTTCTTTTTCATTTTTGCCACTTTCTTGAAATAATCATTATCACAATGCCACTTGGGAGTAAAATTAACCCAGGAATTACATCATGTTCTGGACTTAAAATGTCAGGAACATGACTAATGAAGGGATTACTACTGCCTGCTTTTACAGGCGTAGTCTTCATCTTTTGTATGTCATCTTGATATATTTGATAATAAACACCACTTAGTACAAAAAATATGCTACCAACTATGATGAGGATAATTCCAACAATTGATAATTTTCTCATATCATCCACTTTCTAAAAATAACTAAAATTATACTACCTGATAAAATGAATCCAATTCCCAAACCAAAATATCCTTCGTAACTCTTGATGATGGTATCTTTTGTAACACATATGAGATTGTTGCAAATGCATTGAACTCCATTACAATTGGCTTTACTATCAGTTAGTTCTTTATTCTCCTCCAAATAATTTGGAATG
>NZ_RCMC01000052.1 GCF_011319475.1 Candidatus Nitrosotalea sp. FS
GTGCGTGGGTATGAAGCACCGGTAGACGAGATGGAAACAAAGCTGGCCGAGGTGTGGGCCGAGGTATTGCATCTGGAGAAGGTGGGCCGCCACGATAACTTCTTCGAGCTGGGCGGACACTCCCTGCTGGCCGTGCGGGTCGTCAGCCGCCTGCAGCAAGTGTTGAGTGTGGAAGTGGCGAACCGCGATCTGTTCGCGCATGCCGAGTTGGCCGATCTAGCTCGTCATCTCCAGGGTGCGGCACATGCCGAACTTTCGCGCATCATGCCGGCAAAACGAAGCGGGCGTCTGCCGCTGTCGTTTGCGCAGCAGCGGCTGTGGTTCCTGGCGCAGATGGAAGGGGGGAACGCGGCTTATCACATCCCGTTCGGTCTGCATCTGAAGGGCGATCTCAGCCGCACAGCTCTTCGCCGGGCGCTGGGCCGGATATTGGTTCGTCATGAAGTGCTGCACACCACTTTCGCCTTCCTCGACGGAGAACCGGTGCAGGAGATAGGCGCGGTCGAAGAGAGCAGCTTCCGTCTCCTGGAACACGACCTGCGCGGCCACAGCGAGGTGGAAGCGGAACTTGCCGCTCTCAGCGAACTGGAAGCCAGAGCGTCCTTTGACTTGGAGGCAGGACCGCTG
>NZ_RCMC01000134.1 GCF_011319475.1 Candidatus Nitrosotalea sp. FS
TCACATAAAGACCGATGTTCTAATAGTTGGCGCAGGTGTTGCAGGCCTATCTGCAGCACTTTGCCTAATAGGATCGGGAAAAAAAGTTGTACTAGTTGACAAGAATATTTGTGGCGGAAGCTCTACTGGAAAAAGCGCTGGATTCCTAACTCCTGACAGCGAGCTTGAACTATCTCAATTGTTGCGAAAGTATGGTACAGTTGGTGCCGGGGATTTGTGGGGGGTTGCAGCAAAAGGAGTGGAGATAATGGTTGACAATATAAAAAAACACAAGATAGAATGTGACCTGCAAGTACAAGACTGTCTATTTCTTGGAAAAGGAGCAAGCGGATGGAAAGATGTGCAAGAAGAGGTAGAGTCACGCAAAAAACTTGGGTATCCAAGTAAGGTATACACAGAATCTGAGGTATCTTCTGTCATTGGATCAGATGCTTATTCTGGGGCGATTCGATATTCGGGAACATATGGTGTAAACCCTCTCTTGTATGCGCAAGGGATCAAGCAGGTCCTCTTAGATAATGGCATAGAAATTTTTGAATCATCCGAAGTGCTTTACTGGAAGGGCCATACAGTCTACACGCATCTTGGCTCTGTTACTGCAGACCAGATAATATTTTGTATTGACAAGCCCAAGCC
>NZ_RCMC01000205.1:0-19073 GCF_011319475.1 Candidatus Nitrosotalea sp. FS
GAATCTAAAATAATACTGTGATAATGAAACCTTTTTTGATATGGTTATTCCATTTTGGCTAGGATGCGGTGAATGGTCAACCAGGTGCGCGAAGTGATTTCGTCTTTACCAAACTGTTTATCGAGTTTGACCATAAAATCAGATGTCTTGCCTACCGTGGTATCTATTACACTGCAAAGNATACTGCAAAGGGAGTTAACCTTGTGGTCGCTATAAAAATTTGACTTTGATGTCAGCTTAGCTTTTGGGGCGTGTTTGAAGAAAGTTACCAAAAGATAAGATGTGTGACTGTGCTTGGCGCCACGGTATGGATCTTTATCCACCAAAGCTTGCAACTGTTTCTGGCTGCGGATGATTGTAATACTAGAAAAACACAACTTCTCAGGCCAAGCTTTTTGAATAATCTCTTCTNGCTTTGTCAGCGAGGCTTTCGGTGAATGCTTAAAGAAAGTTACCAAAAGATAAGATGTGCGACTGTGCTTGGCACCCCGGATGGATTTTTATCGACCAAAGCTTGCAACTGTCTCTGGCTACGGACAATCGTAGTACTAGAAAAGCCCAACTTCTCAGGCCAATCTTTTTGAATAGTCTCTTCTAGTTTCGCAGTATCTTTGGAGTCGGATTCGAAAATCACATTACCGCTGGAGATAACTGGCATGACGTTACTAAAACCCAAGTCTTCCAGCACACGCTTTAATTTAGATCCATGCATATTCGGATTACTCGGCCCGATGCCGCGTAGCAAGGCTACATACTTCATGTCTATCTTATATTCTGTTTACTTTTATCTTTGCTGGATATGTAGAATAAGGTAAAGTCACATACTTGAGCTTCTGTGATTAGATGCTGAAATAAAAATCCGGGACAATCCCACTACAACTGTTCTGGCGGTAACTATAGGGCTCGAATTTCTTATATCAATTTGTTCTTGTTTTAAAGTGGGGAACTAAACTAAGTGAACAAAACCCCTCAATGGCTTTTCATGATATGAAGTGAAAACGTAAATCTATACGATGGCTCTTTTGCCGACTGGCTTTGACTTTCTCTGAGCTGATTTTTTCCTTAGTTTGCTACCGCAAATGGGACAATCAGACATTTTTTTGAAACTCTTGTTGCATGCAGGACACGAGTACACACTGTCCAAGACCTTGGATATTCCCTTGGTCATTATTGGAATGACTTTGAGATTTAGGTGCCTTGCAACGTTTGATACCGTATAATCATCCGTTACTAGCTCACCCTTGAGCTGAACACACAGTGCAAGCACTGACATGTCCTCCTTTGATAGCTCAGACAAGTCTCCTGTATTTTTTGACTCGTCCAAAATAAATTTGAGAAATTTTTCTTCTGGCTCTACAATCTTTAATCTGCCTAAATCGATTAGTGTTTGTACTGCATCATGACTTTTTTTTATGTGTTTTATTTCTTCAAAGACTAGCGGAGTTGTAAAGCTCTGCTCTTGAGACGAAAATGGCACTCCTGCATAAAATGATGTGGCATCTAAGATTCTAGAAACCAAGCTTGCTCATCTGTCTCAAACCTTGTTTTTTCAGTCTTACAAATACTGCATGTTTTTTGTATTTTCTTATTGTAATCACCTCATCAAATCTGGCAGTTTTGATCACTTGAGCATCCATGATTATGTTGGAATCATGACTACTGTGGATCTCAATTTTTTCATCAGGAACTACAATTGATGGCAACTTGTTGACTGGAGCAACAGGTGTTATGATAAGAACATCTAGACTTTCATGAAGAATTGGACCTCCCAAAGAATAGGAATGTCCAGTGGAACCGCTTGGTGTTGCAACAATTACTCCATCCATTTTTTGTGTTACTTTATCACTTTGAAATTTGATCTCAAACAACGATGTCTTTGTTAAATTTTGTCTATTGATGTAAATTTCATTTAGCGCTGGGGGAAAATCTTGTCCTCCGCAAGACGCAACTACTCTAGTTCGCTTGTCAAAAAAAATCTTGTTTGCAATGATCTGCTCAATGGCAGTGTCAATCTCAGGCAGCGTTATCTCTGATAATATGCCTCTGTTCCCTCCTACGTTTATTGCAAGATTTGGAACTTCGTTTTCTAGATACCTAAAAGTTCGTAAAGTTGTTCCGTCTCCGCCAAGTGTGATTGTCAAATCTAGTTTTGTGGTCTTGAGATCTTCTATGTCGTTTATCTTCTTGGCTCCGTCTACTTCTACTGGTGAAACTGTATACACTTTGATTTTTTTCGCAAGCAATTTTTTGGCAACTTTTTTTACCGCATCCTCAGATTCTTTTGAACCAACTTTGCTTACAAGTGCAACATTGTGAAGATCCAAGCAAAACTACTAATTTTAATTTCACTTAAAAAGCATCTGTTGAGCATAAAATATTAAGAACCTTCCAAGTCTAGTATGATAGAGACAAAATGAATTATGCACAACCAGTTTTAGTAGATACAGAAACCGTCTCAAAGAACTTGAGCAATAAATCCTTTAAAATTGTTGAAGTCGACTATGACCCAGAGAATGCCTACAGACAAGGACATCTCCAGGGGGCAAGTCTCATCTGGTGGAAAAGAGACATCAATGATCCTATTACTAGAGATATCATCAGCAAATCACAGTTTGAAGATTTGCTATCCCGAAATGGAATAACTACACAATCTGAAGTTATTTTGTATGGTGACTTTAACAATTGGTTTGCAGCCTTTGTATTTTGGATATTCAAGTATTATGGACATGAAAATGTAAAAATCATGAATGGTGGAAGAAAAAAATGGGAGATTGAAAACAAACCTTACACAAAAGATGAACCACAAATTCCGAAAACAAATTATGTTGCACAGCCACCAAACGAAGGACTANCAGTTTGAAGACTTGCTGTCAAGAAATGGAATAACTGCCCAGTCTGAAGTTATTTTGTATGGTGACTTTAACAATTGGTTTGCAGCCTTTGTATTTTGGATATTCAAGTATTATGGACATGAAAATGTAAAAATCATGAATGGTGGAAGAAAAAAATGGGAGATTGAAAACAAACCTTACACAAAAGATGAACCACAANGATCCTACACAAAAGACGAACCACAAATACAAAAGACAAACTATGTTGCACAGCCACCAAATGAAGGACTCCGTGCATATCTCTTTGATGTAAGACGAGCACTTGACAAAAAAGATACAGTTCTAGTTGATGTACGTTCACCAAAAGAATTCTCAGGCGAGGTAACTGCACCTGCCGAGTATCCAATGGAGCATGCTCAGAGAGGAGGACACATTCCTAATGCAAACAACATTCCTTGGGCAAGTGCAGTAAATGACACCGATGGCACTTTCAAATCCGTAGAAGAGCTCAAGAAAGTTTACGAATCAAAAGGCATCACACCTGACAAGGATGTCATATGTTACTGCAGAATTGGAGAAAGATCTTCACATACGTGGTTTGTTCTAAAATATCTTCTTGGATATCCTCAAGTTAGAAACTATGATGGGTCCTGGACTGAATGGGGTAATATGATTGGAAACCCAATCGAAAAATAACGATAATCCAGAACTGCCAATTCTAAAAAAAGGTATATTCTATGCAATACTTGACGATCCAGTTTATTTCATAATGGAAGACAAGACAAAACGCGGTCTTACCTCACAAGAGAGATCGGTTGATGAAAAGTATGGTGTATCCTCTGATAGGGGAATGATATACGATATGGATGGAATTGGGCACAAGGTGGGAATACGCTGGTATTTTCCAAAGGATACGTACGGATTTGATAAAGTCCTTGAGCATGCAACAGAGATGGAACAGAGATACCGAAAGATCCGAGAAGAGACTTGCCCTGATTATTAAGAAGCATTTTTAAACTCTTTTTTAATTATAACAATCAGATGTCACTCCTGCTAAAGGATAAAGTGTATACAGTTCAATCAGGCACATCAAAAAGAGGAGTCTATCCTTTACACAGTTACAAACTTGGTCTTTATCGTCTTCCAGTAAAACTTGAAGATACTTATGAAATTGATTCTATCGTATCTGGATTCAAGAAAGTCTTTGAGATGGATAAATTTGCTGACAGGATTTACGCTACATATCGCTGGAAAGAAGAAAACATGCCGGACCCAGATGATAGTGGATACAAGTCAATAGATCTTGAAGTTCAAGTCGAGATTGTAACTGGCGAAGTGGTCGACATGATATACCAAGTATATCCAGTTGAAAAATATGGCGACGGTCTATGGGTTAAAGAGTATAGAAAGAAAGCAGATGCAAATGCAAAGATGATAATTGATACCATTTTGCGAAATAGNAGAAGTTGTAGATATGATATACCAAGTGTATCCAGTTGAAAAATATGGTGATGGTCTGTGGGTTGAACATTATAGAAAGAAAGCAGATACAAATGCAAAGATGATAATTGATACCATTTTGCGAAATAGTGTACTTGCAGACAAGATGGTAGAGCATGACGTAAAGATAAAACAACTAACACCAGAACAAGCCCTCAAGGCACTGGAAGAACTAANTCTTGCAGATAAAATGGTAGAGCATGACGTAAAAACAAAACAGCTAACACCAGAACAAGCTCTCAAGGCACTGGAAGAACTAACACCATTAGCTCAGATAGTTCCTAATGCAAAACCAAAACCAAAGCCTGCAGCTCCTCAACCAGGGCAACAGGTGGCAGCAGAAGCAGAACCTGAAACACCTTCTGGTGCAAAACCAGGTCCAATTGATGTTGACTTTAAATCAAAACTCAAAGTTGTTGAAACTTTTACTGCTCCATCTAGTCACAAGATAAAGGTATTCGGTCATAGAAAGGGTAATGAGATACTTGGAATCTGGGGAGAGTTTGTATCAGTTGATTATGATATCTGTGTAGGAGATGGTGCATGCATCGATGCATGTCCTGTAAAAGTTTACGAGTGGGCCGAGTTTGCAGGTCATCCAGCTTCTGATAAAAAACCATTGATGGCACGAGAACCTGATTGTATATTTTGCCTAGCATGTGAAAACGTATGCCCTGTTCAGGCAATAAAAATATCAAAGAAAGGTTAAGCCAAATTTTAGCGGTACGGCTATAAAGACTGTAGAGTTGAAAAATTCCAAATGTTTACACATGCTACACTTCCTAATCCGCTAACTGGATTTCTGTGGAACATTTTCATTTGGATTGCAATGATAATTACGCTCTATACATGCAACTTTTACTATCTTGTAGTAATTGCAAGGCGCCAGAAAAAAAATAATTCTATAACCTTCAAAGAAACTCCGACTGTAACAATTCAACTTCCAATATACAACGAAAAATATGTTGCTTCAAGATTGGTAAACGCAGTATGTGCACTAGACTATCCAAAAGACAAGCTATGCATCCAGGTACTAGATGATTCCACTGATGAAACATACGATCTGCTTGAGAATCTAGTTTCAGATTACAAGCAAAAGGGATTTGACATACAACATGTGCGAAGGTCTGACAGGAAGGGATACAAGGCAGGTGCGCTTCGAAACGCAATGAAATTTACAAAAAGCGACTTTGTTGCAATCTTTGACGCTGATTTTATACCGCCAACATGGTTTCTCAAAAAAGCATTATCTTATTTCTGCACTCCGGATGTAGGACTGGTACAATGCAAGTGGGGTCACGTAAATGAAAAATATTCACCTCTTACAAAAGCTCAAGCACTAAGCCTTGACTTTCATTTTCTGGTGGAACAAAAGGCAAAAAGTAACTCTCATCTCTTTATGAGTTTCAATGGTACTGCAGGTATCTGGAGAAGGCAATGTATCGAGGATTCTGGAGGGTGGCACATTGCTACTCTGGTCGAAGATCTCGACCTAAGCTATAGAGCACAAATGAAAGGCTGGAAGTGTGTCTTTATTCCTGATATTGTAGTAGACGCAGAACTTCCGGTACAAATGAACTCTGCAAAAAGGCAACAGTTCAGATGGGCAAAAGGTTCGATACAGTGTGCTGTAAAATTACTTGGCTCTGTTGCAATAAAGAAATTGCCAGTTGATACCAAGATCCAGGCGTTTATTCAACTTACAAGACACATTGTGCATCCGATGGTTCTTGCACAATTTCTGATTTTGCCAATACTTTTGGCTTCAAAAATAAATCTCTATATCATAAACGGGTTGCCTGCACTTACAATAATTGCGTATCTGGCAATGGGACCTGTTGCATACGTCATGGTTATCAAACAAATGTATGAAAAAAAATGGCGGTCAAAGACAATCTCGTACCTGTATTTGATAATCTACTCTGCTGGTATGTCTGTCAACAATACCGTTGCAGTCTTTGACGCGCTCTTTGGAAAAAGAAATGAGTTTTTGCGTACTCCAAAATTTGGAATAATAAAAAATGATGATGATTGGAGGGACAAGGCATATGCTTTACCATTTACAAAAACTACTCTTCTTGAGATATTCTTTGGTGTATATGGAATACTTGGCATGTTTATTGCAATATTTTCTGGTAATCCCGTATTTGTGCCAATAATTGGAATTCAGGCAGCTGGATTTCTTTACATTGCATATCTTAGCATATCACATTCAACGTTTAAAAAAGGCAAATCAAGAGGTAGAGTCGAATCAAAGGCAGAAAAAATGGCAAATAATTACTATAAAATCGCGTTAGCAGGAATCATTGCATTGATCGTAGTCGGTGTGGTATTGGCCTTTGAAGAGTATGGCAGTACCATATACCCACTTGATCAGTCCCGTGGAATTCTAGTTCGAATCCAGGCTACATCTGATCCTCAAGCCATCTCTAATGATATCAAGACAGTACAGCAGCTTCTTCCAAAATCTGGAAACCCTGTTTGGATATTTCCTACAGAAGACACAGACTTTGGAATGATGCAGCAAGATCTTAGTACAATGTCGTCTACTGTTGATAAGATCTCAACCACTTCGCCTGACACTGCAGCATTTCATACCGGCATGCTGAACATTCACTCTCAAGCTACTGCCATAGTATTCAACTTGCTTGATGCAACACCGTACATGTACGTTAGTGTCTCCAACATGTTGTTTGGAAGCATTTGGGTTGCAGTAATTATTGGAATCTTTGCTTTATTGAAAAAGAAGAAACAGTCTCTTGACAAAACCGACGAAGACTAGGTAATATTTAATTCGCGTCTTATTTCATCGACTGCACGTATTCCGAAAAGATCACGGACCTGCTCCATTCTGATTGCTTCTTTTACTATGTCAGAACCAAGCTCTGTTATTAGAAGTCTAAACACTTCGGTAAATCTTATCTCCCACTTGTCTNTGTTCCATTCTGATTGCTTCTTTTACAATATCCGAACCAAGCTCTGTTATTAGAAGTCTGAATACTTCGGTAAATCTTATCTCCCACTTGTCTNTGGCATGCTAAATGTTCATTCCCAAGCTATTGCGTTAGTATTCAACTTGCTTGATGCAACACCGTACATGTACGTNGAGCCAAGTTCTGTAATCAAAAGTCTGAATACATCTGTAAATCTTATCTCCCACTTGTCTGCACAATCTAAAATCTTTGCAATGCTCCATTGCTTTACCTCAAAAGGCAATGGCATCTTTGTTTCTACCTCGATTGAAATTCTATCAAATAGATTTATCATGTCTTTTGTCTGACCTGTCATTTTTTCGATATCTTCTAGTGTGCCATACTTTGATTCAGAACGCATTCTGATGTTTGATTGGAACTCTGAGAGGCGTAACAATCCCATGACTTCGTGTGAAGTATTCTGAGATGTCTTGTGGGTGACACTACGAATATCTTGTAACTGCTGAGATATCTCGTATGTCTTTTTGTTAAACTCTGAGATTGATGCCGAGTTTTTGTTCAGCAATTCAGCAAAATCTGCTATCTTCTCATCAAGATTCTGGTTCTTACCTAACATGTTTTCCCTGAAACTGGTAAACTCTGAATTGATGTTTCTGATATCGTTTCCAAGCATGGATAGAGACTCTGTTTTTTTAATCAATGAATCAATCTCAGAGCCGACGTTTCTTATCTCAGAATTCAGGCCTGGTATGGCATCTGTCTTTGAGCCAATGGTTCCTATCTCGCTTTTTAGATTGGATATACTCTCTTCCAGTCCTGACATTTTTTCAGTCTTGGAAGATATCTCTTTTGTACTCTGTCTTACTTCTTCAATCTCTTGATGTAAGCTAGAAAGTGATTCTGTACGGCTCATGGCATCTTTGACTTCTTCACGTACCTTCTCAGTCTTTTCTGATACGTGCATTATCATTTTTGTATTGTTTCTAGTGGAATCGATATTGTCTGCAATGCTTTGCATTATTTTGTTGGTATCTGGCATTGACTCTTGCTTGTCGCGAATCTTCTCTACGTGGTCTTGGAGCTTGTTTATCTGGTTGTTTATCTTGTCTATCAAGTTCGAATGTGCCTTGACTTGACTCATTCCAGAGAACAAGCGCTGTGTATCTTCTTCAATGATATTCATCTGTCTTGAATTTTTCTGAATCTGATCTAATGATGAATTTACAGATGATATCATGTCTTTAAGAGAAACCAATATCTTTTGATTTTCTACAAATATCTTTGACATTGTTTTTACTTCAGAAGCCAGAATCTTGGTAGCGTCTGAGATTGATGACATCTTTTTGACAACGTCATGTGTAGACTCTTTTGGTTTTGATTCTGTACGTTTTGATTTTGCCACTTTCAATTAGAATGGAGGCAACCGATAAAAAAGTTAGGGTTTGATTTCTTATGGTACAAAAAAAGAACCAGATTAGTTATTTACTAACTCTGGATCGTGTAGGCTCTCATGAAATGTCTTTGCTACCAAGCCGTTTGCAGTCTCAAAGAACTGTTTTGGACAAAACTCACAATTTAACATACATTACGGTATCATACGGTACTATTAATAACGAGGTAACTTTGCTATTACCAGTTGTCTGATTTATTTTTCAAGTTTTAGTGAGACGGAATTTATGCAGTATCGCAAGCCTGTTGGGTTTGGACCATCATCAAAGACGTGTCCAAGATGTGATCCGCAATTCTTGCATGATACCTCGATTCTCAACATGCCGTGGCTAGTATCCTTGTCTTCTTTTACATTGTCTGCAATTGGTTTCCAAAAACTTGGCCATCCTGTTCCAGAATCAAATTTTGTCTCAGAGCTGAATAATTCTATTCCACAGCACAGGCACTTGTAAACTCCCTTTTCCTTTGAATCATTGTATATTCCTGTAAATGGAGGTTCTGNTCGATTCCACAGCATAGGCATTTGTAAACTCCCTTCTCCTTTGCATCATGATATATTCCTGTGAATGGTGGTTCTGTGCCTTTCATTCTACACACAAAATATTGGTCCGAAGTCAGTTTGTCTTTCCACGGGTCACTCATTGATTCCTTTATGTGCCATTTGAGATTTAACCCTTGAGGCAAACTCGTATTTTTCAAGCAGTCAGATACCCCAGGTATAATTCATCATGAAATCAGTATACCCAATCATCATTCTGCAGACATCCTATCTTGCTATGCCATATATTATGACTGATCCTTGTGTGAGACACTCTGGTGTATTTTCTGTCTCTCTTTGTTCCAGAGGTAACAAATCTTCACCAAATTGTTATCCTGTATCACCTTGGATATTAAATAAAATTTTGTAGAGCCTTGTCTGTGAAAGACGAGATACTCGATAAAATCAGGTCTTCCGGAATAACTGGGGTAAAGAAGGCTGACCTCAAAAAGGTATTCGGAAAGACATGTGACGGTATCCTTGAGGAATTACAGGCAAATGAACAGATCTTTATCGAGAAAAAGGGTGTGGCATACTTTGTCTGGACAAGCGAGAATTATGTCCAGCATGTAACACAAAATGATCCAAAATTCAAACTAATGCTTAACATGTTTGCAGGCGTAAACCAATCAATTGCCAAAGTAAAAGCACATGCAGACGTTCTGCAAGAAGAGTTGGAGCGAGCCTCATTAAGGGAAACTGGTTCTAAACATGATGACTTTGAAGGAGTCTTTAACAGTTCACTAAATGAATCATCGACATCAATAGGATGGGTTCCATTTGATAAAATCAGAGAGAAAGTTTGTGAAAATCAAAACTTGTCCAAGGAAAAATTCTACCAAATGGCAACAAATTTGATTGAGAATCATCATGATAGATACGAAGTATCATCTGGAGGACAAGAGGGAATTGTAATGCGCGGACTAGTTCACGGTTATGTGAGGAACATCTAATGTATCCATATAATTTAGAACTAAATCCATATCCAAGCAGCCCGACCCCAACTGAAAAAGACGCCAAGATACTTGGAGGAAAAAGACACAAGGAAGCAAAGGCTGCAATACTAGAGTGTATCAAGGAGCTAAATAGAAAAGTAGAAGGCAAGACTGCTGAAAATAATGATTTTCGTGTAATTACAGTTGTACAAGATGTAGGTTCTGGCAAGACTCACCTGTCCTTGCATGTCAAGAGCCTCAAAGGACGATACAATGCAGAATGCTCCTACATTGACCTGTCCACTATATCACCAAAGACTGTTTCTGGATTATACGATGCAATACTCAAGGGATTTGACAACGAGTTCTTTGTACAATTACGAGAAAAATTCTTGAATTATCTGAGGGAAAACGCAGAACAAGGAGACAATTCTGCTAAAAAGGCACTTGACTACTCCTTTGTAAACAAACTGACTGGAATGACAATAAAAGAAAAGACCGAAGACATCATCAGGGGAAAACAATCTGTATCTTTAGAAAACCTGACTGCCTTTTTGGTCCACAAATTTGAGTACCATGAATCAATATTGATTAAAAATGTCATCTCAAACTCTTTTGACGAAGTCAAAAATCTAGAGACCTTGATTGGAATGCTGTCATCTATCTCTAAATTGACTCATAGATTCCTGGGCAAAGTTCTTGTCTTTGAAATGGATGAGCTTGATGGAAACAAGGATTCAATTGAATTTATCAAGGGAGTCATAAACGCACATCTTCCAGCGTCTGTATTACTATTGATATCCACACCTTCAGGTTACTTGGAGATTCAAAATACCAATCCGTCTGTGTTTGATAGGCTAGAAAAGGCAAATTACAAGATAGACTTGGCAGGATCAAACTCTAAAGATGAACTTGCAGAGATTGTCACCGAGTACATAACACACAGCGACAAAAATAACAAGTTTGGAGTCAAAGAACAACAAGAACTAAATGAAAAGATCCATGTCTTGTATGAAGAGTTTACAGAGTTTAGAAACGTGCGTTCTGTCATCAACATCTTGTACCAAGCAATGGAAAAAGCAATGCAATCAGATTCCAAAACAATTGATGAATCAGTAATTGATGAGGCAATCAAGCAATCATATCCTGGACTGCGAGTGAGAGGAAGCATCATGAATATTCCAATATCTGACTTTTTGGCAATACGAAGAAATGGTGAAAATAACAACAAGGAGATAAAAAATGCAGTCAAGAGCCTGACCGTTTTTGCACAAGAAATGGGCTCGATACAAAAACTAGAAAAGAAAAATCTGCTCTTAGATGCAGTGTATCAAGACAACTTTGGATCCAAGATAGGATTGGCAGTTATTGCTGATGAACTGGGTATTCCAGACATTGAACAAATCTCTGACATGTCAAAAGCAGCCGTGGTAGACAAGCTAGTCATACTTACAAACAAAAAAATCCAGACTCCATACAATGCAACGGTTGTAAACATGGACAAGTCTAAGGTAGTGGACTTGATTTACTTTAATAACAAGTATAATGACAAAAAACTCACAGAAGAAGACAATGAAAGAATCGAACTCTTGGCAAAAACCTTGAGCATTGTCTAGTTTGTACAGATCATCTTTTTAAAAAAGACAATACGCATTTACTCTATGGCAGGCGAAGAACTTGAGAAATTTCTCTTGGAAAGACACAAAGATGTTAGTCTATTTGATTTTGAGGGAAAACAAGTGCCTTGCATTGTTGTCGATGGGAAAAAATTCGATGACATAATGAAAAACATAGCGGGAAGACCTGTCTCTGTTGAGACAAACCTGAACATACTGCAAGATGGACTAGGTCATGTCTTTGTCAGGGTTACGTTACAATTCTCACAGGGCAACATTGAAGAAAAATTTCTCATATATGCAAATGAAGCAGTAGATTTCTTTGAGGCATTGGCAGAGACTACAATGCTTGCATTGTCTTCTCCTAATTCTCAGTATGGAAGCGCAAATGTATTCATGATACAACTGCCAAGACCTGAGAGAGCCCAGAATGCATTGGATATAATCAGAAAGGGATTGCACAAATAGATGACTAACAATGTGCTAGAAGAAATCTACGCCAGTTTTTTAAACAATAACTATGTCACACAACATGAACATGAAAACTTTGCACCTTTCAATTATGATAATTGTGGGAATAGTTGTTATTGCAATACTGGCATTTATCTCAAGTACCGCACTTGAATCTAATACAATACCAAATACACCACAATCTGTTCAATCTGCAAATAACACGAATCAAAATTCTTCTACAGCAACACCTTCNATGGGAATAATTGTCATTGCAATACTGGCATTTATCTCAAGTACCACACTTGAATCTAACACAATACCAAATACCTCTCAATCTGTTCAATCTACAAATAACACCAATCAAAATTCTTCTACCTTAACACCTTCCATTACACTCTCTTCAGACAAAGCAAATGCTGGAAACATTATACAAGTATCAGGTCAAGGATTTGTGCAATCTGCTCCAGTTAAAATCACACTTCCTGATAGATCAATAGTTGACGTGATATCAAGTCCTGGAACATATCTTTCCACTCTTGGGGTTTCAGGAAAATATGGTTCTGATAATTACCATTTTGGTTATCCTGAAAGTGTGACACTTGATAGTTCTGGGAATATCTATGTTGTAGACAGAGGCAATGATAGAGTACAAAAATTCTCGGCCTCTGGAGAATATTTGATGACACTTGGAGTATCAGGAAAATCAGACATTGACAATTCTCATTTTAATACTCCGGTAAGTGTAGCACTAGATACTTCTNTGCATCAGGATCATACTTGCCCACTGGCATGTCAAGCAATTATGGCTCTGACAATTATCATTTTTACACTCCTCAAGGTATAGCACTTGACAGCTCTGGAGACATCTATGTTGCAGACACATATAATCACAGAATACAAAAGTTTTCTAGCTCTGGAGAATACCTATCTACCCTTGGAATTACAAGCAATTACGGTTCTGATAACTCTCATTTCAGTTATCCTGCAAGTGTAGCACTTGACAATTCTGGTGATATCTATGTTGCAGATTTTGACAACAACAGGGTACAGAAATTCATGCCAACAGGATCATTTGAAAAATATGTCACAATTCCATCTGTCGTACTTGGTACTTATGTCATATCTGCAACAGACGGCANCGTTTGAAAAATATGTCACAGTTCCATCTGTTGCACTTGGTACATATGTAATATCTGCAACAGACGGCAAAAATTCTGCCAGCTCTACACTTTCATTAATATCTGACAAAATACCAACAAACGAGCCAAAGACAGTTACAACGTATGTAAACGCGAGCAACACATTTGCCTCTTATCTGCTATCGCATGGGATATCTGTGAAAGATGCTATACAGAAGTCATCTGGACCTGTAAACGCGAGCAACACANATGTCATATCTGCAACCGACGGCAAAAATTCTGCCAGCTCTACAGTCTCATTGGTGTCTGACAAAATACCCACAAATGAACCAAAGACAGTTACAACATATGTAAACGCAAGCAACACATCTGCCTCTTATCTGCTATCGCATGGGATCTCTGTGAAGGATGCTATACAAAAGTCACCTGGACCTGTAAACGCAAGCAACACCTTTGCCTTTTTCCTNGAGCAACACATTTGCCTTTTTCCTTTTATCCAACATTGCACAACAAGATAAAGACAACATATTCTTCTCGCCATACAGCATATCTGATGCATTCTCGATGGCATACGAAGGAGCAAGGGGAGATACGGCAAGTGAGATCCAGTCTGTTTTTGGATTTGCAGATAGGCAGATCCAAAGAGAATCTATCAAAGAACTTGATTCCAAGATAAACAGTCCAAATTCAAACTATACTCTAAATATTGCAAATGCGTTATGGGTGCAAAAAAACTATCCAATATTGCCAGAGTACTCTGATTCGTTACAAAAATACTATTCTGCAAAAGCAGAGAACCTTGATTTCATACAAAACCCAGAAGATTCTAGAAATGTAATCAACAAGTGGGTAGAAGACAAGACGGCCCAGAAGATAAAAGACCTGCTTCCAAAAGATTCTATAACTGATTTAACAAGAGTTGTTCTTACAGACGCAGTCTATTTCAAGGGAACTTGGCTGACCAAGTTTGACGAATCAAAAACAATTGATGCAAATTTTTCGACATCTGAAAATAATACAGTCAAAGTTCCAATGATGCATGTAGAGACTGGCTTCAAGTATCTTGAGGATAATGACTTGAAGATACTTGACATGCCATACAGTGGAGGGAATCTCTCTATGATGATAATTCTGCCAAAGGACAAGGACTTGAATAATCTTGCCAATCAATTATCTTCAGATAAACTAAATCAATGGAAGAACAGTCTTGCAGTACGAGAAGTATCAGTACACATGCCCAAGTTTATGCTTCATACTGCATACAAACTCAAGGATAATCTATCAGAAATGGGAATGGCGTCGGCTTTTGATCCTAACATAGCTGATTTTTCAGGAATTACTGGTACGCAGGATCTGTATGTTGATAATGTATATCACAAGGCATTCGTGGATGTAAATGAGAAAGGTACAGAGGCAGCAGCTGCAACAGCAATAGTGATGATGACAGTAATGGGTGAAAATGCTGGGGTTCAACCCTTGGAATTTAATGCAGATCATCCTTTTGTGTTTTTGATATATGATAATCAGACAGGATTGGTCTTGTTTGCAGGTCAAGTAGTAGATCCATCATCATAATTGTTTATAGAATGAAAACTCAATGCGGTTGCCGGGATTTGGACCCGGGTCGCAGAATTGGCAATCCCGCATAATAACCAAGCTATACTACAACCGCTTAACCGATTTAGAAATTATTAGTCTATTAAAGGATACTGTTTGGAATACAATTTTTTAACATGATGTGATATGGTATATCGTGGATAAACAACTAGAAGGAAAAATAAATCAGAAAATAAGTGAGGTTGCAGACAAGTCAGATGAAATTTTTAAAATCGTAAATTCATTGGATGAATTAAAATCCAATCCTGATTCATTTGGTTATGGAATTGTAATAGGAAGACTGTACAACTCATTTTATTACCAGTGCAGAAGAATCCTAAAGCGTACTCCAACAAATGAAGAATTCGAAGAGTTTCTTGAGATTCTACACAAAAGGCAAAAAGAGATTCTTAATTTATTAAAATCTGACTAGGCTGCAGCTTTTAGAGGAATTATTTTGATCATTGGAGTGCATGGTAATTTCACAGATGCACCGTGCAATGCCTTTCTTGCTACATCCACATGTTCTTTCTTGACATGTGCTTCCATGATAACCTGACCAATTTCAATACGTGCTGCCAAGCTTACTGCTTTGCCAAATGCCCCTCTCATTCCTTCTGACAATCTGTCTGCACCGGCAGTTGAGATCATCTTGTTCTCTCTTAGAAGAATGTGTGGATATACTCTGAGTGTAGAGTAGTAACCAGTTTCTCCAGTAACTGTCTCTATTGCCTTGTTTGCAGACAATCTTGCTGACTCGATTGCCATGTGTCTTATCTGCATCTTTTGGCTAGAACAGAGCTGTACGCAAAAATCATAATCACCGTCTCTTTTTCCTCCGTAAAACTTTGCAATTTTTATCTGTGGTTTACCCTTGATGTACTTCTTTCTTGTATATGGTTGGCCATTTCCAACGCGGTAATTTGCTCCGTGCATAATAACACTTTTTTTTGTTTATTAATGCCCTATATTTTAACCGTGAGTTCACAAAATGTAATTTACTGCGTGCTGTTTGTATTGAAATAACTCAATGCATCACTGATGCTGTTTATCTCTATAACCTTCATACCAAATTCCTTCTCTGTCAAGTCTGAAAGCGGTTGGTCTTGTGACGTGCATGTTCTATAGACAAACGATCCGGCTCTTTTTTCATCACAAGACTGCACTTGGGTTATTGCTTGACCTGAGGGAACTAGAAATATCTTTGCGCCATACTTGCCTGCTGCATCTGCCTTCTCTGACACGCCACCAATTTTTCCAATGGAACCGTCATCTTCTATGGTACCAGTCATCAACACTTTGTTGTTTATTGGTTTTCCAGAAATGTCTGATATTAGCAGTACCGTCATTGCTCCACCTGCACTGCCTCCGTCAACTGCTTGCATCTCCTGTTGGTTCCCAGATGAGATTGAAAATATCACGTCCTTTTTTGAGAGATCAAAATTGGTATACTTTTGTGCTATCATAACCGCAGTTCTTGCCGAAGTTTGAAAGTCCACTCCTGTAGGTATTGCGGTATTGACAAGAACAAGGCCTGATCCGTCACGAATTTCTACCGTTATCTTTAGGACAGTTCCTGCATATGTTGTGGTTTCAAAAAACCCATCACTTGAAAGTATTGGCCTTACCGCTACGGCAGAAATTGATTTCAAGCTTGTATCGTTGACGTTATACACTGGAGTGGTTTTTCCACTTGATTGGTTTACAGGATTTGGAACAGGAATTGGCGGTATAGTTTTTGTTTCCTTTTCAGTTTCGATTTGTTTTTTATATTCTGAAATGGTCTGCTGAAGATACTGGGTATTTTCATATTGGATGTAATTGAATGCAATAGACGCTATCACTATTATAACTAGTAAAGACACCAAGAATCTATTTGCCATTTAGGACAATAATGGATAAACGCTGTAAATAGATTTTTGCAAAATGGCAATTTTTGAAAAGTAATGTTATATTGATACACGTTTCACAGTAATTTCATGTCTGAATTAGATTCCAAGGTAGAAGGAACGCTGGTAAAAGATCACGTCCTTGTATCTGACAAAGACATGCAGCACAGCTTGGAACTAAAAGGATTCGGAGAAGAAATGAAAAAGAAATTCTTTCTCAAGCCGTTTGAATCCTTGTACTTGCTTTATGTTGACAAACTCAAACTCTTCCGAGGTAAAACTCTGGTGGACTTTGATTCTATGATGACAGAATGTATGAAAGTTGATCCTGATTCTTTTACCAAGTTTCTCATATATCGAGACCTGAGAACAAAAGGATATGTAGCAAAAGATGGATTTGGATTTGGTTCTGACTTTAGAGTGTATGAGCGAGGGCAATTTGGAGAAAAAGGTGCCAAGTATGTTGTGTTTGGAATGACTGAAGGTAAGAGGGAAAAAATTGGTTTGCTACAAAAACAAATCGAAGACATCACTACAATGGGAAAGGAACCAGTAATTGCTGTAATTGAACGACGTGGAGAGGTGATTTACTACAAGGTATCAAAAATCCAGTTCCATCAAAATAAAGATCAACCTGGATTTTCAGGTATAGAATCTTAAATACGATAAAATCGTTTTTTGTACTGTGGAGTTTAAGGAGATCTATTGTTTTAACTGTAAAAAAAGCCTAGGGAGGTACAACGAAAAATATTTCACGGATCAAAAAATGGATGAAATAATCAAGGCAAACCACGCTTCACATATTTACGAAGGACACGAAATTGTGATAAAAAGAATAACTGTTGATTAAAAATCTAAAATTTACAAAATCGATTTGATATACCACTAAAGTTTCTACTTAACAATTATGAGCAATCGTTTTATAGTTATGTCCGTTCTCTCAAATTGTTGAGGAATACATTATTTCTACTTGGATCTGTTCTTGCTCTAGTTGGATTCTCACAATCTGCTATGGCTATGGACAGCAACATTTCCATGACTCAACCTATTATGGTGGATACCTCTGGCCAAAAAGTTTCTAGTTTTCACGCTGGCCAACAAATTGGAATAGAATCTACGCTTACAAATAATGGTCAATCTGAGCAAAAATTTGCCTATATGGTGCAGGTACTAGGCAGTAATGGCGAGACACAATATTTTGAAAGCACTTCGGCAGCGATGCTTCCAAGCCAGGCTTTTACTACATCTCAAGTATGGATTCCAAAAAGTACTGGACAGTATACCATCGAAGTCTTTGTCTGGAGCAGTCTATCATCTCCAATTCCGCTCACAAATGTAAGTCAGATCCCACTTACTGTGACCTGATAAAATTTTGATTTTTGTAGAGCCTTACAGTTTTTGGATTTAAGTCTTAGGTAGAAATTACAAGGACAATTTCTTCTTACCCTTTAATTATGATAAAAATTTTCAAATTCTTATGCCTGATGAATCGTGTAGAACGTGTGGTGGAGAGCTAGCAAGTCATACCGTATGCTCTGGCTGCAGAAAATCTACTCAGAAAAAATGTAAACTGTGTAATCACGTTACCTTACTTCAACATCATCCACACTGTGTGAAAAATTCATCACCTTCTCAAGTGCCATTACTTGTTCAGGTTGCACCACGAAAANGCGGAGAGCTAGCAAATTATGTAGTATGCTCTGGCTGCAGAAAATCTACGCAGAAAAAATGTAAACTGTGTAGCCATGTTACTTCACTTCAACCTCATCCACACTGTATCAAAAATTCATTACCGCCTCAAGAACCATTACTTGTTCAGGTTGCACCACGAAAAGCATCAAGGAACCACATACATTTCTCATTTCTTGCAGTTGCCATAGTAGGATTTTTCATTCTGGGATTGGCAGCCGCGTCTTACAATGGAATCCCTCAAGTCATGCCAGATGAAGTCCAGGCTACCAATTCAAGTCATATCACAAATACCGATAGTTCTCAAATACAGCCTGGAAAATCCTATGATAACTGTCTTGCCTATGGAAGCGGTGAGTCCATTACAGTAACCTGTCCTACTAGTGACGGGTCTACGTACAAGGCAATATTGGACATGCCACAGGATCTGAAAAAGAATTTTGCTGATTCTGTATTTTCAATTCGTGGAGTCTCAGTAACAGAAAACGCTGATAGTTCTGTGGTA
>NZ_RCMC01000205.1:19106-22622 GCF_011319475.1 Candidatus Nitrosotalea sp. FS
CATTCCAAAATATATGAAGAGTGCTCCCGCCGGGATTCGAACCCGGGATCACTGCCTTGAGAGGGCAGTATGCTTAGCCGGACTACACCACAGGAGCTTAGCTAAGCCATAAAGAATAGCAATTTAAAGGAACGTTTTGCCTTTGAATGGATTTGTAAATTTTAACAGCTTTGATACTTTATAGCAAAATCTTCGTTTGGATTTCTCATGGACGTAAAACAAATTCCTAGTATTCTTTCACTTTCTGATTTTTCTGTTGGTCTTGGAGGCTGTAGAAATGATGGAACCCATTTCAAATGCTGTGAATATGACATCACAGTGCTTGATGGACAGTCTGGAGAATCAGTTCATCATGTTGGAGATGATATTATCAAGGTATACCATCGCTCCTTTGATGACTTTAACGGTGATGCATTACATCATCTGCAAGACATGAGTGTAATCCATGACAGCCAGTGGAAGCTTCGAATGTTACTATCACAAGTAAAAGAAAAGAAAGAACAAATTTCTTTGTCACATGCGCGAAGCTGTCTTGTTGATGCAGGAATTTTTGCCAACAAGGCAAGAGATTGCGTCAAAATTAAAGATCCTTTTGCAGGTGTTTGGATAAAATGTGCGTCATATTTTTTGGCAGATGCAATATCTTCTCTTAATCTGAAAAGACCCAGTCCAACTCATATGCTTGAAATCTTGAGGAACTTGAAAAAAGACAAGACAAACCAAACGTTTTCCATGATTCACCAAATTCTGGGAATTGAAAGATCATCAACATCATTGCTCTCAAGGATGGTCAAGTCAACTGTTGGGTTCTCTGACATGGTGGAAAAAAATGGAAATTCCCAGATAATCCAGAAAAAATACGAGTACTTGGTGGAAAACTCACTTCTCTCAGATTGCTACTTTTATCTTGGATATGTAAATCGAAATAACGTGCTCAAAATCAAGAATCAGATTCATCGCAACCCAGAGTTTATCCATGTTTTAAAAATAGGACTTGATATGGAAAATGATCCTATGGTAATTGACAGTCAAGCTATGATGCTTATACAAACTACAAATGAAATACTTGGGGATATGAAAACTCAGTCATAACTGGGAAACCCCCAATTGCTACCTTTCGATAACTTTTAAAACCCTGCGTGGGATCCCCCCAGTATGACCGATGCAGCATGTGGATGCGAATCATCCAAAGAAAATAATGCAGAATGCGATTGTGAAATGCAAGGCTCATGCCTTTGTGAAGCTAATTGTACTTGCAAAGCATCAGTTTGCAAAGAACACGTATCTTCATTCTGATATAGGTTTTAGAACCTTTTTTTCTTTTATTTTTTGAAACTAGAATAACTTACTTTTCGTTTTCGTCTTTTATGCCCCATGTTTTGATCAGTTCCTTTTGGAACTTGTCTACCTGTTTTTCATTGAGGGCGTCTCCGCAATTCTTGTGTGTTGGAACTACTACCATGCCATCAAGCTTAAAATCGACTTCGTACATGTGCACTTTTTCGCATTCACACATGTTCGGGATAAAATGAATCCACTATATTTGCGTATTTGATGGGTTTTTCATGTACTGTAAACTTGACAATTTCTGAAAGCTTTAACTAGATCATTTTTTCTAGCAGATATATGCGAAAGTATACCGTATTCGCAATTTTTGCATTCTTGCTGATTACGCCTGTTGCTATACAATCCGTACACGCCACTTCAGCTACTGACTCTTGGTATCCTGGAAAGGGTCTCAAGCAAGGTGACTATTTCACTTATAATGTATGCTGGACAGACTGGCACAACTGTACTCCATTCCAGATGAATTTCTGGGTTAAAAATGAGACAAGCGATGGAAACGGTTGGAATCTAGTATTTGGTGTAGTTGATGGTTCAAACATGCAAAAAGGAATCATGACAATAGGAAAGATAACACCTGACCCGACATCTTTTGATCCTAACATTTCTGATTATGCTGGAGTGTACCGAAGTACCGTATCATGGCTTGACTCTTTTGCAACTAGGGATACACCAAAAACTTTTGATGTTCCTGCATGGGGCAGAACTGGTTCAGTGGGAGGACAATCTGTTGGACCTGTGAGTCATGAAAAAGTAACAGTTGGTGCAGGCACATTTGATACATATGTTTTGGGATGGCACAAAGGTGTAGATAATAAAATCTGGGTAGATTCTAGTGTACCGTTTCCAGTAAAAGCTCTTGTCTTTGTGGATGTAACAACTGGTGTACCACCGCCAGACTATACTCTTGAATTAGTAAAGACCGGAAACAGTCAGACAGAACCTGATATCTTTGCTTCATCTTCTACTACTAAGCCTAGTTACAGTCCTCAATGTGATCAGCCAAACATGGAACAGGACTCTGTTCACAAGACCACTACAACTGATTCTAGTTCCATGATTGTTGAATACAGATACAGTCCATCTAATCCACACCNACTGCCTCTTCTACTACACATGTTAATTTCAGTCCTCAATGTGACCAGCCAAACATGGAACAGGATTCTGTACACCAGACCACTACAACTGATTCTAGTTCAATGATTGTTGAATACCGATACAGTCCATCTAATCCCCACGAAGGCTGTCCAATAGAATACCGATTATCATTTGAAAAGAATTTTGATCAAACTCAAAAATGGAGTAATACTCAATATGATATCTTTACAACAGATGACCAAGGAAAACAAATGTCATCAATTGCTCAAGGCAATGGTAGACAATCTTTGTTTGCACCAGTAGGAGATGATGATGTTAAAACTATCTTGAGAGGTTCTACTCCAATGTCACATGTGGTAATTGCAGTGCTTGGAACTGGAGCTGAAGGTTCTCTTCCAGACACTAGCTTGTCAGGAATCGTAAAATTTGATGTAAAGACACAAGCGCCGTTTCCAGGTTTTGATGGCGGTTCAATAAATCAACCTAACAGTACCTCAAATGATAATGGCTCCATGCCTGCAGTACCAGAGTTCCCACTAGGTTCCTTAATGATAATGGCAATTGTGGCAGGGCTTGGAATTCTATTTGTAAGAATCAGTCCTAGACTACAGANAATGGTGGTCCAACAAATCAGTCTAATGATACCTCAAATGGTAATCAAACTGCAATACCAGAGTTCCCACTTGGCTCCCTAATGATAATGGCAATTGTGGCAGGACTTGGAATTCTATTTGTAAGAATCAGTCCTGGACTACAGACTAGACTGTAAAAAAATTAATTGAAAAGCAAATGCCAAACATAAGAATAATAGCTATTTTTGCAGTCATTGTAATTGCAGCAGTAGCAGGACTTGCGTGGCCATTTATTTCTACTATGAAATTTGGTTACATCATGGAACCCGTGCAGGCAAGCCAGTGGCACATGGGCAAAGGCTCTGAATACACTCCTGAGATGACATACCAGGTAACATTTAACCAGACTACGTTTTTGACTGACATGACATTTCTTCCAGTTTCCCAAGGAGCACAACAACTCGCAGTCAAGATAAATCCTGATGGTGGATCAAACGAGATA
>NZ_RCMC01000296.1 GCF_011319475.1 Candidatus Nitrosotalea sp. FS
AAGTTCTGCGGTCTGTACCGTAGAAATTGCAGGCATCCCTTGTATAGAATATCCATTTGCATGACCTTCTACATCTATGGTTCCCATACTCGTCTTTTCAATTGTGGCTATATGATATTTTGAATCTGCGGTAAAATCAAGGTCAGTGGTTTTCGGTTTTAATGATCCTTGGTACATACCACTCTGTCCATATGCAAATCCGGTTATAGGAACTTTCTGTCCTACATAGTTAGATCCTGCAACATCATCAAGAGTATATGCAGGATCAAAAAGTGAATTCCATTGTTCAATGGGGTAATCTACCAGTGGATTTGCATCTAGCAAGTTTGCATTCAAGATATCCTCGGTAGATACTCCCTTCAGTACGTCATATACATCAGGTATTTGATTCTGTATTACTCCCTAATGGAAAGTTGATCTCTAAATCACCATATTGTTTTGTTGTGATTATCACAGGATTTTTTATGGAAAAACCCACCCAAGATACATCAAGAACAGCTGGATCAATTCCACTTCCAGATTTTATGACATAGTTTGCAAGAGTCGGTTGTAGTGTAACAAGATAGTCAATTGTTGCCTGTTTGCCATCTCCATGAATTGTTGTTTCATACTGCACAGTCAAATTTGTGATACTA
>NZ_RCMC01000097.1 GCF_011319475.1 Candidatus Nitrosotalea sp. FS
GCCTTGGCCAGGCCCTTCTCTCGGCGTTTCAAACCGCTCTCGTCGGGCGATCCCGTGAGCCCCGCGTAGCGCGCCACCGCTCTTCGATCTCGAAGCTTCCGCGACAAGATCTCCCGCACCAGCATGTCCGCCGTCTCGATGCCGATACCGATCACCCTGGCGAGCAGCCGCACCATCGCATGCGGCCCTGTATCCGGTGCCCGCTCGAGCCGCTTGGCACGTGTCTTCTCGATCGAGCTGATCTGCTCACGGACCAGTGCCAGNTGCTAGCCGTGCCATGTCGCGCCGCAACTCCTCGATGACGTTCGCTGGCAGGCCCGTGCCCTCCGCTGTCCGCAGACCTGCCAGACGCTCTGGCGCCTTGCGCAGATGTGGCTTGAATCCCCGGACCCCGAGACGGGCGAGCGCACTCTTCATGCGGTTGGTGATGCGTGAGCGCTCGTTGACAAGGCTCTCGCGTTCGCGGCTCGGGCGCCTCGCAGCCTCCTCCTCCATCGTCGGGATCACCACCATCCCACAGTGCCCCCGCTCACCGCGCAACCAGCCCAGGAATACGCGCATCAACATCGCCGCATCCAGACGATCCGTCTTCGCCCGCTTGCGCTCGCGTGATACCGC
>NZ_RCMC01000204.1 GCF_011319475.1 Candidatus Nitrosotalea sp. FS
CGTGGATTCCTTGACACTTGTGACAAGAAGGTCCAGTATGACATCATCACCAGGGTAGTATGATGCTGACATGGATTCTATTGTAAGCTCCATCAATTTTCGGATATCGCCTACAAGAAATGGTACATTGACAGTTGAATTGAAATATTGAACTTTTAGGTTGTACAATCCTGGCGGATTGTATTTAGCTATCTGAACCATCGGAAAATTATATTCTATGTCTGGTTGTGTTGCTTTAATCTCAATTTCTTTGACAAAGACCGTCTTCCCGTCCCTATCATAAAAATTCAGATAAAAAGTCGGTGCGAATTTTCCTTCAGGCACGTAATAAGATGTTGTAATGTTTATCTTCATTATGTCCGGTTCGTGATATTGTGACTTGTCTGTGAATACAGCCAAGTTAAGGGAATTGACCTTAAAATTAACTGTCTGATTGAAATCTCCGTATGCATAATTAATCGACCATGCACCAAACTCATTATCATACGCATCTCGTAAAATCTGATGTACCGCTGCTCCTGACCTTATTCCAGTATCAAGTGTTCCAGATATTGTTGATTTGTCAGGTCTGTGGGCTGTCCATTTTATTGGACCTCCA
>NZ_RCMC01000311.1 GCF_011319475.1 Candidatus Nitrosotalea sp. FS
TCATATGTTCCCGCAACTTTTGGAACAAAAGTAGAGTTTACTATTTGATGACCTATGCAGGGTTTTAGCTCTACTTGTTTTGTATCATTAAACAAGATTTGTCCAGTCTGATTTTTTACTTGGAATACAACATCAAATGTTTTTGTGGTGAATTGATTGTTCCATGCATCATAGCTTATGATAACTGGCTGATTCGGAGCATACAGATACGAATTGGATTTGCTTGCTCCTGTATGTAGTTGATCATAATCAAGTCCTGCACCTTTGACATATGTTGAATTCATGTCTGCTGCACTAGGTGCCGGATCACACAGAGACTCTGNTTTTTTAGATACAAAAATGCCCTTTGTCCTACATCAAAAATGGTATCTACCCTCGTTGTAAACCCGGTCTTGTTTGTTCCAGATGCAATTACTGTTAGGGTGTCTTGTGATTGTGGATTTTTCAGATACTGTTCCACCTGTATTTCATATTTGGTATAAGTTGGCGAAAATGGTGTAGATGAGATTACTTTGCCAATTAGAACAATGTCAGAGTTAAAGTATTTCGCAGGTGGAGAAATATATGGTACCCCATAGGCTTGCGATGCAGTCAAGACAGTGACAGAAATGCATAGAATT
>NZ_RCMC01000055.1 GCF_011319475.1 Candidatus Nitrosotalea sp. FS
AAAAAAAAGAAAAGACGGTTTATTCTACCGTCACTATCTTTCCTTTAGGAACATCCTCTTCCTTTAACTTGAATTTCATTTCAAGTATTCCGTTAGCATATGTAGCCTTGACAGAATTTTCATCGATTTTTTGTCTTATTGGTATTTTGGCATGATATTTTCTTTCTCCATGTTCTGCATCTATGTTGATTATGCTTCCAACCACATCTATCTTGATATCCTTCTTTTCTATTCCGGGCATCTCTGCGACAACCTTCAAAATCTTTTCCTTACCATCTATGATTGTGTCAACGAATGGTTCTCTGTTTTCTGCAGTTGGAAGAAGGCTTGGTCGTACGTTTCCATATTCTCTTACCACGGGTTTACCATCAGGTCCCCTTGTTAAGGAATATCCATAGTAATACGGACCAAATGTTCGCATGTTAGATGAGTTTCTTAATTCATGCCACATGTCTCCAATCTCTCTGAATGGCCTAGTCATTCTTTGGAAGAGGTCATCAAATTCATCGATCTCGAACATATGAATCGACCTTATGACTAGTTATCATTGCTCAAATATTAATTTTATGACAAGATGTAATATGGATGACAATTAATAAAAATTAGTGAATTTTT
>NZ_RCMC01000087.1 GCF_011319475.1 Candidatus Nitrosotalea sp. FS
AATCAACTCAGTCGGCACAAGTTCACCATCGGGCACTGCTTCCGCAACAACACAATCTACTACATACAAACTAACAGTATCAACACAGGATAGTGCAAGTAATGTCATAACCGGTCTATATGTTACATTATCTCAAGGAGGAACTACAGTAACATCAGGTAATTCGCCAACAACTTTTACTTTGAATAGTAATGTCCAGTATTTGGTTCAAGCCTATGGTTACAACACTCATGTTTTTGATCATTGGAAGGATACTGGTTCCACCACAAATCCAAGATCTATTGCAATTACTGCAGATACCCAATTGGCTGCAGTCTATAGAACACCTACAATATCACTAAATCCATCAACCGGACCTGTAGGCACTGTCGTTACAGTTACAGGTACTAATTTTGCCTCGTCTAGCACCATTACAATTTCATATGCAGGAGCTAATGTAAGCACTAGTCCTGCAATAATAACAACTGATTCAAGTGGAGCCTTTACTGCAACCTTTACACTACCATCAACTGCAACTGGAACTTCTACTGTTACTGCAACAGATGCATTATCACATCCGGCTTCAGCGACGTTTACTGTAGGTACGTCAAATTCCATTACACTAAACAATGT
>NZ_RCMC01000185.1 GCF_011319475.1 Candidatus Nitrosotalea sp. FS
GGTCCATACGAAGTTGGATGTGTCAAGATCAGATTTTCTTTTACCAGTTTCTTTAGTTTCTTATCAACATCACCTTTGATGTGAGATGGAAATCCAGTCTTTAGATTTTCAAGTGAAATGTGTTTTTTGCCAATTCGATTATCGTAGAATAGCTTTCTCAGTATGGCTTTGCTTACATCATCTACCAATGGTGTTCTTATTGCTGTACAATGAATATAAGTATTATGTAAATAATTACATAATGATGGGTAAATATATTAATGTACTAATATATTCTAAAGTATGAAAGTATTAGTGTCNGGTAGCACCTCAAAGATTTTGGATTTTCTTGCAACCTTCAAGGATTGGGATTATTCAGTGTCTGACATTGCCAAGAACTCTGGAATTTCTTTCAAGACTGCATTAAATGAAATTAAAAATCTAGAACAACAAGGAGTTTTACTTAGAACAAGAACTGTTGGAAAAGCAATAATGTACAAGTTGAATCTGGATTCAAGACAAGGCTTCTATATTGACAAATTAATATTTGAACTTGCTACAAAACGAGCTCTGAAATCATCAGAGACTAAAAGCAAGACTAGAAAAATAACAGCCTAGGTTTTTAATTTCTAG
>NZ_RCMC01000048.1 GCF_011319475.1 Candidatus Nitrosotalea sp. FS
CGGTTGTAGTTCTCCCACCACTTGCCGTACTTGTCGTACCAGCCCGGGTACTTGTACTCGAACCACTCGAAGTCCTTGTCGGTCATCGGGTCGATCCGCCAGTAGTTGGCCAGCCAGCCGGTGGCGAAGAACTGCGCGACCTCGTGCACGTAGCCCTTGTTCCAGATCTGGTTCCACGCCTCCTCGATGAGGTCGTGCGGGATGACCAGGCCGTACTTCTCCAGCGGCACGAGGTAGCTGCGGTAGTAGTCGTCGTAGATCCACCGGCGCCACATCTCGGCGTAGGACTCGCGGTCCTTGCGCCGGTCCTTGGTGCCGTACTCGATGAACGTGCCGATGGCCGCATCCACCACCCGGTGGTTGTTCCACCACGCGTAGCGCAGGTCGCGCTCGAGGAGCTGGTGGTTGGACTCGTCGCCAGCGCCATCAGCAGCGTCGCGTAGCCGTTGCTGATGTGCCGCGACTCGTCGGACTGGACCGAGTGGAACACCGTCGGCAGCAGGTAGTCGCCGTTGGCGGCGGCCTCCGCCGGCATGGCCACGAACAGGGTGTTCGTGAACGCCGTCTCGGCCACGATGGTCAGGTAGATGCTCGCCGCGGTGATCGCGTC
>NZ_RCMC01000119.1 GCF_011319475.1 Candidatus Nitrosotalea sp. FS
AATTTGCATCTTATATCATGATGATATTTTATATCATAATGGATAGACATTGCAATTGAGAACATGATAACTGAACTACTTACAATAGGCGCAATTCTTGCCAGTTGTGGTCTTCTTACATGGTCTGCAATGAAAAAATACCAAACAAAGATTGAATCTAGACTCGAAGAGATTGAATCTCGTGGTGCAGAGCTAGAAGTAACAGAAAGAAGATACAAGTAAATCCTAGTTTAGTGGCAGATTGGGCTTCCGTGACAAGAANCGATCTGTACCAGCTGTAGCAAATCCTGATACATTGGCTCCAGTAAGATCTGCACCTGCTAAAATAGCATATGACCCATCAGCAGAATCAAGATTTGCACCTGACAGATTAGCACCTGTTAGATCTGAAGTGCGCAAATTTACATTTGATAAATCAGCCTTTGAAAAGTTGGTACCTACAAAGCTTACTTGTATTGCTCGTACCCATGAAAGGTTGGCTCCTGACAAATCAGCATTTTGAAAATTTGCTACTCCAAATGAAGAGCCTGCAAGATTAGCACCTTGAAGATCTGCTCCTGCCAAATTAGCATGGTAAAAATCCATGTTTTGTGCATTAATTCCATTTA
>NZ_RCMC01000137.1 GCF_011319475.1 Candidatus Nitrosotalea sp. FS
TAACCGATGGAGTGCCGCGATGCCCCAGCCGAACGACTTGAGCAGGTCCCTCGTCGCCCTGGACCAAAATAGCACGATCATTGCCGTCGTCGAGATGAGCCAGTCGAGCTGGCTGGTTGGCGGCATCCTTCCCGGCATTGAGCGTCAGCCGCGCAAGAAGCTGGAGCCGAGCCCAGAACGGCTGCTTGCCGTGCTGCATCGCTGGCGGGATGAGGCGGTCAGGGCCGGCCGCACNCGATCACGCGGATCGCGGTTGCCTTCGAAGCCGGTCGCGACGGCTTCTGGCTGGCGCGCTGGCTGGAGGCGCGTGGGGTCGAGGCGCACGTGATCCATCCCTCGAGTGTCGCGGTATCGCGGGAGCATCGCCGAGCGAAAACCGACCGGCTCGACACCGAGTTGCTAAGCGCGGGTTCTTGGGGTGGCTGCGTGGCGAACGGGGCCATTGCAGCATGGCGCGCGTGCCAACGATTGCCGAAGAGGACGCCAAGCGGCCCAATCGGGAGCGCGAGTGCCTGGTCAAGGAACGCACGCGGCTTGTGAACCGCATGAAGGGCACCCTGGCCCGGCTCGGCATTCGTCACTTCAGACCGACCCTGCGCAACGCGGC
>NZ_RCMC01000181.1:0-1415 GCF_011319475.1 Candidatus Nitrosotalea sp. FS
CCTGCACCACCTCGAATTGTTTCCCTATAGTTGATCAATGGCTGCGATGTGACAATGTCCACCTTGGCATCTGCAATTAATGCAGTTGCAATTTCAAGGTGTAACACACCCATGCCAGCAATTACGGTCTCACCTGATTCTTCGTTGATTTTTACAACCAGGTTAGGGTCTTCTATTGTAATACGGTTTAATGCTTCAACTAGTTTTGGCAAGTCTTTTGGATGTTTTGGTTCTACTGCAATTTGTACGACAGGTTCTGACACATACTGGATTCCTTCAAATGCATTTACAGTAGATACAGAGGACAAGGTCTGACCTGCTCTTGCATGTTCTAGTCCAAGCAAAGCTGGAATGTTTCCTGCTGCAAGCTCTCCTACCATCTCTCTTTGGTTACCCATGAAAAAGTTGACAGACTGGACTCTGCCTTCTCGTTTAGAGTCAATCAGGTGTATTCTATCACCGTCTTTTATCTTTCCAGAAAATAATCTTCCAATTGCGACAGGACCAGCTGCAGGATCTACTGTCATGTTTACAATCATCATAACAGCAGGGCCGTTATCATCACAGTTCAAAAGTGCTTTACCAATATCTGATTCTAAATCGCCTTTCCAAATCTTTGGGATTCTGTATTTTTGTGCAACATCAGGAGATGGGTGATGTTTTACAACCATTCCAAGTACTGCGTCATACAATGGAGCTTTTTCTGCCAGTTTCTTGATATCGCCACCCTCAGAATATGCTTCGTAGATATCTTTGAATGAAATTCCTTTTTTCTTCATTACGTCTGCGTTAAATCCCCACTTGTCCTTTGCAGAACCAAATGAGACACTACCGTCCTGAATGCTTACCTTCCATTTTTCCTTGTATTCAGGCTCTGCGTAAATATCGATTAGTCTGTTAAAGTTTGTAATAATTTCAAGTAACCATTCTTGCATCTTCTCCGGAGGCAATCTTAGCTCCTTGATTAGACGGTCAATCTTGTTAATGTAAAGAACAGGTCGTACTCTTTCTTCTAATGCTTGACGTGTTACAGTCTCAGTCTGTGTCATGATACCTTCAACAGAATCTGACACCACAACTGCACCGTCAATTGCTCTAAGACTTCTTGTGACTCTACCTGTAAAGTCAATGTGTCCTGGAGTGTCTATCATGTTGATGACATATTCTTCTCCATTTTGTTCATAAAGCAAAGTAACGTTTGCTTGAACAATTGTCATCTGTCTGTCTTGTTCAAGTTTCATGGAATCAAGTGCAAGAGCTTGGCCTGCAACAGATGGACTTATGATACCACTTGAAGCCAAAAGACTGTCACTCATTGTAGTCTTGCCGTGGTCTACATGTGCAATGACTCCAAAGTTGCGAATATTCTTCTTGTTACCAATAATGCTCAAAATCTGATCTGTTGCCTTGAATTT
>NZ_RCMC01000181.1:1425-2376 GCF_011319475.1 Candidatus Nitrosotalea sp. FS
TGCTTGGCCTGCAACAGATGGACTGATGATACCACTTGATGCCAAAAGACTATCACTCATTGTAGTCTTGCCATGGTCTACGTGTGCAATGACTCCAAAGTTGCGAATGTTCTTCTTGTTACCAATAATGCTCAGAATCTGATCTGTTGCCTTGAATTTCATGGTTTAGCTAAATCCTTTTCTAGCCGCTATTAAACGTTTAGAAGAATTATAAAAAAAATTGATGGATCATGGAAGATCTAGAGTTTCATGTTTTGTAATACAAGATCTTGTTTCGATTTTGTTACAACAAGTTGCCAAAAGTTTTGTAATTTTATAGAATATATCAAAACTTGATTTTTATTATAGACTCTAAGATCACCCCTTGTTGGATATTACAATAGGGCATACACCTGATGCAGATGACGCTTTCATGTTCTACGGTATGCTAAGCGGCAAAGTTACCTCACCTCACTTTAACGTAAAACACGTTGTAGAGGATATCGAGACTCTTAACAAGCGTTCCTTAAAGCACGAGCTTGATGTGACTGCAGTGTCTGCCCATGCGTGCGCATACCTTGATGAATATACAATACTTCGAAGTGGTGGAAGTTTTGGCAAAGGTTATGGTCCAATCGTAGTTGCAAAACAAGACATGGATGTAAAAAAATTACAAAGCTCAAAGATTGCAATCCCTGGAAAACTAACTTCGGCATTTTTACTGTTGGAGTTGATGATTGGCAAGTTTGAATATACAGAAATGAAGTTTAGCGATATTCCAGATGCAGTGGCAAGTGGACAGGTCGATGCAGGCCTTGTCATACATGAAGGACAGATTACATATGACCAAAAAAATCTTGTAAAACTTTTAGATGTTGGGTCGTGGTGGAGAGACAGCACTGGCGGACTGCCTGTGCCACTTGGAGTAAATGTAATGAGCAACCATTTTGGAATTGATACAATCAAAAAGTT
>NZ_RCMC01000181.1:2386-2629 GCF_011319475.1 Candidatus Nitrosotalea sp. FS
CTGGTGGAGAGACAGCACTGGCGGACTACCTGTACCACTTGGAGTAAATGTAATGAGCAATCACTTTGGAATTGATACAATCAAAAAGTTTGACGAGTTTTTCCGTGAATCAATCGTATATGGTATGGCAAGACCAGGTGAAGCACTAGACTATGCAATGCAGTATGGTAGGGGACAATCAAAGGAAACAATTGACAGATTTGTTAGAATGTATGTAAACGATGTAACAATTGAGATGGGAGT
>NZ_RCMC01000181.1:2639-2729 GCF_011319475.1 Candidatus Nitrosotalea sp. FS
CATGGCAAGACCAGGCGAAGCACTAGATTATGCGATGCAATATGGTAGGGGACAATCAAAGGAGACAATTGACAGATTTGTTAGAATGTA
>NZ_RCMC01000181.1:2739-3222 GCF_011319475.1 Candidatus Nitrosotalea sp. FS
TGTATATGGTATGGCAAGACCAGGCGAAGCACTAGACTATGCAATGCAGTATGGCAGGGGACAATCAAAGGAGACAATTGACAGATTTGTTAGAATGTATGTAAACGATGTAACAATCGAGATGGGAGTACTAGGAGAGCAGGCAATCAGAAACTTGTTCCAGTTTGGAATAGAAAAGGGCTTGGTTCCAGAATTTGAGCTTCGCATAGCTTAAGTTATTTACCGCAGTTTAGAAATTATTCCAATGGACAAACGCGTCTTGGCACTAGGTGTTGCAATGCTTGTAGCTGGCTTTGCATCTTATGCTTATCTTAACGAGACAGAGCCTGCCGGAAAGGCAAACATGACTGACGAAGAAATAACCGCTTTTAATTCAGATCTAGTTGTAAACATTGGTCTTAGAAATATCGCAGGACTTGTCGGCGGTCTTGGCTTTTTTGTCACACTTATCAGCATTGGTCTGAAACGTAGAAAAAAAGGTGG
>NZ_RCMC01000181.1:3232-3377 GCF_011319475.1 Candidatus Nitrosotalea sp. FS
TATTGGTCTTAGAAATATCGCTGGACTTGTCGGCGGTCTTGGTTTTTTCGTCACACTTATCAGCATTGGCCTAAAACGTAGAAAAAAAGGTGGCGAAGGAAAGACAGTTACGCAAAAGCCCGCAGAGATTTAGACGTTCAAACAC
>NZ_RCMC01000181.1:3387-3564 GCF_011319475.1 Candidatus Nitrosotalea sp. FS
CGAAGGAAAAACAGTTACGCAAAAGCCCGCAGAGATTTAGACGTTCAAACACAAGCAAAGCTGCGGCGATCAAATTTAGTTATAGAACAATCTTTCAAATTGTTTTATAACAACTTCTTCGTTATTATTTATCACTATGAATGATAGTGCCATCACAGAGTTTGACATGCTGTGCGA
>NZ_RCMC01000181.1:3574-3832 GCF_011319475.1 Candidatus Nitrosotalea sp. FS
AGAAGGAAAAACAGTTACGCAAAAGCCCACAGAGATTTAGAATTATTCAAACACTTGTCCAGGTAGCGATCAAAAATAGTTATAGAACAATCTTTCAAATTGTTTTATAACAACTTCTTCATTATTATTTATCACTATGAATGATAGTCCCATCACAGAGCTTGACAGATTGTGCGATAGCATTCTAGGAATAAATAACAACATCCAGTCAGTTTCCATCATAAACAAGCACGGAAGGCCAGTAGAGTACAAGGTTCA
>NZ_RCMC01000181.1:3842-3977 GCF_011319475.1 Candidatus Nitrosotalea sp. FS
GTATATTCACACCAATCGAAAGAATTTGTCCATGTTCTCTTTTCCATTGTTTGACAATATCATTTTAGTTACAAGCAAAGCAGCAACTGGACCCATAGCACTTGCAAGAAAGATATCTACCATAATCAAGAGATA
>NZ_RCMC01000181.1:3987-4179 GCF_011319475.1 Candidatus Nitrosotalea sp. FS
TACCATTCTAGGAATAAACAACAATATCCAGTCAGTTTCCATCATAAACAAGCACGGAAGGCCAGTAGAGTACAAGGTTCAAGGTAATCCCAGCAGCCAGGCGCCAGAACAAAAAAATGAGATGTTTTTCATGCAATGTGCACTGACAATATCAATGGGCAGAGATTTTGACGAAGACTTTGGAGAGATTGG
>NZ_RCMC01000181.1:4189-5160 GCF_011319475.1 Candidatus Nitrosotalea sp. FS
GGGTAAACCAACTCCAAATGCAATCATGGAAAAGTTTGATTTTGCATAACTAGTATGCCATCCAGCTAGATTTGAAATCGTTGGCAGACCTGGGCTTTCATATATTACCAGATTATCAACTGTTCCAACATAGCTTGATAGGGTGTCCGTTCCAGGATTGCCTACAGTCATTGTCATTCCGTGTGACTTGACATATTGAGTCAGGGTAGAATAGTATGATTCGTAACCTGATACATTTGACATCTCATCAAAGAAGATTCCATTCACATTATACCAATTATGATATGCAGTGATATCTGCTTCAGCAGTGCTTGTACTTCTGGAACCATAGCTAGTATACACATATCCCAGTACAGTAATTCCTGCAGATTGAAGCTGTTTAATTGAGCTAGCATAGGTCGAATCAACAGATGATCCCGGACCGCTATTAGGATTAACTATAGCAACAATCGGTACTGATGGATGTGCATTCTTGGCTTGTATCACTTGATTCCAATAATTTCCAGGATAAGAGTACAGTGGTACAATTATTCCAGTAGAAGATGTTGCAAATGCTGGATGTGATGTTGTCAAGATCGGTGTTGTGACAATCATTAGGATCGCAAAGATTCCTAAAATTGTTCTAGTTTTTTGTTCAGTCATTATTTCATAGAAAACTCTTCTATGCTATTAAAGACCGGGCAGAATTGATATGACGTCAAATTACATATTTGAAATTGTACAGTGAAAAAAAATTTTATTTTTTCAAACATACAAAACATGAATCAAACAAGGAAAAACAAAAACAATTAGTTGTTTTTCACAATTGCACTGGATTTTTAGAATTTTTGTAAAACGTTGAAAAACGTATCCCTTTGTGCAGGTTCTCGTCCAATTTCTTTTATCATGTTTGCTAATTCGATTATAGAAGAGTTTGTTCCCTTGCCTGCTGCACGATATATTTCCTCAGAGAATGCAGTGCCCACCAAATC
>NZ_RCMC01000181.1:5170-6294 GCF_011319475.1 Candidatus Nitrosotalea sp. FS
ATATATCCACACCAATCGAAAGAATTTGTCCATGTTTTCTTTCCCATTGTTTGACAATATCATTTTAGTTACAAGCAAGGCAGCGACTGGACCCATAGCACTTGCAAGAAAGATATCTACCATAATCAAGAGATACAGACTACAACATCTAGCTGCATTTGAGAAAAACATGCTGCAGCAAAACTCTACAGAGAGCATAATTCAAGTCCAAGCATAATTCTCAATTAATACAAAACATGAATCAAGCAAGGAAAAACAATTAATTTTTTTACAATAATACCGGATTTTTAGAATTTTTGTAAAATGTTAAAAAACGTGTCCCTTTGTGCAGGTTCTCGTCCGATTTCTTTTATCATGTTTGCAAGTTCAATTATTGAAGAGTTCGTTCCCTTGCCTGCTGCACGATATATTTCCTCAGAGAATGCAGTGCCCACCAAATCATTTCCTCCATAGGTCAATGCAACTTGTGCAAGTTTTTTGCCCAATGCGACCCAGTATACAGAGATGTTATCAAGCTGGTTTGCAAGCATCAGCCTTGATACTGCGGTAACCCTAAGATCATACGTAGAGGCGCTCTCAGAGGTCACTAGACCCTTCTTTTCAAGTTCGGTATTGTCAAGGCTAAATTTTAGCGGTATCAATGTAAGAAATCCCTTGGTCCTCTTTTGTACCTCTCTTATCTTTACAAGGTGGTCTACGACATGTTCAGGTTTTTCAATATGTCCAAAAAGCATTGTGACATTGCTCTTTATTCCGAGATTATGGGCTTGCTCTATTGTATCAAGCCATTCTTGACCTGAGCACTTGCCACGAACTATTTGGTTTCGAATATCAGGGTGGAACAGTTCTGCACCTCCACCAGGCATCGTATCAAGGCCAGATGTTTTCAGTCTAGTCAACACTTCCTTGACAGAATTTTTTGTCAGACGTGCAATGAAAAAGACTTCGGCTGCAGTGAGTGCCTTGATGTGCATCTCAGGATGACTTTTTTTAATCGTTCTAAACATCTCTTCATAATATTCAAGCGGAAGTTCAGGATGAAAACCGCCAACAATGTGAACCTCTGTTGCACCCAAGCTCTTTGCAATTGCAACACGACCCTCGATGTCCTTTGCTGATAAGGT
>NZ_RCMC01000181.1:6304-7125 GCF_011319475.1 Candidatus Nitrosotalea sp. FS
TCTTGCGATGAAAAAGACCTCTGCTGCAGTGAGTGCCTTGATGTGCATCTCAGGGTGACTTTTTTTAATGGTATGAAACATTTCTTCATAATATTCAAGCGGAAGTTCAGGATGAAAACCACCAACAATGTGAACCTCTGTAGCACCCAAGCTCTTTGCAATTGCAACACGACCCTCGATGTCCTTTGCTGATAAGGTGTATGCATCAGACTCGTTTCCTTTTCTGTAAAATGCGCACATCTGGCAGCTTGCAGCGCAGACATTAGTATAATTCAGATAATATGATGCAGCAAAAGTTACTTGCTGTCCAACTCTTTTTTGTCTAATCAAGTCTGCGGCGGCACCCAGCATGTAGAGGTTGTCATAAGCCATCAGTTCCACTCCGTCATCGTATGTTAGCTCTTCACCAGCAATGGCTTTCTCAAGTGCCTTAGAGTCCTTGACTAGTTTTTCCAGCATGATACCAGATGAATCCAGTATCAATATAAAATTAACATACAATTCGCTAGATTATTGTACATGAATAGCATCAAAACTTTCATGAAATTACATCATATCGGAATAGTGGTAAATAACATCCAGGAATCATTAGGCGAGCTAAAAAGATACCTAAACTTTGAAACAGTAAGCGCCATAATGCCAGTAGGCAGCCAAAAAGTCAACATCTGTCTCATGAAAGTAGGAGAACCATTCCTTGAACTAATAGAGCCTGCATCACCAGATTCTGCCATTAGTGAATTTGCAAAATCTGGAGGTGGAATACACCATATCTGCTATGAGGTAAAAGACATAGAATCAGAACTAAAATCACTTGCAAAAAA
>NZ_RCMC01000181.1:7135-7789 GCF_011319475.1 Candidatus Nitrosotalea sp. FS
GTTCCTTGAACTAATAGAACCTGCATCACCAGATTCTGCCATTAGTAAATTTGCAAAATCTGGAGGTGGAATACATCATATCTGCTATGAGGTAAAAGACATAGAATCAGAGCTAGAATCACTTGCAAAAAAAGGTGCTACCATTCTAGTAAACCCTGTCAGAGGCTTTGACGAGCGTCGTATTGCATTTGTAGATTTGAATACAAAAAATACAAACTGTGGCCTTGTCGAGCTCTTGGAAATAAAATGATATTATTTCGTGGTTTCTAGTTTCAAAATCTCTTCGCTTGCAATTCTTTTTTCAGATTCTAGTGTTCCTTTTTGTTCATTGCTAAGATTTTGATCTTTGAGCTTTTCATTTACCTGATCGAGTCTTATCTTTTGGATTGCAATTGATTCAGCTAGTGCTTTTTTCTTGTTCATATGATACATCGAATTAAGATGTGGATTTAACAGTGCCTATGAAGACTAGTCATGAAAAATCATACAATGAATTTCACGTGTATGTAATAACAGAAGGAAATTTTCAGGTCAATTCATTATGGCATTTTGGACATGTACCTGATTCTATATCAGAATGATCTTTTCGTGGTTTTGCTTGATATCCACACTTCATGCATGATCCAGTTGTGAAAGGTGACATGATAACTGGTA
>NZ_RCMC01000181.1:7799-8158 GCF_011319475.1 Candidatus Nitrosotalea sp. FS
AACTAGTCATGAAAAATCATACAATGAATTTCACGTGTATGTAATAACAGAAGGAATTTTTCAGGTCAACTCATTATGGCATTTCGGACATGTACTTGATTCTATATCAGAGTGATCTTTTCGTGGTTTTGCTTGATATCCACACTTCATGCATGAACCAGTTGTGAAAGGTGACATGATAACTGGTAAACGACATTGCATTTAGGTAATTGTCGAATACAACTGAATTGCAGGTTCAAATCCTGTAAGACTTACTTGGAAATAGAAATCGGAATTCCCCCAAATATCAAGACAAGTAACAATATTACTATGATACCGACTATTATCAGAGGAACCAAGAATCTAAAAATTGCAAGAGC
>NZ_RCMC01000181.1:8168-8306 GCF_011319475.1 Candidatus Nitrosotalea sp. FS
TGAGACAAGTGACAAGACAAGCACAATTGATGCAAGTGGACCAAATTCTGGAACAAATGTAGTGCTCTTTGAGAAGTCAATAGTATGATTTCCACTTGTACCTTCTTGCCACACCATGTATACGGTATTGTCTAGTAC
>NZ_RCMC01000181.1:8316-8433 GCF_011319475.1 Candidatus Nitrosotalea sp. FS
CGAGACAAGTGACAAGACAAGCACGATTGATGCAAGTGGACCAAATTCTGGAACAAACGTGGTGCTCTTTGAGAAGTCAATGGTATGATTTCCACTTGTACCTTCTTGCCACACCAT
>NZ_RCMC01000181.1:8443-8775 GCF_011319475.1 Candidatus Nitrosotalea sp. FS
AACGACATTGCATTTAGGTAGTTGTCGAATACAACTGGATTGCAGGTTCAAATCCTGTAAAACTTACTTGGAAATAGAAATCGGAATTCCCCCAAATATCAAGACAAGTAACAACATTACTATGATACCGGCTATTATCAGAGGAACCAAGAATCTAAAAATTGCAAGAGCAATTACCGCAATAAGTGCAATCACAAGCAGAGATAGTGTAGATCCTTGGAATGGGAGTATATCAATTACAACTAGTAATATCGATTTTGAAACAAGAACAATTGGAATCATGCCATAGAGAGAAGATAATCAATAATTATTCTTTCTCAAATCCGTAATAC
>NZ_RCMC01000181.1:8785-9281 GCF_011319475.1 Candidatus Nitrosotalea sp. FS
GGCGACATTGCATTTAGGTAGTTGTCGAATACAACTGAATTGCAGGTTCAGGTCCTGCAAGACTCACTTGGAAATAGAAATCGGAATTCCCCCAAATATCAAGACAAGCAACAATATTACTATGATACCGGCTATTATCAAAGGAACCAAGAATCGAAAAATTGCAAGAGCAATTACTGCGATAAATGCAATTACAAGCAGAGACAGCGTAGATCCTTTGAAGGGAAGTATGTCAATTACAACTAGTAACACAAATTTTGAAACAAGAATAATTGGAATCATGCCATAATGAGAGGATAATCAATAATTATTCTTTCTCAAATCCGTAATAGGGTTAGATCTTCAATTTCAAGCCAGACTTGACTGACACTACAACAATCGAGACAAGTGACAAGACAAGAACGATTGATGCAAGTGGGCCAAATTCTGGAACAAATGTAGTGCTCTTTGAGAAGTCAATAGTATGGTTTCCAATTGTACCTTCTTGCCACACCAT
>NZ_RCMC01000181.1:9291-11230 GCF_011319475.1 Candidatus Nitrosotalea sp. FS
GGTTAGATCTTCAATTTCAAGCCAGACTTGGCTGACACTACAATAATTGAGACAAGTGACAAGACAAGCACGATTGATGCAAGTGGGCCAAATTCTGGAACAAACGTGGTGCTCTTTGAGAAGTCAATAGTATGGTTTCCACTTGTACCTTCTTGCCACACCATGTATACGGTATTGTCTAATGTAGCCATTTCATTTTCATATGATTCTGTCTTGGAGTGGCTCAAGTTTGTCGGACTTTCAAATGTTGTACCGCCATCAGTACTTTTTGTAATCAAAATGTCAAATTTTCCAGGAGTGCTGTCAACCCAGCTTACATAGACATTTCCATCTGAAACAATTTTTGGCCATCCAGATGCACCAGGGTTGTTGCTCAAGTTTATGGGTTTATCAAAAGTGTCTCCGCTGTTACTGCTTTTTGCAAGAAATATGTCATAATTTGTGTCAGAAATAGTCTGTGTCCATGTCACATAGATATTATTTTTCCATACAGCAAACTGCGGATATCCTGAATCACTTTGTTGATGACTAACATCGATAGGCTTTGCAAATGTTTCTCCGCCATCAGTGCTCTTTGTGAAAAATATATTATAATTTCCTGAGGTGTTGTCCATCCATACTGCATAGACATCATTCCCAGATACTATGATCTCAGGGGTTCCAGATTGTCCTGTAGTAGTGCTGATGTCAATTGGAATATGAAATGATGCACCAGAATCACTACTTTTGCTCAAGAATACCTCATAATCTCCCCTGCTATTGTCTTCCCATGCCAAATAGACTTGGTTCCCATCCGAGTATAGTTTTGGAATTCCAGAATTTCCCATGTTATGTGTTACATGTAACGGAGTTCCAAATGAATTTCCAGAGTCATCGCTTTTTGCAAATATTATATTAGTTGAATTATCACCAGACTTTTCAATCCAAGAAGCATACACATGGTTCCCAGATAGTGAAACTTGTGGAAATGCAGAAAGTTGCAGTCCATCGCTTAGTTGAACTGGTTTTTCAAAACTTGTTCCGCCATCAACACTTTTTGCCATCAATATAGTGGAAGCGCCAGAAAGTGAGAGCTGCCATGTAACGTAAACGTGATTGTCTTTTTCTACAAATTGCGGATAGAGTGATTGTCCCTTTGAAGATCCCGATACATCAACTGGAGTACCAAACGTATATCCTCCATCCGTACTCTTTGCAAATAAAACATCAGACTTGCCAAGACTTGTTTGCGTCCATACTGCAAAGACTCCATCTCCTGAGACAAATATGTGAGGTAAATCAGAATCTCCCGTAGTGCTGATACTTGAAGCATTTGTAAAACCTGGTTGTTCAGCATGAGCAAAAGTTGGTCCAGCACCTGCAAGTACAGACAAACCGATAATCATCGCAACTAGTGCTTTCACGTGTATAACGTACATTTCTGGTATAATATACATTCAGGAAAATACCTGGTACAGCATCCAAAATAAAGGGAACCAGTTTCCGTATGGAAGCATTGAGTCTAAGACTTGGCTCCGATAATTATCATCGTATTCTCATCATATCCATACTAGCAATCTCGGCTTTCACACATCTTTGGAATGCATCTGGGTTTCCAGATATTTTCTTTGACGAGGGAGTTTACATGCATAGGACAATGCACGTGTTAAAGGGCCTCGGTCCAGAAGAGGGAGCATATTATGACCATCCATTTTTTGGACAGATCTTTCTTGCAGGAGTACTTGGTGCCATTGGATGGCCACACTCGTTGAATCTTTCAAATGGAATAAACTCGATATCAACTATTTACCTGATACCAAGAATCCTCATGGGATTGTTAGCAGTTGCAGATACTTTTCTTGTCTATAAGATTGCAGGTAAACGTTATGGCAAAAATGTTGCGCTAGTTTCTGCTATATTGTTTTCAGTGATGCCCATAACTTGGATCTTTCGAAGAATT
>NZ_RCMC01000181.1:11240-11346 GCF_011319475.1 Candidatus Nitrosotalea sp. FS
ATTTCTTGTCTACAAGATTGCAGGTAAACGTTATGGCAAAAATGTTGCGCTAGTTTCTGCTGTATTGTTTTCAGTGATGCCCATAACTTGGATCTTTCGAAGAATT
>NZ_RCMC01000181.1:11423-11802 GCF_011319475.1 Candidatus Nitrosotalea sp. FS
TTGCTTGATTCATTTTGTTGCCATTTCTTTTGCTATCAATTTTGGCAGCACTGCATTCCAAAGATTCCAAACGTGGTACATGGTTAGTTTTGTTATCAGGGGTCTGCATGGGGCTTGCATTATTTACAAAAGTACCTGCGTTTACCATGATGCCACTTGTTGGCAGTCTTGTTTTTTTCTACAACCGCAAGCGGCTCAAGATGCTTGGACTGTGGCTCATACCAGTGATTATGATTCCACTTGCATGGCCTGCCCAAAGTGTAGAGTCTGGGCACCTATCCAACTGGATGCATGACGTATTTTATTACCAGACGCATAGAACCGGAGGCTCTGACCTGTATACAATCACCAAAACATTTGCACAGATAGACCCAGTGTT
>NZ_RCMC01000181.1:11812-12068 GCF_011319475.1 Candidatus Nitrosotalea sp. FS
GGGGCACCTATCCAACTGGATACATGATGTATTTTATTATCAAACACATAGGACTGGAGGCTCTGATCTGTATACAATCACCAAAACATTTGCACAGATAGACCCAGTGTTGTTTTGGCTTGCATCAGCTGCCATGGTTTTTGCGGCAATCCGAAGGGACTATTTTATCATAACATGGATTATTCCCTTTTTGATTTTCTTGTATTTGATAGGCTATAACCAGTATTTTTACTGGATTCCAGTCATACCTGTGATG
>NZ_RCMC01000181.1:12078-12474 GCF_011319475.1 Candidatus Nitrosotalea sp. FS
CGCAGCAGCTGCCATGGTGTTTGCAACAATCAGAAGGGACTATTTTATTGTAACATGGATTGTTCCCTTTTTGATTTTCCTGTATTTGATAGGCTATAACCAGTATTTTTACTGGATTCCAGTCATACCCGTGATGTGTATTGCAGCCGGAGTTCTGATAGTAAAATTATCTGAGAAAATTCCAAGAAAACAGATTGCAAGCCTGTGCATTATTGTTCCAGTTTTAGGAATTGGCATCTTTGGAATGGTAAACCTTGTTGAGATCATTACTACTGATATGACATCTGCACAGTATGAGTCCATGTCATACATACTAAATGACACCAAGTACACTAACAACAAAATCATCTTTGCAGGACCTACATATTCATGGGTCCTTGATGATGTCTTTCACAA
>NZ_RCMC01000181.1:12484-13021 GCF_011319475.1 Candidatus Nitrosotalea sp. FS
AATGTGTATTGCAGCAGGTGTCCTGATAGTAAAATTATCTAAGAAAATTCCAAGAAAACAGATTGCAAGCATGTGCATCATAGTTTCAGTTTTAGGAATTGGCATCTTTGGAATGATAAACCTTGTAGAGGTCATCACTACTGACATGACATCGGCACAGTATACTTCAATGTCGTACATACTAAATGATACCAAGTACACTAGCAATAAAATCATCTTTGCAGGACCTACATATTCATGGGTCCTCGATGATGTCTTTCACAAAAAGAATACATTTGTTTATTATTATGCGCTAACATGGACTACCAACCCAAACAAGTATGTGCTTTTATCAGATCCTCATCTTCATTTTGATTTCAGTCTAGGAAAACAGATTGCAGACCTGTACGATTCTACACATTTGGTACAATCGTTTAATGGAAGTTTATCAAGAATCAATACATCACATTATCCTTACCAAAATCTCTACTACACCACAGAGGGAAATCACTTGGAGATCAGAATAAAATAACACAAGCATGATAACATAAGATCAAG
>NZ_RCMC01000181.1:13031-13223 GCF_011319475.1 Candidatus Nitrosotalea sp. FS
GCATTACCCTTACCAAAATCTATACTACACCACAGAAGGAAATCACTTGGAGATTAGAATAAAATAACACAAACATGATAACATAAGATCAAAGATAGAGTTTTGATTTTACTTGAGATATACAAAAAATTATTTCAGGTCTACTTTATCCACTATAAGATTTAGTTCCACATGATCCTTTGTGTTTACTGC
>NZ_RCMC01000181.1:13233-15356 GCF_011319475.1 Candidatus Nitrosotalea sp. FS
TTACGATTCCACACATTTGGTACAATCGTTTAATGGAAGTTTATCAAAAATCAATACATCACACTATCCTTACCAAAATCTATACTACACCACAGAAGGAAATCACTTGGAGATCAGAATAAAATAACACAAGCATGATAACATAAGATCAAGGACAGAATTTTGATTTTACTTGAGATATACAAAAAATTATTTCAGGTCTACTTGATCTACTATAAGATTTAGTTCCACATGATCCTTTGTGTTTACTGCATTTGTAAGATGTACTGTTAACGTCACATGCTGTTTGATATTACCAACAGTCAATTCTGTTTTGACCAAAAATGGCTTGAAATCAGTATTTGGTCCAAGCATGAGTTTTGGAATCTCGGATGATATTGTAACATCACTAGTGATTGCCTTGATCTTGTAGGCACTAGTATCTGTAAAATACACACCTCCTCTTGTAGTAGGTTTTCTCACAGGGATGGTAGATTTGACAATAGACATTGTTGATACCGGATATGATTTTTCTTCAACATGTATGGTACCTGAGAGGCTTTGTATCCCAGACAGTTTTATCAATACATCTTCGTTTTCTATCAAGTTACAATTTGTTTTAAAAAAATCAACCACTAATAATCTTCTGCCTTCGATACTTTTACAATACCAACCAGCCAGTCGGTACTTGTGCTAAACTATGAAACAGAAGCAACTTGGCATTATCACAATGGCACAAAGCATCCAAACGGAATGCTTCTCAACAGGTTTCATGTGTATCATCCTTCGCACAGACCAACACCATACAAGATTTACAAGAATGCATCCCAGGTCGACTTGGCACTGGATAAAACTCCAATAGGCATTTCTGCACTTGATGCAATTTCTACAGATGTCAACATTCACAGTGATACCATTCCAGATCTTAGAACACTAGGACGGATTCTTTATTTTTCATCAGGCATTACAAAAAAAATAAAATTTCAAGGATTGGGAGAAATGGATTTTCGTGCAGCATCCTGCACTGGAGCACTGTATCACATTGAGATTTATCTTGTCTGCTCTGATCTTCCAGGACTTGGAGCCGGCATATATCACTTTGATCCAAAACACATGAAACTAGACACAATACGTCTTGGAGATTTTAGAAAATTTGTATCAAGTGCAACAGCAGAGGAACCATCTGTTACAAAATCTCCTGCAGTTTTGATTTTCACAGATGTATTTTCAAGAAATTCTATAAAGTACCAATCAAGAGAATACAGACACGCATTCTGGGATTGTGGAACAATTCTTGCAAATACACTTGCCATCACAACAGCCCACAATATTCCGTCCAAAGTAGTCACAGGTTTTGTGGATTCTAGCATCTGCAAGTTGCTTGGGCTAGATATAACCAATGAGGCACCAATTGTCATCGTACCACTAGGAGAGACATCTCAAGAGGCCCCAGACCTCTCACCGTTACAAGAGATAAACCTAGACGCAATATCTTCAGACTATGAGATAGAATATCCAGAGGTAAATGCCATGCACGAGTCATCTAGTCTCTTGACTGAGACAGAGGTAGCAGCATGGAGACGCCAGATCACAGTACAAAGAAAAGATTCCACCAAACTAATCCCGCTTGGAAAAAACATCAAGGTCCAAGAGCCATTAGAAGATACAATAATCCGACGTGGCTCTACAAGAAAGTTTTCGCTTGAACCAATAACACTTGATCAGTTATCAACAATACTAAATCAGGCAACATCTGGTATAAACTCTGATTTTGCAAACCACGAATTGTTACCAGATGTTTACGTAATTGCAAATGCAGTTGATGGGCTGGAATCAGGATCATATCATTTTGTTAAAGAAAAAAATTCGCTAGAGCAATTGCGTAAAGGCATCCTCAGGCATGCATCAGGAAATCTTGGTCTTGACCAAGACTTGCCATATGACGCAAGTGTTACAATATTTTTCATGATAAACCTTGACAAAATGTTGGAGCATTTTGGAAATCGTGGATACAGAGTTGCCCAGCTTGATGCCGCAATGGCAGGAGGAAGGATGTATCTTGCGTCATATGCATTAGGTCTTGGCGCAACAGGACTTACATTCTATGATGATTTAGTAACCAACTTTTTTTCCCCACATGCAGA
>NZ_RCMC01000181.1:15366-15489 GCF_011319475.1 Candidatus Nitrosotalea sp. FS
TCAGCTTGATGCCGCAATAGCAGGAGGAAGGATGTATCTTGCGTCATATGCACTAGGTCTTGGTGCGACAGGACTTACATTCTATGATGATTTGGTAACCAACTTTTTTTCCCCACATGCAGA
>NZ_RCMC01000181.1:15499-16280 GCF_011319475.1 Candidatus Nitrosotalea sp. FS
ATTGATGCTGCAATAGCAGGAGGAAGAATGTATCTTGCGTCATATGCATTAGGTCTTGGCGCAACAGGACTTACGTTCTATGATGATTTAGTAACCAACTTTTTTTCCCCACATGCAGAGAACAAGGAGTCCATGTTTTTGATTGCAATAGGAAAAAAAGAAAAACCTAATCTCAAACAAGACAATTCTAGTAAATAATCATCTAAAACTAGTCCTACGGGACTGGAAGATGTATTCCTGTTAGAGCTGAAAAATAAGATCCAAGTCTTCTCCTGTCAATCTAGTGAATTTCAAGAAAAACATCTAGTTACTAAATTTATTATAAATTCATAATAATTATTATTAAAAAACACCTAAAATATAACACATTATTAATAACCAGGCATATGTCAGAACGAGTCTTGGACAAGACATCTGAAACAAGTGAACAGATTTCGTTAGAAAGAATTTCTAAACTCAAAGTCGTACTGATCCTTACTGCTACATATTTTGTTGCAGAAATAGTTGGAAGTTTAGTTACAAACAGTCTAGCACTACTAGCTGATGCAGGTCACATGCTGACTGATGTTGGTGGACTAGCTTTGTCACTTCTTGCAATCCATTATACCAGAAGAAAAGCCACGCCACAAAGAACCTACGGATTCTACAGAGTGGAGATACTTGTATCACTTGTAAACAGTGTTGCATTGGTTTTGTTATCGATTTACATTTTCTATGAAGGGTACCGTCACATCTTCCAGCCTCCAGAGATCTCAAGTGTTCCCATGACGATAATTGGAGG
>NZ_RCMC01000181.1:16357-16427 GCF_011319475.1 Candidatus Nitrosotalea sp. FS
ACGAAGAAGAGAATCTGAACATCAAGGGTGCACGTCTTGAAGTTCTAAGCGATATGATAGGTGCAGTAGG
>NZ_RCMC01000181.1:16437-17159 GCF_011319475.1 Candidatus Nitrosotalea sp. FS
AGACTGCGGCAATCCGACCGTCCTGAACAATGATGAAATCAGTTCCTGCGTAAGATGGAGTCTCACCAGGGCGGCCCGATACCCATAGAACACGTCCACTATTGCCCAATTCCTCAGGTGCCGTAATTGGTTGGTATTGAAAGTCAGGGTGAGTAGCTTTGATTACGCCTGCTATGCGATCGATCTCGACTCGGCCATGGTAAACGCCCCCTGGTTCGTAGAATACACAATCTTCGGTAAAGATCTCGTCGATGACCGCTCTCCGACGCACTGGATTGTTTTCACCAAAGACATCTTGAAGATTGCGGATCAGCAATGTCGATATGATACCTGGTTTGTCTTGCTTTGACATTGCCACCGATTTAGTTTGTATTTTAGTTAAACTTTTCAGAATTAGTATGTCTTGTCTTACTTTTTTTACTTGAAAACCATCGTTGTCTTAGAAAACGTAAAAGTGAAACATCATCTGGTTGTTTTACTTGAGATGATATGATAGAACTAGTAAGCTTTGAAGTGACGGGTTCTAACGGCATCATAACCTCTTCTCTTAAACTTTGTAAATCAGTTTCCAGAACTTTGATGAAATATTCCTGACTCCCTATTGTAGAATATGCTTCTATGACACGCGGTTCTTTACGAACAAAGTCGTGTAATTTGGCCAAGTCTTTTTCTCCAAGACCTGTTTCTGCGCCCACATAAGCTGCAATTCCAAGTCCTATACG
>NZ_RCMC01000181.1:17169-18034 GCF_011319475.1 Candidatus Nitrosotalea sp. FS
GGCCAAGTCCTTTTCTCCAAGACCTGTTTCTGCGCCCACATAAGCTGCAATTCCAAGTCCTATACGTGACCAGCTTATCTCAATTTTATTTTTTAGCACACCATTTTCTTTCATCCGGTTTATACGTTTGGCAATAGTTCGCTGATCAACTTTCAGTGATTCAGCTAGTTGTTTGAATTGCACGTTTGCATCACCTGATAAGTGTTCCAATATCATTAGGTCTAACTCATCAGGGACAAAGGGTGGTTCTCTAGTTGCTCTGGACATGTCATTTGGTAACATCATATCCCATTAAAAACGTTATTTAATTACGTAAATATCTATATACATGCATCTTGGTGGATAGCTGATTTCAGATGGATACAAGTGTAGAATTGAAAGTGTTGAGGAAAACACATCCAACATGGGATCAATACCTACATTGTAAAGAAAGGACCTAAGAGTGACTTAATGTGGACATTGTAATACTTCTAGTTGTACTGATAGGCTCTCTTGGATTAGCTGTAATTTTTGGCAGATATATTGCAAGAATGATCGTCTATGAAAAAAGACCATTAGAGAAGACATTGGGAAGAGTAGAGAATGGATTTTACAAAATAATTGGCATAGATAGATACGAGCAGATGACATGGAAACAATATTTTCTAGCCATGATAGTGACTAATGCCATAGCCGCAGGCTTTCTGATGGCAGTACTTCTATATCAGAACAGTCTTCCACTTTCACCAAGACCAGGATTATCATTAGATCTCGCATTTAATACTGCTGCATCATTTATTACAAATACAGATCTTCAGCACTATGCAGGCGAACAGCAACTATCAATTTTTTCACAGATGGTTGGACTGATCTTCATGATGTTTGT
>NZ_RCMC01000181.1:18044-18668 GCF_011319475.1 Candidatus Nitrosotalea sp. FS
TGCATTTAATACGGCTGCATCATTTATTACAAATACCGATCTTCAGCACTATGCAGGTGAACAGCAACTATCAATTTTTTCACAGATGGTTGGACTGATCTTCATGATGTTTGTAGCACCTGCATCTGGAATAGCTGCAGCATTTGCGTTCATCAGAGGATTCATCCGTAAAGAATTTGGATTAGGAAATTTCTATGTGGATTTTACTAGAATCATAATAACACTACTACTTCCCATTTCATTTTTCTCCGCTTTGTTGCTACTTTTCCTTGGCGTTCCTCAGACATTAGATTCAACAATCACAATTGGAACACTCCAAGGTGGAAGTCAAACAATTCCAATGGGGCCAGTTGCAGCACTAGAGTCAATCAAAGAGCTTGGAAGTAATGGTGGAGGATTCTTTTATGCAAATTCTTCTCACCCGTTTGAAAATCCTACAGGGATCTCAAATGTCTTTGAATGTATCCTCATGCTTGTAATACCGTTCTCATTCCCTATAGCCTACGGTCATTTACTAGGCAAAGGAAAGGGAATTTCCATACTTGCAGCCATGCTAATCGGATTTGGTGTCATGCTTGCTCTAGGATTATCCGAACAGAGCGGCCCAACAGGTCTTGAGACAAG
>NZ_RCMC01000181.1:18678-19015 GCF_011319475.1 Candidatus Nitrosotalea sp. FS
TCTTTTATGCAAATTCGTCTCACCCGTTTGAAAATCCCACAGGTATCTCAAATGTCTTTGAATGCATCCTCATGCTTGTAATACCGTTCTCATTCCCGATAGCCTATGCTCACCTATTAGGCAAAGGAAGAGGAATTTCCATACTTGCAGCCATGCTAATCGGATTTGGCGTCATGCTTGCTCTAGGATTATCCGAACAGAGCGGCCCAACAGGTCTTGAGACAAGATTTGGAAGTTTTGGAAGTACACTCTTCTTAGAATCATCTGTAGCATCAAACACGGGTGCTGCAAATGCATCTCTTACAGGAATGTCACCAAATGCAGTAATTGGACTTTT
>NZ_RCMC01000181.1:19025-20690 GCF_011319475.1 Candidatus Nitrosotalea sp. FS
GAGTACACTCTTCGTAGAATCATCCGTAGCATCAAACACTGGTGCTGCAAATGCATCTCTTACAGGAATGTCACCAAATGCAGTAATTGGACTTTTTCTAGGCATGTTTGTTCAAGCAATTCCTGGAGCAGACGGTACAGGAATGATGATGATGATAATCTTTGTAATACTTACGCTCTTTTTGGTTGGACTGATGGTTGGAAAGACTCCAGAGTTTATGAGTATGAAGATAAATCCCAGAGATGTCAGACTTGCAGCATTCGTATTTTTGATACATCCTGCACTAATATTGATTCCATCCGTAATGGCATACACTACTGAAAATGCGCAGAGTGTTCTTGGAGAACATACAACTCCTGCAACATTTACGCAAGTTTTGTATGAATACAGTTCAGCGTCAGCAAACAACGGATCAGATTATCTTGGAACATCTGCAAATACTCCATTTTGGAATTTGTCTACGGCATGGATTATGCTACTTGGTCGTTATGCACCAATTGGATTGATGTTAGCAGTTGCAGGATCATTTACACTTAGAGATAGAAAAGATGTTGTAGAACCAATCAAAACCTCAGGTTTTCTTTTTGTTGGTGTTTTATCAGTCATGGTATTCATTTTAACAGCTCTTACTTTCTTTCCGTTCTTGGCAATGGGGCCATTTTCAATGTAGTGTGATGAAATGATGATGACAAAATTAAAACAATCAATATTTGACAAAAGAATGCTCAAGGATTCTGTAACAAAGCTAAGCCCACTTTATCTTGCCAAAAAAAGTCCAGTAATGCTTACTGTTGAAGTTGGATTCTTTTTGGTACTTGCAATAGGTTTTCTGCCAAACATGTCATCAGAATTTGTAAATGAAAACCGTGTCTTCTATATGGAATCTGCAATAATTCTGATTATTACTGTCTGGTTTGCCACCTTTTCTGAGGCACTATCAGAATCTCAGGCAAGAGCGAAGGTAGATTCTCTTAAAAACTTGGAGAAGGAAGTTTTGGCAAAAAAACTAGTGGATGGAAAAGAGGCATTGGTAAAATCAACCAGTCTCATATTAGGGGACCGAGTGCGAGTTTATGCAGGAGAGATAATTCCAAGAGATGGAATAGTACATGAAGGAAAGGCATTCGTGGACGAATCCATGATGACTGGAGAGTCAAATCCAGTCTTCAAAGAAAAAGATAATCCTGTGCTTGGCGGAACCAAGGTAGCAAATGACAGTATTGTAATCGAAATAACTTCAGAAGCTGGAAAGAGTTTCCTCGATGAAATGGTTGGATTAATTGAAAGTGCAAAGAGACCCAAGACAAAAAATGAAATTGCCCTTACCATACTACTTGCAGGATTATCAATAATTTTCATAACGGTAGTTGGAACGATGTTATTCTTTGGATACTATCTTGGATACCATATGGACATTTCAGTACTCTTTGCATTGCTAGTGGCCTTGATGCCAACTACTATTGGAGGATTGTTGCCTGCAATAGGAGTTGCTGGAATCAATAGACTTGCAAGAGACAACATTGTAGTAAAATCAGGAAAGGGAATAGAGTCAGCAGGTGATTGTGATGTGCTCATCTTAGACAAAACTGGAACAATCACTGAAGGTGCCAGAAGAGCAATTGCTTTTGTACCAATGGAAAAATTTACCGAGCAAGATATTGCTGA
>NZ_RCMC01000181.1:20700-21567 GCF_011319475.1 Candidatus Nitrosotalea sp. FS
AGGAATAGAGTCAGCAGGTGATTGTGATGTGCTCATCTTAGACAAAACTGGGACAATCACTGAAGGTGCTAGAAGAGCAATTGCTTTTATACCAATGGAAAAATTTACCGAGCAAGATATTGCTGAAGCGGCTTATGCTGCATCTTTTAGTGATCACACACATGAAGGAACATCAATTATTGAACTTGCAAATGAGAAAAAGATCGAACCACCATTTCTGATGGAAATAATGACAGCAAAGCCTGTTGAGTTTAGTTCTGAAACACGATTAAGTGGAATAGAGTTTTCACCAAAGAAAAAATTATCCAGCACCCAGGAACAAATTTCTAAATCATCGTTACCACGTACTAGAGTTTCTTCCAAAGTAGATGAACTTGAGGAATCAAATACTCAAGTGAAGATCCTAAAAGGATCAGTTGATGCAATTCTGAAGATTGCCACAAATGTAAATGAACCAGAATTACGATGGAAGGCACAAGAAATATCCAAAAACGGCGGAACGCCTCTTGCGGTGGCAATAAACGATGAGATAATTGGATTAATTTCACTCAAGGATACTCTCAAAAAAGACATTCGAGCAAAGTTGGAAGAAGTCAGGGTATCTGGTATAACAACAGTCATGATCACAGGTGACAATCAGATTACTGCTCAGGTAATTGCAAAAGAGGCAAACATTGATCAAATCATGGCAGAAGCCAAACCAACGGACAAGCTAAACAGAGTAGTGGAAGAACAGCTAAAGGGACATGTTGTAGGCATGATTGGTGATGGAACTAATGATGCACCAGCACTTGCAAAAGCTGATGTCGGTCTTGCAATGAACAGAGGTACAGCAGCAGCAAGGGAAGCCGCAAACATGGTAGACCT
>NZ_RCMC01000181.1:21577-21649 GCF_011319475.1 Candidatus Nitrosotalea sp. FS
GGAAGCCAAACCAACTGACAAGCTAAACAGAGTAGTGGAAGAACAGCTAAAGGGACATGTTGTAGGCATGAT
>NZ_RCMC01000181.1:21659-22267 GCF_011319475.1 Candidatus Nitrosotalea sp. FS
TGACTCTGATCCCTCGAAGATAATCAGAGTTGTAAAGCTTGGAAAGCAATTACTCATGACACGTGGTGCAATTACGACATTTTCAATTGCAAATGATGTTGCAAAATACTTTGCAATCCTTCCTGCAATGTTCATGAAAGATAACCCCAAGATGGAAATACTCAACATAATGCAGCTTCACAGTCCTGAAAGTGCAGTACTATCCACACTGATATTCAATGCACTAGTAATTCCAATGTTAATACCATTATCACTCAAAGGTGTAAAATACAAGCCAGAACTTCCAGAAAGGACATTTATCAAAAATATGATGATATATGGACTTGGAGGAGTTGTCTTTCCATTTGCTGGCATAAAAGCAATCGACCTTCTACTGTCAGTCTTTATGAGATGATTATATCATGAGAACAATAAAGAGCAAAGTGTTTTCGCCTGCTATTAGGATCATCGTGCTGATGATTATCACCACAGGAGTTGCATATCCATTACTTGTAACAGCAGTAGGTCAGACTGTACTACCATCTCAATCAAACGGTAGTCAAGTCATACTAAATGGTAAAGTGGTTGGATCTGAACTCATATCTCAGAGTTACAACTCTACAAAATTT
>NZ_RCMC01000214.1 GCF_011319475.1 Candidatus Nitrosotalea sp. FS
GCTACTACTGGATTCCAGTATGTTGGTTTGATAAATGGAACCTTCGCAACATCTGCTACACACACAAGAAGTGGCTTAGGAACTGCATCAACAGGTGTAGCTGGTGTATTGAATACTGCCAATCAAGGTGGTCCACCAACAGCAGGTACTGTTACATTCCCTTCAGCCAGCTCAGTGCAAATCGCATCACCATCATTTGCTTTCACAGGTGATGCATCTGGTGGAACTACAGTCACAGGATCTGCTCTATTCAACGCTGCATCAACTACTGCAAATGAATTCGCAGAAAACACCATGAGTGTTGCTGTAGGTAATGCAGACACACTGACTGTCACTTGGACAATCACTTTCAGCTAGCACTATTTTTTTGTGCGAGCCTTTTTTCTTAATTTATTATTTCTCTATTTAACTTCTTGATTTTTATAATTCAATTTTGTACGTTCTTGAAAACTTTGATATCTAATTGTTGACAAACTTTTTGTTGACTTGAGAGATTGATTATATTTTAATCCACTAAATTGAGAAGAGAAATCTATGACATACAAGTATCTAACAGAGTTGTCATCAATACAAAGAAACATGTATGATTAACAAAAAAGAAAA
>NZ_RCMC01000029.1:0-238 GCF_011319475.1 Candidatus Nitrosotalea sp. FS
AGCAGTTTGGTAGTTTACGATTTTTTACATCATATTTTTATAGAAATATTATTTACTAAATCCGTGCTTTGTTTGGTATTACTTTTTGAGAATTTTGTAATACTGTGTAACAAGGGAGTTTCTTAGATGGCAGACACCTTGTCTTTTATCTTGGTGTCAATACCTGTGATGATACTGTTTGGGATACGTCATGGATTAGATGTTGATCATATTACTGCGATCGATAATCTTGTCAGGT
>NZ_RCMC01000029.1:265-600 GCF_011319475.1 Candidatus Nitrosotalea sp. FS
GTGGGGGCAGGATTCAGTTCTGGTCACATGATGTCCGTTCTTGCCGAGATGATTTTCATCATATATGTAGTTGGCAGCATTACTAGCACAGGCAACCTACAGTTTTGGGGAGGCATCACAGGTGCAATGGCACTAGGTACAATTGGTGCAGTCAACATCTATGCAATGAAAAAATGGGGAAAAAGCGGTTCTGCAATACTTGCAAGCANTTGCAAGCAAGGTACTCAGCAGAGTTGGAATACTTGGTCCAGTAGGTTCTTCTTTTGTAACAGGCATGGTATTTGGCTTGGGTTTTGATACTGCGACACAAATTTCCGCAATTACAATATCTGCAG
>NZ_RCMC01000299.1 GCF_011319475.1 Candidatus Nitrosotalea sp. FS
TTGTAGTTCCAGAATATGATGCTGTTATGGTATAGTATCCTATTGCAAGACTTGATGTGCTTGCAGATGCAGTTCCCCCAGATACTGTAACTGGAGAGCCAAGGTTTGTACCATTGGCTTGGAACTGCACAGAGCCTCCGTCAGGTACTGGAGATATTGTTGCAGTAAATGTAACTGACTGACCAAAAGTTGATGGGTTTTGTGATGATGATACTGCAGTGGTTGTTGACTGGGTACATTGGTTTACTACGGTACCACCTTGTGCAACTATGGTTCCAGTTATCACACCAGGACAGATGTTGTTTATTGTTCCGAATGCGCGGTTTTCAAGATCAGAACCAGTATTTAGTGTTCCTCGGTTATTTATGGTTGCAAAATAATTCCAAAACAATCCATTGTTGTTGATTGTTGCGCCGACATTGTTGTTGATTGTTCCTGCCCCGTTTTGCAGTCCTGATCCATCTGCCGGAAATGGTGCATCATTGTTATTGAGAATTCCGTTATTGTTTAATATACCACCATTTGTTACAGCAAGCCCACCGTGGTTTGTGAGAATAATTGTTCCGTTGTTTGTAATTGTGTCAAAATCAAAGAAA
>NZ_RCMC01000158.1 GCF_011319475.1 Candidatus Nitrosotalea sp. FS
AATAGAAGAAGAGTAAAAATGATTGAAATGTGTCGAGTTTTCATTTTACTTGCTCACAAGTAGCCTGATTTTATCATGGTAGATGGTAATTCCAGCTTGTGGCATGGTATGGTTACTAAGAACTGTGACTGAATTTGCAGCTAAATGCGGTCCATACTGTGTTGGTACTTGGATTCCGCTTATTTCTGTAGCAGAACCATTTTGAACTAGTGTTTTCCCACCATAGATTTCCTCAGAACCGTCTGGAAACATCATATCAAGCATCAAGAAACCACCGCCGGGAGTGAGCAGGCTTCCTTGAGGAAAAGCAAAAGTTACATTTTGAAATGATGCTAATGTTCTCTTTGGTAAATTGTATGCTGAATAACTAAGTGTGGTTTGATGGTAAGTTTGGTTATTGATTGATACTGTGCCACTGTCCTTGTCTATTCCATCATAGGAATAATCATACAGAGTAATCTTGGGTTTAGCATCAGGATCATGGTAATGAAGGATCGCCCATCCACGTGATACGAGTTTTTTCATAGTATCTGGCTTGACACAAATAGGCGTTTGATCTTCTGCTTTGAAAATTAACTGCAATCCTTTCCAACA
>NZ_RCMC01000206.1 GCF_011319475.1 Candidatus Nitrosotalea sp. FS
TCCATCTATTGTGACTGCTTGGTAGAGTCCTGATCGTACAGTAGAGGTCGTTATCTTGCACCCTTGGTCCTGTCCGATTACGCATGTTCCATCCTGTGAACTTACCTTGATGCTTACTGAATTGACATCACTTGGGTTCACCCTGAGAAGTCCATCAAGTTCTTTTGGATAGTATGTTGCATTTCCAACTAGTGTAGAATTCAGGTTTACACCTACAACGGATTCTGAGAGTTGGCCAGTCTTTTTAACAAACATGTTAGCTGATTTAGATGGCTTTTGAGTTGGGCCTATTGTATAAGGAATGTTTACAGGCGGTGAAGTTGAATGAGTAGTGTTGGAAATTGAACTAGTATTGGAACTTGTTTGGTTCGTGCCAGTAATAGTATTTGTCTCGTTTATGATTGGAATTACTTTGGGGGGCAATTCGTTTACTACGTTAAAGTATGCATTGTATGATCCAAACGGCAACATTGCAACTATGGTATAATTTCCAATAGGTGCGTTGCTTGGAATCTTGTAATCGTAGCTAAATGATCCATACTGATCAAATGGTACAGTGGCTTTTGGAAGCAGATTACCTTTCTTGGAC
>NZ_RCMC01000041.1 GCF_011319475.1 Candidatus Nitrosotalea sp. FS
CGATCGGGCGGCCGATCGCCAACTTGCAGATGCACGTGCTGGATCGCGATCTGCGGCAGGTTCCGGTGGGAGCACGGGGAGAGTTGTGCATTGGGGGCATAGGGTTGGCGCGGGGTTATCTGGGGCGTCCGGAATTGACGGCAGAGCGATTTGTGCCGGATGCCTTCAGCGGAGAAGCGGGAGCGCGGCTGTATCGGACCGGCGACGTAGGCCGGTGGTGGGAAGGAAGACTGGAATATCTTGGGCGGAAGGACCAGCAGGTGAAGATTCGGGGCTTCCGGGTTGAGTTGGGGGAGGTTGAAGCGACGCTGAAAGGACATGCTGGGGTGAAGGAAGCGGCGGTGGTGACGCGGGGAGAGGGCGGAGAGACGCGCCTGGTAGGGTACGTGGTGATGAAGGAGGAGGAGATTGGGGAAGGGGAATTGCGGCGGTACCTGCGGGAGCGGCTACCGGAGTACATGATACCGTCGCGGCTGGTGAGCGTGCAGGAGTTGCCGCTGACGGAGAGCGGGAAGCTGGACCGGAAGGCGTTGCCGGAGCCGTCTCAGGACCGTCCCGACCTGCCCAGCTACATCGCACCGCGCAC
>NZ_RCMC01000306.1 GCF_011319475.1 Candidatus Nitrosotalea sp. FS
TGGAATTTTTTTGGCTCCATGTTTACATAATAAACCAAAGTGATCATCCTATCATCGTTTGACAGTCTATCATAATGCCATTCATAATGATCCTTGTCATACCCATACCGTGAAATCTGGGTCTCCCACGCGTTAACGTCTCTGAATTTACACATGGGAAAAGGGGCAGAGTGCAGTATTGTTCCCATGTCTTGACTTTGCACTAGGCCATCTATGGCTCCTAATAATTGAGATTTTTTCCGATATTCCCTTCTTGCAGTCCAGTCAGGATCGTCAATTTTGTACAAGGAGTCAATGTAACACGTGACATTTTTTCGATAATCCTCATCTATCTTTAGGTGATCTTCGTATGTGATTTTGGCTGGCTGAAAATATTCTCTAAGAGAAACTATGTGCTCAAAGATTTNTCAAAGATTTCTTTGGATTTCTCAGGTCCAAAAAGACCATCAATTATTATGCAATAAGGATCATCTAGTACGGTTATTTTCTGTTTAGCATATCGCCATTGGAAATTTTCGGATTCAATCTGCATGTAAAATTT
>NZ_RCMC01000186.1 GCF_011319475.1 Candidatus Nitrosotalea sp. FS
TGATGCTTTTTCCTCTTAATACAATATTGGCTCAAACTCAACCTACAATAGAATTTGATCAGGCTAGTTATGCTACAAGTAGCATGAGCTGTAATCCCTACCAACAAAAGATTACTGCACAAACAGCAGAACATAACAAAGTAACCATAATTGTAACAGATTCTAACGCAAACAAATTCAGTACATCAATAGATCGGGTTGTTGTATTCGTATGGTCTGATTCTGATAGAAAAGGCATAGAAATCACTGTTTATGAAACAGAAGTCAATTCAGGTATCTTCAAAGGTAAAGTTACAATATCTGATGGGCAGTCAACACAGGATATCATACATGTACGCAATGGTGATACACTTTCAGCAAGATATGCAGGTACAACATCTGGGTCTTTTGATGCTACAAGTCATGGTATCACAACAACTAGTTTCATTGGAATTAGTTGTCCCCCGCTTGAAAGAGTCCCTGCGTCATCTATCCGAATTCTAGATCTCAAAGGAAATGAACATAATGTAACAACCGTTGGCAAACAAGTTCTGATAGTTTCGGATATTTCCAATCCCACCCCTGTAAATCAAAATTT
>NZ_RCMC01000077.1 GCF_011319475.1 Candidatus Nitrosotalea sp. FS
CGTGCATCGATGGGCGCGTGTCGCTCACGGACGAACGCGGATGATCGTCTTCCCCTTGCGTCGCTCGGTCCGGTTGAAGGCGGCGACGGCATCGTCGAGGGCAGCCACGTTGCCGATGTTTGTCCGCAGCCGACCATCCCGGACCCGCTGGACGAGCTCACTCAATTGGGCGCGATCGGGTACGACGACGAAGTCGATAGTCAGGCCGCCAGAGGGCCGCGCCTCGGTCGGGCCGGCAATGGTCACCAGCGTTCCTCCGGCGCGAATCACGCCCGCAGACCGCTTCGCGATGTCGCCGCCGAGGACATCGAAAACCAGATCGACCCCGCCGACATCTTCTAGGGCGTCGTTATCGAGGTCGACGAACTCNTGTCGCCGCCGATGACATCGAACACCAGATCGACGCCGCCGACGTCTTCCAGCGCGTCGTTGTCGAGGTCAACGAACTCCTGCGCGCCGAAGTCGAGCACCGTCTGACGGTCGGCGGCGCGTCCGGTGCCGATGACGTAGGCGCCGGCCTCACGTGCGAGCTGGGTCGCCATCGAACCGACTACGCCGGCCGCACCGTGCACG
>NZ_RCMC01000083.1 GCF_011319475.1 Candidatus Nitrosotalea sp. FS
GATAACCTGGTCAATATTTCCAAGTGTAAATTTTCAGGATGCAAATCTGCAAGGACTGATCTTCTCCCATACCAAGGCAGAACGGGCTAACTTTGGAAATGCCAACTTGCAAAATGCCAATCTTTCCCAAGCAGAACTCTTGGCAGCTGACTTTACAGGTGCAAATCTAAAAAATGCAGATTTTCGTAACTCAGATCTTGCTGGTGGTAGTCTAGCAGGTGCGCATCTTGATGGTGCTAATCTGGGAGGCCTGGATTATTCTGGGGTGGATCTGTCATGCTATGGCCATCCTGTCTGTAGTAACTAGTCTCACTTGGTGGTGTATGACAAGTGGATCTAGTTAAAATAATGTTAATGGCACTTGCAGTATCTTTTGTAACCTTTGTATCTGTTATAGGATATCAGTCCTTCAATAATGTTCACAATCATGAACTTTATTCAAGTGGTGATATCGCACCTGCTAGTCTTTCTGACGCCAACTTTCAGGGACAGACACGCATTTACTATATTGCAGCAGACGAGATAAAGTGGGATTTTGCCCCAACTGGAATGAACCAAATAACAGGCAAA
>NZ_RCMC01000279.1 GCF_011319475.1 Candidatus Nitrosotalea sp. FS
TCAAAGACACTTTTTCCTCTTTTTTTGTACAATGTTAAAGTAAATTCATCATTTGAAAAGACCACATCATATGGAGGAACGATGGAATCAACATGATAAGTCCATTTTTCATGGTCTCCTGTATCTGGTACAAAGAATATCTTGACACGCTCCAAAGTCTTGGGATCAAGTGATGAAAGAATCATTTCTTTTCTCTCATCCGCAGTAAACGGATTTCTTTTTTCATTGTTCTTGTTTGAGCTTCCAATTCCGATCCACAGCTTGTCAACTTTTGACAATCCAATCTTTACTGCTTCTAGATGTCCCTTGTGAAATGGTTGGAACCTGCCAATTAGAAGACCATCCATTATTGAGATCTTGTTTAGCTTGTTTAAAAAACCATCATTAATTAGATTCCAAAATTAAACGAGATAACTATGGAACCAATAAAGATAGACGGTGGATGGGGAGAAGGCGGAGGACAGATAATTCGAAGTGCAGTTACACTGTCTGCAATCACAGGCAAGCCAGTAGAGAAGAAAATATCCGAAAAAACCGAAAGGTTTCAGGTCTTAGACCACAACATTTGCTTGGAGTAAAGATTTTGTCAAAGATCTGTCAAGCTAGAGTAGAAGGCCTCTTTGTAAATTCAACTTCGTTAAAGTTTTTTCCTTCACAAGGACTGGACTTGGATCTTCAAGAAGACATTGGTACTGCAGGAAGCATTTCACTTATTTTACAAGTATTGATTCCTGCTGTCTCACTTATGAAAAACAGTTTGAAATTATCAATTATCGGAGGTACTGATGTTCCTTTTAGTCCCACATCTGATTATACCAAACATGTTTTTTCTGAAGCACTTTCCAGAATGGGAATCAACTTTACTTCAGAGATCAAAAGGCGCGGATACTATCCTAAAGGCAGTGGCCTTGTTGAGACCCAAATACAGTCTTGCAAAAACCCAATTCCAATATCACTTCTCAAAAGAGATACCAAAGCTGCAAGACTCGTATGCGCTTACTCACAGATACCAAGAGAAGCAATAGAAAAAGAGACAGATACTGCAAGAAATATTCTTGCAAAGAATGGATTTGATTGCAATATCATAATCAAGGAAGAGAATGCATTGGACAAGGGATGCTCAATGCTGATATCTTCACATGATTCAGGTTCTGTTACAGGCTCTGATGGAATATACCACAAGAACTTGAACGGACTTGGAGAATCGGTTGCCAAAAGATTCATCGAATCAAACCTCGGTGTAGATCTTAATCTTTCTGACATGCTTGTAGTTCCACTATCACTCATCAAAGAAACTTCAGTATTCAGAGTCAAACAAATAACAAAACACTTGGAGACAAATCTTTTTGTTGNGTTCCACTATCTTTAATCAAAGAGACTTCGGTATTCAGAGTAAAAACAAATAACAAAACACTTGGAGACAAATCTCTTTGTTGCAGCCAAGATGACTGGCTGCAGATACGGGATAGGAAAGCTAGACGACGGCTTTGAAGTAAGAATCTCCGGAGTCTCAGACGCCTGAGTGAAGCAGTGCTGCCATCAGTAGTATAACAATAGAGACTATCACAGTCAGCCTGCCAAGCATGATAATCTTTGAGCGTAGTTTTTGTAAATGCTCACCTGAAAGACTCTGTGTTTCTATCTTCTTTTCCACCTCAGTTCGAATCAGTCTAACATGTATTGCAAATATGATTATCAGTACAATTACAAGAATTATCTTGATGAAAAGAACAATACCATAATTTGTATCAAGTATCATCGATGGTTTTTCAATGATACCAACAGAGTTGTAGATTCCAGTCAGGATTAGTACGATAAGAGACGGCACTCCAATCATGTTGAACCTGCGTCCTACGCTAATCATTATTGACAGCCTTCCCTCTACAGAATCTGAAAATGTCTTGAGTAATGGAGCAAGAACGATTCCAATGAATATGGAACCTCCAACCCAGATTGATGCTGCAATGAGGTGTGCCCACATGATCAGTGCATTAGCAAGTAACATCACACTATTTGCCGGGTCAACGAATAATATCTATTCTCATCTCAAGAAGGTTTTTTAATTGAACAGACCCCGTAGCTTTTAGATTTGATAAGCACGGGCAGACTGGTCATAATAGCATGTTTTGCAGGCCTTGGCGCAATGATGTTGTTCTTTTACCTATATGCAAATTCTTTCCAGAGCGATCTTAACAAAGTAACAGTAGACATTGACAGCATCAAGGTTCTAGACGAGAACAAGATTGACAAGCGTGCACATCTTGATGTGAGATTTAATATTCAAAATCCAAATTCAATTGTGCTTACCATATCTACAATTAATTATCAATTATTTGCAAATGGACAAAATCTTGGAGAGGGACATTTTACAACAGAAGATATCCCAGAGGCTGGAAGGCCTGCACTTTTTGCCAACAGCAATCTCACCTTGCCTACAACATTTGATCTTGTAAACAGTGAAGCAATTGCAAAGGAATACTCTGACATCACAACAGGCCAGCCAGTAAAATACGAAGTAAAGGGTCAGATAACCATAGAGTCATTTCTGACTGCAGTCATCAAAGACTTTGATCTAAATTCTGGCTAGCCCAAGCCCCAACTGATTTTAGTTTTCGGAGTAATTTTTACAAATGGTGCTTCCTCTTCTTTCCAAGGGTTCTCCCTCACCCAAGCAAACTTTTTGAAAAATATATCATAGAGGTGTTTGAATTGCGGCCCCTTTTCGATAAAGGTGGTAGTACCCTGTACCACAACAGCCTTGTGCTGGCTAGGCGAGTAGATATCAACAGAGATTGCAATCTTGTTGTTCTTTTTTAGATTTGCATACTTTTTGGTGTCATAGTCTGTTGCAAAGTAAAAAAAGCCATCTTCAAAGTGATACGTCACAGGTGCGATATGGGGTGTATCCCCTGCACTGGTAGCTATTCTGCACCCCTCATTCTCATTTAGAAATTCTGATTCTTTTATGGTAAATTTTATCACAAACTGTGATTCTCAAGCATCGAATAAAAAGAAATGGCTGGAAAGAGACTTGCATAGACAGAAAATTTAGCATTAATCAAGCAAAATCTTGGAACAAAAAGAGCCTATTTGAGAAATCTCTTGTATTCTTTGATGTATCTTTTGATGAACCACTGGAGAAATATCCTATCTTCCTTCCTCACCTGCGACCTTTCAAGCGAGTTGTAGTAGCTATTTCTTCCCTCATATGGAATGTTAAGCATGGGATAGTCTTTCTTATTCAGTATAAAGTTCATGACTAACCTTGACACTCTTCCGTTTCCGTCACCAAACGGATGGATTGTCACGAATTTCAAATGAGCCATTGCTGCAAGCTCTACAGGATGCCGTTTGTTTTTGTTCTTGCTGTACCATTGGAAGAACTCTGTCAACATTGGAAAAACTTCTACTGGAGATGGTGGCATGAACTTACTTCCTCCTATTGCAACCTGGTACTTTCTGATTTTTCCTGCAATGTCTGCCTTTGTTTGATGGAATAGTTTCCAGTGCCAGTCAAGGACCATCTGCAACGTAAGATCCTTTTTGGATTTCAGAATTTCGTAAAAAAGATCTCTGTGAGCCTCAGCTTCTTTCACATCCCTTAGAGGCTTGCTTGTAGGAGTAATTCCTCTTTCGAGTAGGTCAGCAGTCTCTCTTCTAGTAAGAGTAGACCCCTCGATCCTCTGAGTATCGTAGGTGAACTCGGTTACAAATGTCTGCAACTCTTTCTCTTTGACAGACTTGGGTATCGTCCTCTGTTCCTTGGAAAAGTTTTTCTTTATTCTGTCTGCATCAGCGTACCACTTTTCCTTGTAGATGTCATCCACAAACTTTGCCTTGATCTCGTTGATGTTCTTTGGGATCTTGTCTCCAAGATAGGTGACTCTCTTCTGGATCTTTCCACCTTCTCTGACGCTTTGTTCTAGATAATAGTAGGTTTTCCCCTTTACCATCTTCTTTCCTATTGCCACCATGGAATTAGTTATACCTACATATTTATAAAAATATCATTTTTCATTAAAATGTAGGTATAACTAAAATACTAGATCATATCGAAAATCTGCACCAATAGACTATCTCATTTATTAAGTAAAACATCCTACAGAGATTNGAAATTAGTTATACCTACATTTTAATAAAAAACGGTATTTTTGCAAAAATGTAGGTATAACTCAAAATACTAGATTTTATCGAAAATCTACACCAATAGACTATAAGCTGATCAAATCAACTCACAATTCGGATTTTATTTATTAAGTAAAACATCCTATAGAAATTTGGTAGGTCTAGAATAATGTCATTTGTAAGCGTAGGTAAGGAAAATTCAGGTTCAATCGATCTCTACTATGAAGATCACGGAGCAGGTAAACCAGTTGTACTTATCCATGGGTATCCACTTAGCGGAGCTTCATGGGAAAAGCAAGTCCCGGTCTTGCTTGATGCGGGGTTTCGTGTCATTACATATGATCGAAGAGGTTTTGGCAACTCGAGTAAACCCACAACAGGATACAACTATGATACTTTCGCAGATGATCTTCACAAACTTGTAAACCATCTAAAATTACGTGACTTTTCTCTGGTTGGTTTTTCCATGGGAGGAGGTGAAATTGCTCGATATTTTGGAAAACATGGATCAAAAGGTATCAAAAAAGCAGTCTTCATTGGCGCGGTTCCGCCTTTCTTGCTGAAAACACAGGACAATCCCCAAGGCGTTGACCAAGATGTCTTTGATGGAATCCAAAAAGCAGTTTCAACTGATCGTTATGCATTCTTTACCGAGTTTTTCAAAAACTTTTTCAATACTGATGTATTGATGGGCAAGAGAGTGAGTGAGGAGACAGTCAAAGCATGTTGGAATCTAGCAGCTACCGCATCTGCCAAAGCTAGCTATGATTGTGTCCCCACTTGGCACGAAGATTTTAGAAAAGATTCTATCCCGAATTGATGTGCCAACTCTTGTCATTCATGGTGATGCAGACCGTATTGTGCCTCTTTCTGCATCGGGAGAGAAGACTGCCAAGTTGGTAAAAGGAGCCAAGCTAGTAGTGATTAATGGAGGACCACATTGCATAACCTGGACACATGCTGATGAGGTAAACTCTGCACTGCTGAATTTTCTTAAAAGCTGATTTGATTTTCAATAGAAAAAGTCATCTCTGAAACTTTCTCATTAGACAAATTGGTGCTTAAATAGAAATTTTGCAATATCATTCTGCCCACAAGAATTGGTACTTTGCAGTTGTGGAGGTTGGTGGGCAATTTTTTCTGTTTAAACGATTCCTGTACAGAATGATAAAATGGGCCGAGAATTCAGAAAAGAAGAAAAAGAGTAGGAGAGGTGGTCTTAATTGACCGGATAGAACCTGAGTTGCAATACTTTTACGCCGTTGTTGTCATATGACCACAAGTAGTTCTGAAACGTAGGATCAAAGATGTTTACACATGTAGTCTGGCCTGTAGTCTGGTTTACGTAACACAGTGTGGTTAGTTGTGATGTCACATCTGTGAATGATTGCTTGCCTTGGGTTCTCATCGTTATGACCTGATTTAAGGAGCATATTTGTTCGCCTGTTGTAGGATCTGTTGCACATGTTGTAAGTGAACTATGACCTCCAGGTGTTCCAACTGCTCTTGCCCACACTGTATACTGTGGAGAGCCAGAAGTGGTAGTTGGAGGCGGTAGTTGAAATGCAGCCTTGCCATCTAGTGCATTGTTGTCTAGCACATAAAAGTCAGTCCCTGGAGAGAGATTGATGTCTGCATGACCCTTTAGTGGGACAAATATCACATTTCCACCACTGTTGTCTGTTGTTGGAAAGTTAGCTGTATTTTTTACACCAATGATGTTCAGATTGAAATGTTGTCCGCTTGGTGCTCCGTTACCTGTTGCAAACGATGTTTGAATATTGCCAACACTTGCAAAAAGAACTAACAGTAATCCTGTGCTCAACGAGATTGCTGAAAGTTTTTTTGTCAAAGCAGTGTTTGTTCTAGTCATTACGCCTTTGCAATAATAATTGTATAAAAGAAACGCGTAGCTTTACTACGTAATCAAATTCTATAATAAAGTATATGATCCAATAAAAAATTAGATCGCAGAAAATTGTATGTAATTTGTTTTACAGACAAAAAGAGTTCAGAGCATCACTAGTCTCATTCATAATGTAGCTCAAACTGNGTATTGTGAAGACCATTCTAACATATGTACAAAAGGAGCTCAAAAACCTACAGTCACTTGTCCATTCATAATGTANAATCTTTAAGAAAGCAGCAAGCCCAGAATGACAATCACATCAAGATGTAAGTACAAGAAAACAAGAATAATNTCCCGTACAGAGTAATAAAATGGGCCGGGAGAGATTTGAACTCTCGACCACCTCCGTGTCAGGGAGGTATCCTAACCAGACTAGACTACCGGCCCAATAGAATTTGGCCTCACTCTAGACGTTATTAACGTTTAAGAAAATAGGTTCAAGCCAACACATAATGGCAATAGTATCAAGATGTAAGTACAAGAAAACAAGAATAATATGCAATGCACCAAGTGACTAGAACATGATTGGTGATTTTTCACCAGAGGAAAAGGATGGATTTTACAAGGCAGTATTTTCTAGACGCGATGTTAGATCGCATTTTACTCCAGAGCCAATTGATGAGCAAGTTCTTACACGTATCTTAAACGCAGCACATCATGCTCCATCTGTGGGATTTTCCCAGCCATGGAATTTCATTCTAGTCAAAAACACAGACACAAGAAAACAAGTCAAGGATTCATTTGATAAAGAACGAATTCGTTCCTCTGCTCTTGTCGAGGATCCAAAAAGATCAAAGTACCTGTCACTAAGATTGCAAGGAATCATGGATTGTGCCGTAAACATCTGCATTACATATGATCCTACAAAGTTTGGTCCCTTTGTCATAGGAAGATCAAGCATTCCAGAGACAGGAATCTATAGTGTCTGTTGTGCAATACAAAATCTCTGGCTTGCAGCAAGGGCAGAGGGAATTGGTGTTGGTTGGGTCAGCATACTTTCAAATGATGATCTCAAAAAAATTCTTGAAATTCCAGATCATGTTGTTCCAGTTGCATATCTTTGTCTTGGGCATGTATCAAATTTTGCAGACAAGCCAGATCTAGAAAGTGCTGGTTGGCTGCCACGCCTTGGTCTCAAAGATGTTGTATTTTATGAAAAATGGAATAACAACAGTGATCCCAACTGGCAAGAGATTCACCAGATGATCATCTCAAACCTTGATTACGCTTAAATGCATACCAAGTGTGCTTTTTTTTGGGCTCGTGGCGCAGAGTCATAAATTGACGCGAAACATGGATAGCGCGGTAGCCTCCTAAGTTACAGGTCGAGGGATCGAAGCCCTCCGAGCCCGTTTTCGTTGTGCGAATGGAGATTTTGATGACGATTTAGAATTTCGAAATGGTTTCAAAAAATTAATGTCTCTAAGCATGCATTGAGTTTACAATATCAAACAAAGCTGATACTGTCTTCCAATTTCGTGTTGTTGCAGTAACTTTTAGTTTTCTTTCAAAAAACATGTTGTTTAATTTGCTCTTTCCATATCCATTGGGAAAAAAGAGATAAACCTGCTTGCCATGAATAAAAACCTCTTCAGATCTGTCTTTTAGTTTGTTTATGTCATCTTTTGGCATGTCAGTTGGGTCATCCGACAGAAAAGTGACATGAGTCTTGCTTGGATCCTTATTGCAAAATGGATTATTCTCGATCACTGTATGAAATTCGCTTTTTGTTCTGATTAAAACAGAAACATCAAACTTGAAGTACTGTTTAATTTTAGATTCAATTTTGTCAGCCAATTTAGTCGTATTTGTATTAGAATATTGAAAGATCACATTGCCACTTTGAATATACGTCTTCACGGATTTGAGCTCTAAAGATTCGTAGATCTTTTTTAGATCTTCCATATTGATTTTTTTCTGACCGCCTACGTTTATCCCACGTAACATCGAAATGTAAGTAATCATAGTACATTTTACATGTGTATGATAATTAAATTATTGAGTTACCAAGAATTTATTTTTTGTAGTATTCAGCCAATAGATTCAGATGCATCGACCATCCCTCGTTGTGGTCTTGGAAACTTTTGTTGCTTGGCTCCTTGCCTGTAAATCCCGAATGAGTCAGTTTCAGTCTCGTTTTATTTGGACCCATTTGTTCCAATTCCCATGTTACAATAGTTTCAGGAAAGTTTGGAGTATCTACCCATTTCCATGTATAAGCAAGTTTTTTGTTTGGTACAAATTCAAGAATTTTTCCTTCGTTAAACGAATTACCATCCCTATTTCCGCAGGCCCTGGCTGAATCCTTGTAAAATGAGAACTTGAACTTGCCACCGGCTCTTGGCTCAAATGTTACTGCATCAGGAAACCAGTTGGTCAGTTCTTTGGGATCAGAGAGTGCCTTGAATACTGTTTCAGGGGATGCATCAATTTCTATTGTTTTTCTAATTTCATTTCCAGTCATTTCTTTTTCTTCTCCTTGTTTTCTACAAATTCCTTTAGTGAGCTCAGGTTGTATCCCCACATTTTTTCAAAATAGTTTAAAATTTCAAGCGATTTTTTTTCATTTAATGAATAGAAACGATTCTTGCCCAGTTTTTCTTCAGTAACAAGATCTGCGTTTTTTAGAATGCGTAAATGGCTAGACAAGGCTGGCGGTGTAAATTGAAAATGCTCTGTCAGCTCACCAGGAGTCATCTTTTTCTTTCGAAGCAACATTAGGATCTCTCGTCTATTGTCGTCTGCAACTGCTTTCCAGACTGATTCCATGTCGATATAATAATTAAATAACTATTTAATTGTTTAGGTGACACAGTCAGAGACTAGACATGAAACAAAATTAAAATGGAAATTTTAGGTTGAGGTGGTTCCAGCTGTACTTTTCACTACGGCTTTGAAGATGTTTACTGTGTAATCTCCCTCAAAGATGTGAATCATTTTGCCATTATCAACAGATGACACCCTGAAATATTGTTCATAGGAACCATCGCTTTTTACAGGAGTTTGTGCAACGTAGACTGGCTTGTCACCTTTGTAAATCTGGATTACAACAGGATAACCTGGTGCAGCATTTTGTACTGTTCCCCAAACACTACCAAATGGTAATTTACTATCACTTGGAATATGCATGGAAACAATACTTTTTTCCAGTGCAACATTTTCTTCAGGCACTAGCTTCTGGTCCCATTCTGCTCCCTGTGATGCAGGCAGCGTAAGACTTGGAAGCAATAGTATGAAGAATCCAAACATNCAATAGTCTGAATTTCGTACAATCCAAAGGTTGTACTTTCTATTGCTAAATCGTCCTATTTCGTAATGATTCTGCCAAAAAGTATAGCTAAATACAAAATTGTTGCAATAGATTAGGCGTGGTGGTACCGTTGAAAAGACGAAAAAAGTATATCTAAATATTAAGTTGACGTATCTGTTATTCACCCAACTTGANCCAAACATTGCGCCTAGTAGCAACTTCATGTCAGAAATTCCGTATCGTTAAATATTAAGTTGACGTATCTGTTATTCACCCAACTTGATTTCAGAAGAGAAACTAAACGATGGATGCAAATGCAATTGCCATTACGGCGGAGCAATAAGCTGTCCTTCATGTAAAGAAAATCACGGTAAACATTTTTGCGCGCACTGCAAGTAGTTACTTTTTCTTTTTTGCGCTTTCTTTTGCTGCCAAAGTCTTCAGATTAGCAAGATCTACTTTGAGTTTCTCAATCTCTACAATTGTATGAAGATTTGATATCTCAGATTTTAATCCCTCAATCTCGTCGTCTTTGTTCTTAAGTGAACTTCGAAGTGAGTCAAGTTCAGCATTTAATTCAGATTTTGCCTGACTAATCTGGTTTGATGTCATCTGCAGGGTCTGACCGCCGCTGTGGCTAGCTAGCTTTTTTTTTTCTTCGTGTCCGTGGTCATCATGGCCTCCAAGTGCATGCATGTACTGGGTACTTTTCAGAGCCATCCAGCATATAGCTACCAAGAACCATGAGATTGCCATGAAAACTATGAATATCTGCTTTGTTGCCTCTGGCATTACAAAGTACAGTATAGTCATTGATACTGCAAGACAAGATGTCACGATTGTAGGTATGTCGTATTGACGTCCCATGAATTTACCTCTCTGGTGCTTGAATATAAATAGTAATGCAGATTTCCAGCATGAAAAAATGACTTGTGTAAAAATGAAAAAGGGGTAAATGCTATTGAGCGCTTTGAGTAGTTTTGCTTGGTGCAATCTCCATTTCTGGAACTTCAGACTGCAAGATCTTTATTTTTTGCAAAAGTTCGTTTCTAAGATCTCTAGCTACTCGTCTTACTGTTGGTCTTGGAACCCCCAATTCTTCTACTACTTTGGAGTAGATATCTTGTTTATCTGTAAAGCCTTTGTCAAGCAGTTCATTGATTGCTTGTTTGATGCTTGTGCTTTGAGTAGTACGATTCACGAATTTTAATTTCAAGATGTTCTATATAAGACTGTTACTATAATTTTAGTAATAATTTTTGATACTTGAAAGTTTGACTTTGACACAAATGCAATATGATATGATTGTATCACAGAATCATAATTTTTTAAGAAATTTTACAAATAAAAATTTGTTATCTAAAATGTTTTTATTTTACCAATTTGTTATGACCATGCGGAATCAGTAACTTCGTTTACCCCACTGGATAAGTATGGAGAAAAGTTCTTATGATTAAAAACCAGTTGTCAAGACGTGTCAAAAGCAACCGTTGAAACAAATTTTGGCAACATAGTCTTTGAATTATTTCCAAATATTGCTCCAGAAACTGTGAGAAACTTTACCAAATTAGCAAAAAGTAACTTTTATGATGGAACACTGTTTCACAGAGTGATTCCTGGCTTTATGATTCAGGGAGGAGACCCAAATACAAAAAAATCAGACAAGGGTCAATGGGGAATGGGCGGACCTGGGTATACAATAAAGGCAGAATTTAGCTCAAGGTCTCACCTCAGAGGCATAGTATCAATGGCAAGAGCCACGGACCCAAACAGTGCAGGCTCTCAATTCTTCATAGTAACCACAGATAGCACATTCCTAGACAAACAGTACACTGTCTTTGGACAGGTCCTGCAGGGAATGGATGTAGCAGACAAGATTGTCAAGCTTCCAAGGGACAAAAATGACTGCCCACAACAGGAAGCAAAGATTATACGAATAAGTGTGTCAGAGTAGGAAAAGAGTTGAAAATTCTCCTTAGTCTTCTTGTTATACCAATACTGATACTTGTAAGTTCACAAGCATTTGGTCAAACGCTTGGAGATATTCCTAATGAAGTCATCAAGATTACAATTNAAGGCAGAATTTAGCTCAAGGTCCCATCTCAGAGGCATAGTATCAATGGCAAGAGCTATGGATCCAAACAGCGCAGGTTCTCAATTCTTCATAGTAACCACAGATAGCACATTCCTAGACAAACAATATACCGTCTTCGGACAGGTCCTGCAGGGAATGGATGTAGCAGACAAAATTGTCAAGCTTCCAAGGGACAAAAATGACTGCCCACAACAGGAAGCAAAGATTATACGAATAAGTGTGTCAGAGTAGGAAAAGAGTTGAAAATTCTCCTTAGTCTTCTTGTTATACCAATACTGATTCTTTCAGGCTCACAAGCATTTGGTCAGCAGCTTGGAGATATTCCTAATGAAGTCATCAAGATTACAATTGATGAAAATGGTACTGCACATGTAACACATGTAATCAACTCCAGTGCTTCCACTTTCAAACCGATTCAAGTAAATACTGTAGAAGGCAAGATGCAGAATCTTACTGTTACAGACGGCAAGGGCAACTCTGTGGAATATGGTACACTAGAAAAGACACCAGTGTCTGTAATCATTAGCGCTTCACAACGAAATACGACTTTGATCAAGTATGATCTGATAAATGTTGTAAACGATACTGACGGCTTGTGGAAATGGAATTACTATGAACCAACAGATACCGGCTTTACTGCATTTCATTTTCCAAAAGGAGTTGACATGATCTGGGCAACTGGCAGACCAGTATATCTTGGAAACTTGGGCCTTGGCCAACATGGAAATGGATTTAGATTAGAATATGTCATAAACGAACCTGTTATCACCCAAACTGTTCAAGCGGGAGGCAAGGACGTGGCAGTTGGAGTAAGAACGATTTCAGGACTTGGAAATTATGTTTTCAATCCATCAGCAAACACATACTCCTTGGATATAGACAGGGCTAATGTGCCAATCAGTGTAATAATGCCAAAGGATCTTCTAGCNACAAAATCATACTCGTTGAAGATAGACAAGGCCAATGTGCCAATCACCGTAATAATGCCAAAATACCTTCTAGCTGGTCCATATGCTGTGAAAATAAACGGCAATGCAACCTTGCACACAGAATTCCATGATAATGCAACTCATGCATGGATTGGGTTTGAACCAGCCAAAAATGGCACTGTATTGATAACAGGAGAAGCAGTTGGCCAAGTACAAACTGGTTCAGATAATACANCAGTCAGGCCAGGGAGGTTCAGATAATGCAGGAACAACCGGCTCAGGTGGTTCAGGAATAACTGGTCCATCAGATAATTCAGGTGTGGATGGAAGCGGGCTAGGTGTTTCATCCGACAATACATCAGTCTACATTTTGATTGGAGGTATAATTGCAGCAGGCATAGCAGGAATCATCATAGTCAAGAAAACAAGAAAGCCCGAAGTCANGTGGTTCAGGTGTGAATGGAAGCGGGCTAGGTGGCTCATCTGACAATACATCAATTTACATTTTGATTGGAGGAATCATTGCAGCAGGCATAGCCGGAATCATCATAGTCAAGAAAACAAGAAAGCCCGAAGTCAAGAAACCCTAAATCGTTTAAGGAAAAACCAAAGTTTTCACCTTTAGATTATTAATAGCAAAAGACAGGGAAATTTCATGCAATGTGGGTGTCATTGTATAAAATGCGGCAGCATGGAATTGTCGTCAAAACAAGTTGGAGAGATTGAAAAAGACGGTTACTTTGACATGCATCACACCTGTCTCAAATGCAGAACACACTTTGACCACCTAGAAGGCGATGTCTTTGACTCGTGTGAAAAGTGCAGATTTAATCTCTAGTTGACTTGAAGCAGTCTTACTCTTGAATAATAACTGCGCTTGTCTTTGAGATCCTTTTGGAGTTCATGAGTAAATGCCATGGTTGCAAGTACCTTGGATACATCTAGTGGAACTGCAGACCAGCCATATTCTCTTAGCTGTTCTACCACTTCAGATACGGTTCTTGCTTGATCAAAGAATGCATCCTCAATTAGTGTCTGCATTTTGCTTCTGATCTGATCTTTTCCGATATAGGTAGGTTTTACAAATTCAGGCTCATGTACCTCAGCGTCTTCAAGTGAGTGCAGCAATCCAGTTGTCTGTGGACTGGATTGATCATAGGAATATTCGTATTGGATGCTGTTATTGCTAGAGTCTTTTACAAATGATGCCAGGTTACAGATTACTTGCTCTACGCTTTCATTGTCTATATAGAAGTCCTTTGATTCTATCTCAATTTCATTTTGACCGTATTTTATCTTGATTCTTGCCATTTGTAACATTCAATCGCGTTTGACTTGATTTATTTTGTTAGCTCTAAGTAGCTTAGAAAACTGATCAAAATATTTACACAAATTATCTTGATTTTTTTTCTGTATACTACTAAAAGGGAATATTCCGATTTGTCATTGTGCAAAGACGCTCAAAGGCAGTAATCATAGTAGTGTGTGTTATAGCTGTACTAGGAATNACTAGGAATATTTGCCTATTCTCAATATCTGTCTGCCACTCATCTGAGCATCTCTATACTTGAGAGTAAGGTGTTACAGAGAAATGCAGATAATTNTCGATTTGTTATTGTGCAAAGACGTTCAAAGGCAGTAATCATAGTAGTGTGTGTTGTCGCTGCGCTAGGAATATTTGCCTATTCTCAATATTTGTCTGCCACTCATCTGAGCATCTCAATACTTGAGAGCAAGGTAATACAGAGAAATGCCGATAATTCACTATACAACATGACACTTCAATTCCAAAACCCCTCATTGCTTCCCATTAACGTAGGAGCGACAGACTTTGTCATATCGATCAATAACGAGAATCTCGGTACAGGTACGCTACAGCCGCTTTTGATACCACCTATGGGAAAGATTGCCTCACAAGCTCCATTTACTGCTGATAACAAAATTCTTGACAAGTATAACAAGAGTGACAGTGTTCCAAATGTCAAGTTGACTGGAACTAGCAAGTATGGAATTTCAGTGATATCAGTGAATGTTCCATTCACATATTATCCAACAGAGCAAGAAGCCAGAGAATTTATACACGGTTCCTAAAACCAAAAAAATATGCTTACTGTATTTGGATCAATAGCTTACGATACCATACGAACACCCAAAAAAATTGTCAAAGATGCACTGGGAGGAGCAGCAACATATGCTGCAATCTCTTCAAGTTTCTTCACCAAGCCTGGCTTGATTGGAGTTGTAGGCGACGATTTTCCAAAAAGTTATCAGAATATTCTTGATAGATTTGTGGATACACGCGGAGTAGTTCACGCAAAAGGTAAGACCTTCAGGTATGATGGCAGCTATGATTCAACACTCAGCATGAGAACAACTAACAAGACAGAGCTAAACGTACTAGGCGATTTCAAGCCCGTAGTGCCAGAAGAATATAAAAAATCAGAGTTTGTATATCTTGCAAACAACGATCCCGTTCAGAATACCAAGATCCTCAAGGAGTTTGACAAGGTCAAATTTTCCATGTGTGATACCATAGAATTTTGGATATCAAGTAAAAGAAATGATGTAATCAAGATGATGGGTTCTGTTGATTCAGTTGTGATAAATGATGAGGAGGCAAAGTTGCTTACAAAGACTCACAACTTGATAAAAGCTGCAAAAAAGATCATGGAATGGGGAACAAAGTATGTCGTAATAAAAAAAGGCGAACATGGCTCTTTGTTGTTTTATGATGATGTCATATTTCCGTCACCTGCCTTTTCAATGGAAGATATTGTAGACCCGACTGGTGCAGGAGACTGTTTTGCAGGAGGAATGATAGGATATCTTTCAAGCAAAAACAGTACAAAGATGTCAGATATCAGAGAGGCTGCAGTATATGGAAACATCATGGGTTCATTTGCAGTAGAAAAATACGGCGTGTATGGAATAACTGGACTCAAAAGACCAGACATCAACAAAAGGTTTGACAGATACAAAAAGATGGTCCACTTCTAACAAAGGTTATAGATATCAAATTAAAAAATAAAACAATGGACGACAAGCTAGATACAATTTTCAGCATGCAAAAAAATCTTGAAAAGATGATGAACCTTGAACGCTATCCAAAAGATACGCAAGGAAAGGTTTCTGCACTTTGTACAGCAATAATTCATGAAGCAGTAGAGCTACAGATGAACACAAACTGGAAGTGGTGGAAAAAACCCACACCATTTGACGAAGCAGCAGCACGTGAGGAGCTAATAGACATCTGGCATTTTGTAGTCCAGGCATCGCTTGAGCTCAACATGACTCCAGACGATATCTTGAAAGAATATCAAAAAAAGAACCAGATAAACAGACAGAGACAGCTAGACGGCTACTGAGTTTGTCTCAGCGTCTCAATGATACTCTTTAGTTCAGAGATACTGGTTTTGCCAATTTTGTTTATGATTTTGACTTGGCCTTGAAATTTTGATACTTCTTTTTTGGATATAGTCAGTATAGGATGAGGGCTTACAGAACCAATAATTTTGTTGTTCTCATCCATTCCATTTTTGTACAGACATAGTAACGAGTCACCAGAGTTGTGTCCAAGCGTATCTTTTNCATTTTTGGATATAGTCAGCACAGGATGCGGGCTTACAGAACCAATGATTTTGTAGTTCCCATCCATTCCATTTTTGTATAAACATAGTAGCGAGTCACCAGAGTTGTGTCCAAGTGTATCTTTCCCACAAAGTATTATCGTGTTGATTTTTTCATTTGATAGAACCGATCGTACAAGAGAATCAATTCCCTTGTTTTCAGACAATAGTCTTCCAGCTATTGCAACCTCTTTGATAATAGATGATTTTGATATGTCTTTTAGGAGATTCATGCTTGATAGTGTGCATATTGCAATGTTTGATTTTGGATCCCCAAAGAATACTCTTCTTCTATTGGAAGAATAATCCTGCACAGTTCTCCTGCAAGTTCTTCAATTATATTCATGCAATCAATTTGTGCAATGTTTCTGAAATGTAATGCAGATTATTTTCTGTAACAAGCGGGTTTACTGGAATGCTAAGAACCGAGTCAGCAGCCCAATCAGTAAGAGGAAGCTTGAGATTCTTTTTGTAAAACGGAGTCTTGTGCACAGGAATTGCATAGTATGAAGTCGCACCGATACCTTGAGCATTTAGCTGCTTCATCAGTTTGTTGCGGTTCTTGGTAGCAATCGTATAGAGATACCAGTTTACATTGACACCATCTCTTTCTCCAGGCAATATGACATTAAGATCAGACAAGAGTTCATTGAGAATTGTTGCATTCTTTTTTCGCTTTTCCAAGAATTTTGGCAATTTTTTCATCTGGACCTTTGCTAATGCAGCGCAAATCTCTGGCAGTCGTAGGTTTAGTCCAAGTATCCTGGTATCATACCCATGAAGCATTCCATGGTTTCGAATCTTGCGTAGTTTTTCATAGAGACCTTTGTCATTTGTAACCAAAGCCCCACCCTCTCCAGCAGTCACAACCTTTGCAGCATACATGCTAAAGCAGCCAAGTTTTGAGAATGTTCCAGATTGTTTTTTCTTGTATGTAGTGCCTAGTGATTGGCATGCATCTTCAATTACCTCAAGATTATGCTTGCGTGCAATTTCAGAGATCTCATCCATGTATGAAAAGTTGCCATACAGGTGAACTGGCATAATTGCTTTTGATTTTTTTGTTATCTTATTTTTTAGATCGTCTGGATCCATTGTATAATTTTCTGGGCGTATGTCAACAAATACCGGTTTTGCACCAACTGATACGATGGAATTTGCAGTTGCTACAAATGTAAAAGATGGTATCAAGACTTCATCTCCCTGTTTTATGTCAAGAGCATATAGTGCAGCCTGCAGTGCGGCTGTGCCAGAATTTACCGCTACAGCATATTTTGATTTCGTATAAGAGGCCAAGAGTTGTTCAAATTCTTGTACTCTCTTTCCACCAGAGTTTGCTGCAGTTGTAAGAGATTTCTCAGTTAATACAGAACGTACTTCATTTATTTCGTCTTTTTCGATAATTGGTACATTTATCGGAATTTTCAATAATACAATAGAAAATTTTCACCATAATTAAAGTTCCTAAATTAAAACCAATTCTTATATTTCAGAGTTATAGATCGAGATCAGATGAAAGTGCACCTGCAAAAAAATGATACCCAATACAGGATTTTCTTGTATGTTTTCTACGTTAGCGCATTCATAATGTGCTCCATTACAATATTTGGATTCTATGCAATGATACAGGAATGGTTAACCAAGGGCACATATGTAATGGGCGAGGTACTTGTCAAGACAGAATTTCCAACACCGCACTTTGCAAAATTATTGACATGGTTATTTTTCACAGCAATTGTCAGCTGGTACTGTGTCTCGCGATTAGGCTGGAAAAAGACAGTCACTGTCTCAAAATGGAAGCTTACAACAGTACAGTTGATGCTCTTGGGTCTTGCAATAGTAACACTCTATGAAACAATTTACAACTTTGTCCTACTAGGTTCTCAGATCTCTGCTGCAATGATACAGGGCATAAGACCAGACATTGATTCTCTTACTGTAGCGTATCCAGATCCAAGCAGGCCATGGAATCTCATATTTGCANTGCTCAGATCTCTGCTGCATTGGTCCAGGGTGTAACACCAAACATTGATTCTCTTACTGTAGCATATCCAGATCCAAGCAGACCATGGAATCTAATCTTTGCAACAAAGATGTTTCTTGCAGCATTTCTGATAAGCTCACATGCATTCTATCTGAGTACACGCCCCAGAAAGTCAATCCAAGAACTAGATGCTTAAATTTATAGGAATACTCAGTGGAATCTGACTGGAATGGACGTTACAGAAAAAATCAGACTTGTAACTAGAGAACCTACAGAGGAAGTAGTAACTCAAGAAGAGTTGTTGAATCTGTTTAACACAAATTCACAGCCCAAACACTACATTGGTCTTGAGATATCTGGTTTTATGCACTTGGGCAGTCTGATACTTACCGGATTTAAAATAAATGACTTTATCAAAGCAGGAGTCAAGTGCACAGTATTTTTGGCAGACTGGCACACTTACCTAAACAACAAGCTTGGTGGAGACTGGGACAAGATTCGAATGGTTTCAAAATACTATGCTGATGCATTCAAGATGTTCTGTCCTGGAGTTGAGATTGTAGAAGGCTCACAACTTTATGAATCAAATAGAGATTATTGGTTGAATCTTGTCAAGTTTTCAAAGAACATGTCACTTGACGCACAATGCGTTCTCTTACAATAATGGGAAGAACTGCAGATAAAGACAAGATTGATCTTGGCCAACTTTTCTATCCCCCAATGCAAGCAGTAGACATTCACACAATGGATTTGGATATAGTGCATGCCGGAATGGACCAGAGAAAAATACACATGCTTGTACGAGAGATCTTCCCAAAAATGAAATGGAAGGTGCCAGTTGCAGTCCACCATCATATACTTGCAGGCCTTGGAGAACCAGAGCCTGCCTCTAATTCTAATAATTCTAATAATTCTGATTCAGATTTTGTATCAAGCAAGATGAGCAAGTCAAAATCCGCATCAGNGCCTGCCTCAGATTCTGATTCAGACTTTGTATCAAGCAAGATGAGCAAGTCAAAATCTGCATCAGGAATATTTGTTCACGATACAGACGAAGAGATCAATTCAAAATTCAAGAAAGCGTGGTGCCCAGAAGGAATGGTAGAAAAAAATCCAGTGCTTGAGATCTCAAAGTATATCATTTTCCACAAGTTCAATGAAGTTACCGTAGAACGTCCAGAGAAATTTGGTGGCAATGTCACCTATACCAGTTACCAAGATTTGGAAGGTGATTTTGCACAGAAAAAGCTACACCCGTCAGATCTCAAGGCCACAGTATCAAAATATGTCACAGAAATCATCAGGCCAATAAGAGAGANCCTGGAAGGAGATTTTGCACAGAAAAAACTGCACCCATCAGATCTCAAGGCCACAGTCTCAAAATATGTCACAGAAATCATCAGGCCAATAAGAGAGAAGATCACTCTTACACCAGAACTTGCAGAAGCGATAAAGAAAACTACTTGAGAGCAGGCTTTACTTTTCTTGAGAATAATGATATCATCTCAAGTGAATTTGACAGCCCTATGAAATTGACAATAAAGTAGCCAATCCCAATTTTTGTATATTGTTCTAGATAATGTATCACTTCATCAGGTGTACCCAACGCAATGCTGTCCTTTGATCGTATGATAAAATCTGCAATAGATTCATTTTTCTTTTTTAGTTTTGATACAATGTCTTTTACATCATCTTTGTCTTTTCCAACAAGTACCCGCAACAGTACAGAATTTTCTATTTCCTTGTAATCTCTTTTGATGAGTTTACAATTCTCATGTAACAATTTTATTTTTTCTTCCAGGATTTGTGCAGTTCCAAACGGATGATTGTATCGTGTAGCATGTTTTGCAGCAACCTTCATGAGCATTTTTCCCNAGATTTCTGCAGTTCCAAACGGATGATTATACCTTGTAGCATGTTTTGCAGCAACCTTCATGAGCATTTTTCCCCCTCCGCCCACTATTATTGGTGGATGTGGTTTTTGCACAGGCTTGGGATTACAGATGGCATTTTTGATTGAATAGTGTTTTCCCTTGAA
>NZ_RCMC01000209.1 GCF_011319475.1 Candidatus Nitrosotalea sp. FS
AATACCCTGTGTATCAATACTGATGGTTCTACGTCCAAGTAAAACACAATGTCTGGTTTTATGGCAAATCCGTACAGGTTGTGACACCATGTCCTGTCTAACCCTCTAACTAGATTTCTTGCTATTAGNCAAAGTCTGCCGCATAGTATAATGCCAGAGTTTTTCTCCCCAAGTTATAATCTCTTTTTGCCTCTAGTATGCCTCTGCCTACAAGTTCCGATCTTTTGAGACCTGTATTTAGGACGGCATGACCGTCTGCCTCTAGTCTCGTTGTAATCTCTTGGATCTGTGTACTACGCCCTGATGCATCTGGACCTTCTATTACAATGAGTCTTCCTTTGATCTCTATGTCTTGAAGATTTTTGATACCATGACCATAGAACTCTACTGTCTTCTTTCCAAGATCTTTGTATTTTGCTCGCGTCATTTATCTCCTAATCCTTGCCTTTGTTTGATGGCCTTCCAAAAGAGGCATGATCTTTTTTCTTACTAAATTTTGTTGTTCTTCGATATTCATAGTTCCATCTATAACCGTGAATCCTTCACTTTGTGCAAGCGAGTCA
>NZ_RCMC01000184.1 GCF_011319475.1 Candidatus Nitrosotalea sp. FS
CTACCTTCAGATACAATGATATCGGAGGATCAATAGTAGGTGGCTTCAACTTTGGTACAATTACTGAAGGCTCAGCCAACAATACTTGGGCATCAGGCCAAAGACTGACAGTTACATTGACTGATAATGATCAAAACAGGAACGCAAAGATTACTGAGCATTTGAACGATTATGACGGAAGCGTCGACAGAATCACTACAATGAAGATTGGTACTCCATTCTCCATAACAAGTGGTTGCCCGTCTTGCAACACAGCAGCAATAGATCCAACTGAAACAAACTCTACTTCATCATTGAAGAAACAAACTGATGGTAGCTACAACTTCACTGGACTTAGCGGTAACTCTACCAAAGGTAGAGCAACTGATCCTGATATTGCAGCAGACGAGTCGTTTAGCAACCGTGCAGTGGCAACCTTTACCAACAGTACTGGTCCACACGTAACACTACACAATAGTGGTCACGTATTAATCGATACAACTACAANGAGCAATAGACCCAACTGAATTAAACGCCACAACATCATTGACGAGCAATAGTAGTGGTATTTTCTTCAAAGGA
>NZ_RCMC01000104.1 GCF_011319475.1 Candidatus Nitrosotalea sp. FS
TTTCTGTCACGCTGCTTTTCTAGTGCGATATATTCAACCCCAAGAGCTTTTGCAAAGTTTCTTGCCCTTTCAACTCCCCCCTTGTCAGGTGATACAACAAGAGGATCAACTAATGCCATCTTTTTGAAATGTCTTGCAAGTTCCTCTACTGCAGAAATATTTCNTGGATAGATTGACTGTACAACTAGTATCTTTCCTCCAGGTCTTGCCTTGAATGTAATTTTGCTTTCCCCGTCTGGGAATATACGCAATTCGCTTGCGATAAATTTTGATTTTAATCTAGAGNCGGATAGATTGACTGTACAACCAGTATCTTCCCACTAGGTCTTGCCTTGAATGTAATCTTGCTCTCCCCGTCTGGAAATACGCGCAGTTCGCTTGCGATAAATTTTGATTTTAATCTAGAGGCAATCTTTTTTGCCAGTTGTTCTGAAGACGGGCCCCCAATAACGGTATAGTCAGTCAACAACCAAATCGAGCCTTGGGCTATTCTTAAGTTTTGAGGGATTACATTTTGATGCCAAGAAAATAAGTTTAAAGCAGATTTGCCAAATCATCATAC
>NZ_RCMC01000009.1 GCF_011319475.1 Candidatus Nitrosotalea sp. FS
CAAAAAGAGGTAACTCCAAAAGGAACAAGCTTTACGATAAGAAAGTTCAAAGAAGATCCGTATACTGTAATTGATCTGATAAAATTTGGTACAATAAACATGTCAATTGCAGCATATCTTTGGATGTTGGTGGAATCAAAAATGTCTTTTATAATAATCGGTTCCACTGGAAGTGGAAAGACAACCATACTGAATGCAATTACAGGTCTTGTCCATCCTGATNATTTTCTCAGTTGAAGATGTTGCTGAAATTAACATAAATCATGAAAACTGGTTTACATTAGTCTCAAGAAGTGGATTTGGTCTAAGCGGAGAAGGAGAAATAGGTATGTATGACTTGATAAAAGCAGGAGTAAGACACAGACCTGACTATATCATAGTTGGAGAAATTAGAGGTTCTGAAGCCTATGTGATGTTCCAAGCTATGGCAACAGGTCACGGTGGTTTGTGTACAATGCACGCAGATGGTCTAGAGTCTGCAACAAAAAGACTCCAGCAAAAACCTATGGACATTCCACCAGCATATATTTCATTGATGAACTGTGCTGTGGTAATAAAG
>NZ_RCMC01000241.1 GCF_011319475.1 Candidatus Nitrosotalea sp. FS
AGACATTAGAGTTCTACCAGATGGACTTGTTATGGTGCCGGTAACACTGGTATTTGGCGCACCCATTCCTGATACTCCGATTATATCACCTGCAAGATAGACTCCCTTGTCTGTGTGTGCAGTAAATTGATACAAACTAGAATATGTTATGCCTGAACTTAGTATGGAGATTGGTTGTGAGATTGTTGTCTGTCCTTCAATTATTCTGAATGTATATGTGCCAGGGGCCACAGTCAAAGACAATGGAAAGTTAAAGGTCATTTTTCCAGAAGAATCAGATGAGGTATCTCTNATCGCAAATCCGGTGCTATCTACTATCTGCATTGTAACAGTGGTTTGCGCATCCAGTCCAGCTGCAGTTATGTGTACTGTGTCACCTTGATAATATGAAGATCTGTCTAATATCATTNACTATCTATTATTTGCATTGTAACAGTGGTCTGTGCATCCAGTCCAGCTGCAGTTATGTATATTGTGTCACCTTGATAATATGAAGATCTGTCTAATATCATTACAGGTCTCTGAGATGCTATAGCTTCTTGTTGTGCTTG
>NZ_RCMC01000105.1 GCF_011319475.1 Candidatus Nitrosotalea sp. FS
ACACAACCATTTGGAACCTGTTTACCAACAAACATTGGAGGTGTAACAAATCTGTCAGGAGGTACGCTCCTAAATCACGTAGTGAGACAAAACCAAACTTTGAACAGTCAAGCACCCGGAGGCAGACTAGGCCAAATTGCCAGTAATAATTTAGCATTTTCTAATGCATGGCCCGTAATCCAGTTATTTGATTTTTCAGGATTCCCAGAAACAGTTACAGTACAATACCAAAAAGCAGGAGGAGATCAATCAGTGAATCTTGTTTTTGATAGAATTCCAGAAAACATCATTAGACCTGTAACAATCAGGCCAGATTATCCTCAAGGTGCACAAGTTCAAGCAGATTTGATCGATCCCCAACTCAACATAGACCCAACNCTTAACATAGACCCAACTGATGAAGATTCGTGGACATGGGGAACATCGATGAAAAATAATACGTTATACTATCAGGTCTTTGACAGAAATGGAAATCTCGATGCGGATGGAACACCCGCAATGCAGAACGTAATTGGAAATCTTACTACCTTTATGTTTAATCACAATGG
>NZ_RCMC01000110.1 GCF_011319475.1 Candidatus Nitrosotalea sp. FS
GATGCAGATATTTGCGTGTTAAACAGATTTGTTTGCACACTTAGTGCCGTTAAAATTGCCGCAAATCCTCCAAGCAACAAGATTAGAAAGAAGAATCCTCCAACTATACTTTCTACCCCTCTTTTCTTACCAAACCGAGATCTTTTGTATTCCATTTCTAACTTGCGTCCCCACTTGGAACAGTAAATGTATTTTGGGCATTAGCACTACCGGCTTGAAATATAATTCTTATTGGGTGTGCAAGAAGTATGTCAGAGCTAATTGTTGGACTGAGTTTTATTACTAGACGTACTTCTTGGTTGGAATTTATCTGTGCACTTGATTGTTGCACTGGTGCAGGACTATTTGTTGTCGAACTTATAATACTAAATTTACCATCTTGTGGAAACGTACCAGAAGTTGTTACTGTTAGTTGTACATTTGCAGTGTTGCTGTCCCAGGTATGAGTTATTTCATTTATGCTAATGCCTTGCAGAGTAATTGTGTTTGCAGCCATATTTCTTACTTTCAATGTTATAAAATCTGTACCGCCACCACCACTACTTA
>NZ_RCMC01000035.1 GCF_011319475.1 Candidatus Nitrosotalea sp. FS
GATATGCTACCACTTCCCTTTGTCACTAGTGGCAACTGGGTATAGTATTGCCCTTTTGGTATAGTAACAGTTTGTGGAGATACAATCATTGATGATGTGCTGACAAATATCTCGGTATCGGAACTTACTGGTGCAGGTAATCCAAACTCATCTTGTGAAAAGACATATGATATCATGCCTTGTGCCTTTGTTGTATTTGTAGGAAGTATCAGTTTCAATGATGATGGCTGTGTGCTTGATGTATACACTGTGGTCTGGCTCTCTACCAGATCACCATGAAGTGCAGCAAATACAGTTGCATTGCCGTCCTTGAGAGGTGTGATTTGAAATATTCCATGATTTGTAAATGCAGGTATGTTGACAGACTGTTGCACATAAAGCGTAGATTTATCGCTTGTTGATAAGAAAAAGATATTTTCCTGGTTTGAAGGTCTGTCCAAAGTTATCATCCCTTCATAGTCCTGGCCTGCAATCATCTTGTGTGGAACCCACAAGGTAAAACTACCCGTGTCTTGTCCGGAATCTTCATTTGATTGTTCCAG
>NZ_RCMC01000256.1 GCF_011319475.1 Candidatus Nitrosotalea sp. FS
GGCTCTGATGTAAAAGACTGGGTCAATCCTATAGATGTAAGGCTAATTTCCAATGACAAGCGAAAAGGAGCCATATAGGGACCAGAAACAATATGTCAAAGAACAACCAAAAAAAACATGGTCCCATGTTTGAAGAATCAGATGTATCGGTNCAGGATTCAAAAACAAAGCTACAGCATACGCAATAACTTTGGCAAGAGCACTAGGAGCTGAAATAACTGTCATACACATAATAGGAAAATCATCTTTTGGTGCTACTGGAGACTTGCTGGGATATTATAGGGGTGGAAAGCTCAAAGCGTACCAAGATGCCATGAAGAAAGAAGCGGAAAAGTTACTCAAGGGAGCAGTAGAATTGGCTGAAAGCCAAGGAGTAATAATGCATTCTGAAGTGGTAATGGATTCGTCTGCAGAGAAGGCAATCATAGACTATGCAAAAAAGCAAAAGATGGACTTGATCATAATTGGAACAAAAGGTATGACAGGAATTGAAAAATTTCTCATGGGCAGTGTTGCTAATGATGTGATAACTTA
>NZ_RCMC01000080.1 GCF_011319475.1 Candidatus Nitrosotalea sp. FS
CGAATTGCAAAAGCGGTTCAATGATAGAAAAATGAAATTAGGTAAGCAAGTCATGAAGATTAAAACGCACAAGAAAGAAAGACGGTTAAAAGTTGACAAATCTAAAGAGCCCGTTCCCATGAGGTTTTGGGGACTGGTTCCAAGATTCTGTTTGGATACCATTCCACTTATATCGTTACAATCGCATAATTCTCTTGATTTGTACTTGAGAAAAAATAAGAAGGAGACGTTAACATGAGAAAAATAATTGTTTTATTATTTATTACATTAGATGGAGTAATGCAAGCACCTGGTGGACCTGACGAAGATACATCAAGCGGTTTCAAATATGGCGGTTGGACTGTGCCTTATTTTGACGAAGTTGGTGGCAAGGTCATGAAAAAACAGATGAAATCTGCAGATCTTCTTTTGGGCAGAAAAACATTTGAGATTTTTGCCTCCTACTGGCCGAAGCATGAAAATGAATGGCCAGGTATCAATGATGTCACAAAATACGTCATGTCCAAGAC
>NZ_RCMC01000260.1:0-223 GCF_011319475.1 Candidatus Nitrosotalea sp. FS
GAACAAATGTGGTAGGCGAGAAACCTGTTGCTGCTATCTGTCCAGTGGAATTACGTAATTCAACATACAATCCAACTAGAGTATCACCGGTGGATAGTTGTGTTGATACTGTCAATGTTGATGTGGCAGATTTTGTCGTAGCAGATGCAGTGTTAGAAGGAGGAGAAGTTATTCCACCATCATATACCGCAGAGACACGATAAGTGTAAGATGTACTAGGAGA
>NZ_RCMC01000260.1:255-1486 GCF_011319475.1 Candidatus Nitrosotalea sp. FS
TAATCCCATTATCTTGAGACCTCTCAATCATGTATCCTTCTATCAAGCTACCACTGATGTTCGACACATTCCAATTCAGGCTTATTTGTGACGATGATACTGCGCTGGCTGTGAGGCCAGTGGGAGATGGTAATACAGGAATTACTGGATTACTTGGGATTACAGGGTTGTTCGGAATTACCGGACTAGAAATTACAGGGCTGCTTGTAATTGGTTGCACCAATGTAGATGTAAGTCCAGAAGTNTGATTACAGGATTGTTTGGAATTACCGGACTAGAAATTACAGGGCTGTTTGTAATTGGTTGCACCAATGTAGATGTAAGTCCAGAAGTTGTGGATGTAACAGAATTTGTCAAGGAACCGAGCTGAGCAAACGCACCAGATGTAAACACACTAGAAGATGATAACAAAAGAATTGCAAAGAATAAAGCAATAACTACCTTCTTTGTTCTATTATCAATTTTTTTTCCATGACTTNGTTTGTCAAGGAACCAAGCTGGGCAAACGCACCAGATGTAAATACGCTAGAGGAGGATAGCAAAAGAATTGCAAAGAATACAGCAACAATTATCTTCTTTGTTCTATTATCAATTTTTTTTCCATAACTTTCGCTCAATACTACTAACTCTTGTTTTCATTTACTTGTGAAACTATATACCAGTTAGCCAACATTTTTCTAGAATAATTTTATAGTTATAACATCAAGCTACAAAATTTTTCTCCATTTATGAAGTTATTTTCTTCAGATAGCAACCACTACAACTGATCACTGTTCATGTTGAACAGGTATAGAGTCTAAATCTTTTTCATGATCAGATTTAGAATCATCCAAATCTTTTTCATGGTCAGATGTAGATCCTACTAGTGACACTAGTTGGTCAAGATAGGTTGTCAATGAATACCAAGGATTTGGTAGTGTCTGATCTGTAATGTAGATCAACCCCACATAATGCGATGCAGACTTTACAAATTTTGCATTCAACTTGTCAACACCATATGGCAAGATTGAGAAATTATATTTTGCATATTTTGTATGCCATCCTTTTAGTGATTCAACAGTAGGAAGCCCAGAATGTTCGTATATCACAATATTGTCAACAGTACCAAGGTATGAAGGTGACACATCCTTGCCAGGATTTCCTACAGTATAGTTAAGGCCTACTGATTTTGCATAATTACTCAAGTGCAAGTAATAGTCCTCTTTGCCAGGAACATGCTCCATCTCATCAA
>NZ_RCMC01000260.1:1498-2987 GCF_011319475.1 Candidatus Nitrosotalea sp. FS
AATATCAGCAGTAATTTCAGACGAGTTTCTAGCGCCATATCTGGTGTAGACATATCCAAGTGTTGGTATTCCTGCAGACTGGAGTTTTTTTATTCCTAAAACATAGGAGAGGTCCCAAGATCCAGGACCGCTGGCAGGATTGATTATGGCAATAATTTGAACAGATGGATGGTCGTGCTTTACTTGTATGAGATCATCCCATGTGGAACCTGNTATTGCAATAATTTGAACAGACGGATGTTCGTGCTTTACTTGTATGAGATCATCCCATGTGGAACCTGGATGTCTGTAAAGCGGAACTATTATCCCAGTTTTTTCATCATCCACGTGTATTTCATGAGAAACATGTGCTGTAGCAAAAAATACAATAGTTAGGAGAATCCCAATAGATAACATGACAACCACTACTCTCCAGCTACCAAACCGGCCATTTTTCAATTAGATGTTGTAGCACCTTCATGTCTATGGCATGACTTGAGGCGAGTTTGATTTTTCAACAGCGTGTTTTGGAGTTTGATCATTATGTAAAACACCTGGATGTGGGAAAAGATTTCCAGGTATTGGAGTTGGACCGTGTTTATTAAATGCAAGAACTGGAATCGAATTTATAATTAATGTAGTCAGTACAAGTGTGAGAACTAGTGCGATTAAAACAATATTTAATTTTCTCATGTTTTAATTTATTACTCGTCTCTTATTTGATTTTGCCATGATGGCGTCATAATAATCTTCTAGTAATGCATTGGAAATTATTTCAAACCAATTTACAAAACATATTTTCATGTTTGATGAAATGTTTCTCTTAAAAAATTCAGAATTTTTTAAAAANAAGACTGAGACCTAGAAGATTGAGGCTAGGTTTCAAATCTACTGAATATGCATCTCCACCAAAGAGACTTACAGGACTTTTTGTTGCTGCAAGCTCTATTCCATTGGAATCATACACTTGTATGTCTGCCTTGAGTGGCATTGCAAAGTCTCCTATGTTAAGAGTTGCAGTACCAGATGAATCCACAGGAGCAGATGCAATCACTTGACCAGCAGTAGATGATGTTGACTGTACAAGAACCACTTTGGCTGCAAGAGCTGGATTGTTAGTCACTTTGATGTTTACATCAGAGGCAACAAAAAAGTTCTTGTATGAACCACTAAGTAGCTGACCTGCATAATTTGTTTGCGGCTCCAAGAATGTGACTGGAGTGTGAATCATTCCTAGATCTAGTGCATTATTTTCGAATACCTTTACACCGTCAAGAATTACTTTGAGATAATTAGTGCCGTTTGTGATTATGGTACAATCTCTTGTTGTTGGCTCAGTTAGAGTCATAGGAGATGCCCACAATACATTCTCACTAAGGGCTCCAAAGGCATTGCCTTTTACGGATGCAACTACCCACTGGGTTCCGACTATACTTGTGTTTGATGTACATACGACATAGCTCACATTAGCAGTTCCATTCTGAACATACATTCCATTTTCATACCAGTT
>NZ_RCMC01000058.1:0-1887 GCF_011319475.1 Candidatus Nitrosotalea sp. FS
CGATAGGGCCGTCTGTACATATTTCAGATGTAATGTCTTCTGCAAATAATGTGTATGTACTCTGGAATGGAATGGATCCGAACACAAAATCACCAGTTTCTTTTTTGAAGGCAAGTAACGATAACGGCACAAATTTTGGGAAAACTATCAATTTTACCAAATATGGCGTGTTACAAAATGATCTATACAGATCTAATATGAAAATGGCATCGTCAGGAAATAATTTGTATTTGGCATGGACTGACTGGGCAAATAACTCGGTCGGTCCAAATGTATTTTTTACAAAGAGCAATGATAGCGGAGGAATATTTGATAAACCACTAAAAATAAAAACTGGAAGTGGAATATCCCCAATAGCTGCAATAGGTTCTAGTGGGACAAACGTCTATGTGCTCATGTACAACAACACTGATTCTGACTATTCTGATCTGTTACTTGCAACAAGCACTGATAATGGAGAAACGTTTGGAAAACCACTATCACTTTCTACCAACCACAAGCTCATGATGGGAAACGTGCAGATGATAACCTCTGGAGACAATGTCTATGTTGTAGCAAGTGGAAGTTATTGGGGATCACAAAATGGTGCCATAGTATTTTATGCAAGCCATGATGATGGCAAATCTTTTGCACCTGTTATAATTGCAGATGATGTGATGGCGTTTATTCCACAGGTAGAAGTATCAGGTAATGACATATACATAATTTGGACTCAGATGGCTGGACAAGGTTCTGCATTATTTTTCGAAAAAAGTACTGACGGAGGAGCAAGCTTTGGCAATAAAATACAGATAAACCAAGACGGGGATTCGAGATGGCCACAGCTTGCAGTGTCAAAAAATGAGATCTTTGTCATGTGGGTGCAATCATTTCCATCTGGGGGAAACAAATTGTTATTATCAAAAAGTACTGATCATGGAGATACCTTCTCTGCTCCTCTGAACCTAGGAGGTTTTACCTCTGGAACTTTTGATTTTTCGCAGATGGGAATTTTAGAAAATGGTGACATATTTGCTATCTGGACAGGTGAGTATGATCCATCATATTCTCATTCCGGCCTATTCTTTAGAAAAAGNCTCTGGTCTATTCTTTAGAAAAAGTACAGATGGAGGAACAACCTTTGGAAACATATACGATCTTAACGTATTAGGCAACACCCTCATACTCAATCCAAAAGTTGTTTCGGTCCAAAACCAAATCTATGTTGCAGGTGATTCTGGGTCTCCTGGAATAAATGACATAATTTTTAGGGCAAGCTCAGATTCTGGTGAAACCTTTACGGGTCCTATAAATTTGAATTCTGATTATCCAGTACATATCTCTGGTCCATCCAAGTTGGTACCAATACCTGAATTCAAACCAGACATACCCACAAGCGTTCCTACAAACTCTCAATTTTCAAATTCGCAAAACGCATCATTTGTACTTGGCCAGTTAGACTTTGTATCAAACTCTGCAAATCCTACTGCAAGTACATTTTCCATGCCGCATTTTATTGTGTTTGATTCTCAGGGAGACCTTTGGGTTTCAGATGGTGGAAATGACAGGATACTTGAATTTACTCCTCCATTTACAATTGGCAAATCAGCATCAGTTGTTCTCGGGCAAAAAGATTTTACGTCATGGCAGGTACTGAATGGAACAAACCCAAAATCACTTTATCATCCACAGGGTCTTGCATTTGACAAAGATGGAAACTTGTGGATTGCAGACGGGGCATCAGACCGTGTACTAGAGTTTGAACCTCCATTTAAGACAGGTCAGATACCGTCCTTGGTTCTTGGACAAAAAGATTTTGGTGTAGGTGATTATCCTCAGTCAGGTACTGTGCAGTCTATGTATTATCCAGAGGGCATTGCATTTGATCCAGATGGAAACTTGTGGGTT
>NZ_RCMC01000058.1:1916-19637 GCF_011319475.1 Candidatus Nitrosotalea sp. FS
GGAAACATTACCCAAAATTCTGGCATGTCAGCAAGTACACTGAACTCTCCACTTGGGATTGCATTTGATTCCAAAGGAAATCTCTGGGTTGCCGACTCTGTAAACTATCGAGTATTGCAGTTTGCTCCGCCGTTTTCAAACAATCAAGGTGCCTCACTAGTACTTGGACATCAAGACTTTGTGACAGGTGGAGAAGGCGCGTCGTCAAACGCAAGCTCATTTAGAGATCCTTATGGCATAACATTTGATTCACAAGGTAACCTATGGGTTACAGACTCTGGAAATAACCGTGTGTTGGAATTTGTCCCACCTTTTACAAATGGACAACAGGCTTCATTGATTCTAGGACAAGCAAGCTTCAATGCTGGAGCCATTGATACTATGGGACACACCATAAATTCACTTAACCAACCTCAGGGTCTAGCTTTTGACAAGGATGGTAACCTATGGGTTACAGATTCTGAAAACAACCGTATTCTAGTTTTCAAGTCAAACCAGTCAACAAATTCACAGATAGTCTTTCCAGACTTTTTAAATTCTACCAAATCGACAAATGCAAGCTTGCCAAATGCGTACGACCAAGTAGCACGTCAGATGGAGGAATGTTCAAAAAATCTAGGCATATCATCAAATAATCAAACTGCAATTAATCTGGTTCTTGACTCAAGTGAATTCAAATCAAAAGTGCAAGGTTATGATTATAAATTCAATGGGATAACAAACTCGTTTCACTCTTGTACATTGGATTCAGTAGAAGCAGTTTATGCACTCTATGATAATAATGGAAAATACATCAAATCATTGTATGTGTCAATAGACCCATCACTAACAAAAATACTTGGAATAAAAGAAGAGACAGATAACGCACGATATGGTGGAGCCCAGTACAACAATACTAGTTCATCACCAACACTTCAAGAACAACTAGATACGGTACGTTCGCAGACTGAGAAACAAAAACAAACTGAACGTCAGAGCGTTGATATCAACAATGCCACAGTCTTGGCCGAAATTGGCATGCCAATAACAGCTGGAATATCAATTGCAGTATTTATGTTCAGGAAAAGAGTTTGAGATAAAATGAGAACCCTATATCTCTCAATAATTATAATATCTGGAATTGTAATACCAATGTCTCTGCTTGAAAATCAAATCTTTGCAGACAATACCAATACTTCCATGGCCACAATAAATGTGCAAATTGACAAATCAAATTCTGATAAACCGCAAATAATGATAACAGGAACTGTTTACAAACTATTTTCAACCAATCTTGTGATTGTCATCTCTGATCCCTTTGACCAAAAACTTGCAATATCTCAGTTGACCCCTGATGCCGATGGACATTTTTCTGAAACACTTTTTGCTGCAGGTCCTCTGTGGATAAAGTCAGGAAATTATTCAGTATCTGTTGTGTCTAGTTCACAGCAACTAGCAGAGGCAAAATTTTACTATGATGGTACAAAGCCTTGTTGCATAACTAAAGGTCCTTTACATGTTGACTCGCCGTTAAAGCAAGTCAAGTCCGGAATTGCAGCTAAAGATGTCACATGTAAAGAAAATCTTGAATTAATTCTCAAAACCAAAGATAATTCTCCGATATGCGTCAAATCTGACACTGCTATAACATTGATAAAAAGAGGCTGGGCGATGTCAAGTCTGAAGAATTTTGGTTACAACCCCGGTAGAGGTCCTGTCTCACTAGAACCAAAAGAATCTGGGACCAATGACAATACCACTTTACCAAAAAACATGTCGCACATAATAATTCCTCCACTAAATGATACCAATTCCGCAAAACCAAAAGCAACAAGTGAAAACAAAAACTCTTCACTCCAACTCTTCCTCTCGATAGACTCTGAATATGAAAATCCTGCAGAGCCAATAAATATCGATATCGGGCTTGACAATACTGGCTCTGTCCCTCTTACTCTAGCAAAATCTGACAACTGGCCGCGCATCGATATGAGCTCTGGATTGTGCTCATATCTCCCATTTGGAATATCTATTATGAAAGGTTACTACACAGAACAAAACATGTCTAGTGCAAAATCACTTGTCATTTATGAGAATGTTCCATGTCCTGCTCCTTCCTTAATCAAGAGCTATACGTTTGAACCCTCAAGTAGCAAAGCAACACAAGAATGTGATACTCTATTTACCTGCCCTGGTCTGACAGATATGAAGGCACATCTTGTGATACCTGATTTTATGTACAATGATCAGCATCACTCCTTTGATGTTGGTAACTATACTCTAGTGGGGGGAGACGAGTGGGGGCATGTTGTGATACAACATTTTGCAGAAGTGTACACTACAGCATACTCTACTCCATTAGAAAAATGATCTTGAAAATGAAAACTCGAAACTNCCTCAAAAAAAGCTCAGACCATGGAAATACGTTTGAAGATAAAATTCCAGTCAGTACACCAACCGGTGGCATAAGCAATGTAGTTGCAANAAAAAGACTCTGGGACCAATGACAATACCATTTTACCAAAAAATACACAACACATTGTAACTCCTCCATTAAATGGTACCAATTCAGCAAAACTAAAAGTAACAAGTGAAATCAAAAACTCTTCACCACTCCAACTCNTTGCCAGTAAATCTACAATGGAAGTATGGGGATACAGTGGATATTCAGATTAAAGCATCACATAATGGTGACAACAGAACGGCGTCGTTAATAGATCTTGGAAATTCAAAGATAGTCCCATAGAAATGAAAACTCTACATCTTTCAATAATTGCAACTTTGTTAATCGTACTAGTTGTAAACACANATGCGAGGACCTTCTTCGTATATTTCACAGGTTTCATCTTCAGGAAATAGTGTCTACATTGTGTGGTCTAATTATGATCCAAAGGAGAATGTCTACCATACATTATTTAGAGCAAGCAATGATGGTGGGAAAACCTTTGAAAATGTTGTCAGTATGGGAAATAGCTTCAATGGACCTACCTTCTCTCAAATGGCTTCACATGAAAACAACTTGTATATCGCACTAGGTAATATACTCAAAAAAAGCTCAGACTATGGAAATTCATTTGAAGATAAAATTCCAGTTAGCGCTCCAATCGGAGGCATAAGCAATATCGCTGCAACTGAAAATAACGTATATCTCACATTTGACAATGTCATAAATTCTGGCAACAGCTTTGAGATCTTGTTTGCCGCAAGCAATGACAATGGGACAACATTTGACAATCCCGTGAAACTGTTTGGCATGCCTGAAAGTAGCGAGGATTATTCACAGATTGCAGCGTCTGGAACCAATGTCTATGTTGTAGGTGAAGGCAAGTATGGGGGAATCCAGGGGCCAATCGGTGTACTATATAGGGCAAGCAGAGATGGAGGAACAACTTTTAGCAATACCGTAGATCTGAGTGATAACAATTCTACAGACTTTGCGCCAAAGGTTGCCACATCAGGAAACTATGTGTATGTAGCATGGTCTGAGATGACAAGTGACAAAAAGAATAGTGATCTAATTTTCAGAGTAAGCAAAGATGGTGGAGAAACTTTTGGTCCAAAAATCAAGATAAATCAAGACAATAATTCTACTGGAATGTACAATACTGATTTCATTCATCTTGTTACCCGTGATTTTATTGTCTATGTAAAATGGTGGGATGTGCACTTTATGNTCTATCGTCTCTGTAAAATGGTGGGATGTGCACTTTATGCCAGATGGAACTGAAACTGATCATCTGATGTTCAAGCGAATCATTGATGGTGATACTACCATTGGAAAAACAATTGAGCTTACTGGAAATGATGCAAAACCTGTGGACATTGGGCAGGATTCTATAGTCTCTGTTGCTGGAAACAACGTGTATGCCTCATGNACTTTGATGGTACAGTAGACCTGAACGGACAAATCAATAAAACTTTTGGATTAAGTAACATGAAGATAACCGGATATGGAAGTAATGTCTATGTGGTTGGAGATACTGGATCTCAGACTCGCGAGTTATTTTTTAGGGCAAGCAACGATAATGGTACTACTTTTAGTAATGTGGTTGATCTAAACGAGATACCAACTATTCCACAACAAATTGCACCACCGGCACCTGATCAAGTCGGATGTTATAATTACACAAAATCTACAGGGTGGAAGTCTACTCCATGCATGTCGCAATCAGATGTAAACGAATTGGGATTGACTGGACCGCCTAGAGATTTACCTCTATCACATGATGTTGACAATAATTCTTGGTTAAGTGTAGTGGGATTTGGCAGCATTATTGGCGGAGCTACAGTTGGAATTTCTGTTTATGTCATGAGGATTAAAAAATAGAATGAAAACTCTACCTCTAGTTGCAATTACTGTTTCAATGTTTTTCACATTATTTGTTACAAGTCAAGCATATGCTCCATGCATAGAGGGACCTGGGATTAATTGTAACAATTATCCTCCTTCCAGAGATCTATCTCAAATTCACTTCGACAAGCTAAACTATGAAACCCAAGACAAGCCTGTCATCACAATATCTGGAGTTCCATCTACAGCTGTTCATCTTGAAATTGACGACTCGTCTTCAAATATCATGTTTGAACATGATCTCAATTTGCTCTCAAATGGTACTGCACGATATGTTCTTGACATATCATACTACAAGATTGGAGGATATTCTGCAACTGCAACCTCTCTCATGTCCAAGGTAACAACTGGTTTCATAGTAGGTATGATACCATCAGATGGAATGATGAGTCTAAGCGTTGACAAAAATTCATACCTTCCAGGGGACAGAATCTCCATACTGGGCACAGCGAATTCTAATACACTGATACAGTTATCCTTGATTGATCCTTATGGTACTTCTGTAAGATCTGCCAAAACATTTTCAGACAAGACCGGACATTTTTCATTATCTAACTTTACCANACCTCTCTCATGTCAAAGGTAACAACTAGTTTCACAGTAGGTATGACGCCATCAGGTGGAATGATGGGTCTAGGCGTTAACAAAAATTCATACCTTCCAGGGGACAAAGTCTCCATACTGGGCACAGGAAATTCTAATACGTTGATACAGCTGTCCTTGGTTGATCCCTCTGGCAACTCCATAAGATCTGCCAAAATATTCTCAGACAAGACCGGACATTTTTCATTGTCTAACTTTACTATTCCAAATAATGCAGTTTCTGGAATGTGNTCTGGAATCTGGCAAATTGGTGCAACTGGCGGTGTAATGCATGTACGCGCACAAATTGTAGTAAATTCCACAAATGCTGCATATGGAATAAACACAGACAAGGTAATCACATCTTCTCCGCTAAAACAATTCAAATCTGGAATAAAACCAGAATATGTAAAATGTAGTCAGAATCTTCATTTGATAATCAAGGCAGAAGATGGCTCTTTTGCATGTGTTACAATAGAAACAGGAAAGAATCTAGCAATGCGTGGCTGGGCAACTACATTTGGAACAGGGATTTCAACAAACGATTACTATACAAAATGTGACACTCTATACCCACAATCTGATACTGGAATTGCAGTACTATACATGCCTGTAAATTCAATTGGAAAAGTATGTGTGCAATACCATAATCTTAACAATACTCCTACTGGTATTGGAATGAGAATATTTGAGGCAAACGATCTGACTCAAAATGCATCAAATGTTACTGCATGGACGTATGATTCCACACTTGAGGCAAATGCAAACAAGACAATAGTTTATTTTATAAAAACTGGAACTAGCGCAGGATTTTACGGTGCATCTCTGAATTGCGGTGGAATCCCGCTTGCAGTAGGATATGATGCCAACTCTACAATAACTGCAAGTGATTTTCCATGGATTGGACATGTCTTCAATTGTGAAATAATAACGTATGAGAGCCATATGGAAGGCACTGCTGGAATTGACGTCAGATATATTCCATATTCCTATGTTGGGTTGAAATGAAAATCCTACATTATTTCATAATTGCAGTAATAGGAATAGTGGCAGTTGTATCTTCTTTTGATATGGTATTTGCACAAAATGTAATGGGGTATGGCTTTTGTTGTGCACACACATCATCAGAATCATATCCATCTCCATTGAAGCAATTCAAGTCAGGAATAGCCGCAAACAATGTAATCTGTAGACAAGATCTGCAACTGTTGATTGAAAATCATGAAGGATCACCAATATGTGTCAAGCCAAACTCTGCTTTCAAGCTATTACGCCAAGACTGGTCATATCCTGTAAATTGTAAGTATGCTCAAGATGGATTTACTGCAGGGGTGGAAGGCATCATAGTCATTGAAAAGAATGCAAGTAACGCATATTCTGACAAGTCATATTCTCCACAAAACAGCACCGTGATTATCGGTTGGAACGAGACTGTGTCTTGGGAAAATCTTGATGATACCTCTAGTAGTGTCACAAGTGATTGGAATCTTTTTGACTCTGGTCCAATTCTTCCTGGAAAAGATTGGCAGCATAGTTTTGAATGTGCTGGAAATTATGGATATCATAGTGAACCACATCCTTGGATGAGGGGATGGATCAGAGTATTGCCCCCAATTGGACGATAACATGAAAACTCTACATCTTTCAATACTAGTAGGATTGGGAATTGTTGTTACTGGTCTAGTTCTTGTCTTTTCTCAACCACATAACCCTACATTTGAAGAACGACTTGGCAATCCGACACAAACATGGTTATCACATAATGGTACAATACTGATTCTCAACCAGACATCCGACAAACCAGAATACAAAGTAGGAGAAAACATAACGATCTCTACTGAGTTGATAAACGTGGGAAACAAAAGCGTAAATGTTGGTTATTGGCCTCCCTTGGTTGTTCTAGAAATTAAAGATCAAAAGGGTGCACTTGTGTGGCCTGAAAATACTAACCTTGGGATTATCGAGGAAAATTATAGTGTAGAAACAATAAGACCTGGAGAACATCTTAATGAGAAACCATGGGGAAACGGTAATTTTACCAACATGTCTTATGAGATGCCTCTGCCTCAGTTACATGTACCAGGAAAATACACTGTAGTATCAATGGCATTATTTACATTCAATATAACTACTGATAGTCGTGGACATAGAGAACCAACAGGTCTTACAACACAACTCTGGTCAAAACCAATCCAGATTACGGTATTGCCATGATGATGCACTGAAAAGGAACCCAGTTTATGTAAATTAGTCACAATGGAACGCAAAAATGCACTGTACAGTAGAATCCGACCAGGTCTACCCTTTTTAAACTAGAAGAATTATACACGAATTTTTTATGATATGTCCATCCAGTACATCTAGATGATGAAAATTCTATATTTTTCAATAATTATTACGTTTATACTCACACTTGGAATAAATGGTTCCGCATATGGACAGCATGTCCAAACTTCTCCTATGCTAACCGTGTGGACGGACAAGCCAAATTATGTCACAAATGATACCGTCACAATTACAGGATATGTAGATAAATCAGAGACTAAATTTGTACACCAACTTGAGGTAGCAATTTCAAACCCCTACGGTGATTGGTATAGGCAAGACCAACTTCCAGTTGATCCGGATGGAAGATTTAGTTACCAATTTAAAATTGAAGGAAACCATACCATCAGTGGTCATTATCTTGTTAGAGTATGGTCCATTGATGAAGATGGTATTGACGTTGGAACATCATTTAATGTGGATTCAACAATAAACTCTTCTACAGTAAACATATTGGTAAAACAAGGTTCTGTAGGATTATCATACTCTGGAGATAACATTACAGAGACAATTGAATACAGCATAACAGTTGAACCAAGATTTGCAGGCTCAGTATATGTAGACATTTTCAAGAATAATCATCTCTTGAGAACTGACACTTTGGGGACTCCTGACATAATGTCCATGTCAGGATCTGGAGAGCAGTATTATTATTACAAATTAGCTATTAATGGAAAGAAAGACCAGGACACATACAAAATTGATTTCAGGTATGGTGGCAAAGTCCTAGAGAAGGTCATTCCTATCACAAGCACTACAAATGGAATAATAGATGACACGGCAGTTAGCATTCCAACTCCCATAAAGCAATTCACATCAGGAACTGCGCCAAAAGATATAGCCTGCAGGAAAGATCTTTTGTTGATCTTCAAATCATCTAATGAGACACCTATCTGCATCAAGCCTGATAATGCAAAGAAACTAGAATCGCGTGGATGGGCAATATCTCAATATCATGATCCTGAAGCTAAACCCAAGATCAAGTTGTATGATTATTCCTATGACGGGATAGACAAGGACCACGGCATTGTATCAATCAATAATCAAACTTTCTACCAGACCACGCTTGGCTATTCTGTGTATGATCTACCAAAGAAAGCATCAACATCATTTCATGATGTGGTTTTTGCTTTTCCTCAAGGAAGCCTGATTACTCCCGGTTCCAGCTTTGTAATGCTTGATATGAAATTCCATGATGGTTCTGAAGAGACCTACGGTGGAACAGCTCTTGTTCAAAATGGAACTGTCACCAAAATTGGTGGAATTCCAATTCCAACTCAATATGGTCCGCATGTAGCAACAAACTCAATTACAATTCTTGGTAATCATACACTGCCGCAAGCTGGAATTACCATATATCATGATAAAATAAAACTACTTGTAAGCGTTGACCAACTGTTGACTGGAGACAATGCTGTAAACAGTACAGCACAAGTTGTTCCACAATGTCTAACTCACATACTAAAGCAAACCGTATTTTCGGGATATGCGGGAGCTCTGAGCTGCCCAATAATGGGTTATCATGTGTCAAGTGAGATGAAAAACTATACTGGTTTTCATGAAATATCTGATATATTGTATACAAGCTCTGTTGTTGGACCAAATACCTACGTTGGCACTCTGCAAGAAGAATTAGACAAGTCAGGAAATGGAAGAATGGAAAAAAATCTTGTTTTAGAACCAGGACATAATGCTACAATCACATACAAAATTACACTACATACCATAAAATGTAATGGGGAATGTCCTGACAAATTCAACTTTCCAACTCAAGCTAATCTAACAAATGACGTAGAACTTGTACATAGAGAAAATAATGAAATGTCATACTCTCATGAAGGCCTTGTGGTGAAATACGACCCACCATCTGAATCTCTTGTGGATGGCCAAACTGTCACTCTAAAAGCCAACATCTCTGCGTCAAAAGACGTACCTCGAGGAACATACTGGTTGATACTTGTTCCTGGAAATTGTGTTGGTGGACCTTTGATATTGCTTACTGTATCGGACTGTGAAAAATGAAAACACTACATCTCTTTATTATCTCCACAACAGTTCTTCTAGTGCCAGTCATGATGAACAATCATGCACTTGGTGGATGTCTTGTTGGAGGTGATTGGCCAAATGCTCCATGTTATGATCTTCCAGGTCATACAATAGACAAGAACACGCTGCGTGAACAATGGGCTCCATATTATCAGTACAAAGGAGCAAGCTGGATGGAGATGATGAAAACTCAAATGATTGATGCAATAAAAAATGGAACCATAAATTATTGGAGCGGTTATAGTGATGCAACCGGTAATGTCTGGACGTATTATTCTCTAAATGATAAAGTTCCTTTTTTTATTCCGCCTGGGGCACAAAATTACACCAAGCCCGATCCGATACCTTCCCCTTTGCAGCAATTCCGGGCAGGAACGCCATTAGAGGATACTCAATGCAAGGAGAATTTTGTTTTGTGGTTAAAGTCTGACAATATTCCTGTATGCGTGAACAGGCAAACCTTTTCGTCTTTACTTCAGCGGGGATTTTTATTGCCTGATTCATATAATCAATTTGCACTAAATGAGGCAAAAAGGTTCATTCGTTCCAGTCCTACTTTTGAGTTTGACGGAATGGAAAATACTCTAAAACTTTCAGTAAGTTCAGTTGAGGAATCATTTCCGCCTATTACCTTGATTCTTGCCACGTTTGACAGCGCAACTCCTGGTTATGGAAATGAAAACAGAATGGAAATGCCTCCACATCTTACTCATCATAACATGTCAATTGTGATATCTAATACCAATCAAGTGTCACAGGCTATAATTGATAAACAGTGGGATGAGCTTAAACAAAAATTTCTAAAATATTAGATGTACTGATGACTAGACACTAGAAGAATCCTACACCAGTTTTTTAAATCATGTCAGTCCAGTACAGGTACAAAATGAAAAATTGGCGTCTTTCAATAATAGTTCTTATTGCATGTGCAGTATTTCTAATAATCTCACATAATGTATATGCAAGTACATGTGCTGTTAAAGAAACAATTTATTCCGCACCTGAATTTTTCTTACTCTCAGACAATGTCTTTGTTGGGAACGTAACATCCATTACTGATTACGGAAATCAACAATGGCAAGTACACTTTGACATAGAGAAGATTTGGAAAGGTACTGCAACTAGGCAAACATCAACAGTCATGGCACATACTCTGCAAGCATGCGGTTATTCCATAAATGTAGGAGAAAAATATTTAATTTACACAAACGGTTCTCCGTCTACCATCAATCCAATATCTTCTAAACTGTATTCTGATGCACAAAATGACATTGCATTGTTTGATGATCCAAAATTCCAAGCTAAGGAGAAAGTCAAAGAAGATCTAAACAAGAAACTCGAGATTGCACAAGGCACAGTGGAAAGCATGATGATGGACAAATCATCACACATACCAATTAACGGGGTAGGAGTTGATGAGGTAAACTCTACTCTTGATATCATGATTGACGATGAAAAAGCTACACTTTCTGTAGAACAATACACACAAAATCTGAAANGATTAACGGGGTAGGAGTTGACGAGGTAAACTCTACTCTTGATATTATGATTGACGATGAAAGAGCTACACTTTCTGTGGAACAATACACCAAGAATCTGAAAACCATACTTGGAGACATTCCAATAAAAGTTGAATTTGGGTATGCTACTACCGCAACACCAATTCTTCATAATGCAAATGATAGCGGACTAACTACATCTCATCCTATCATACATGGGTTAAACTCTAGTAACGTGTTAAAATCTCCTCTTAAACAATTCAAGTCAGGTGTTGTTACACAAAACATAGCATGTAAGGAGGGATTCACACTTGCAATAAAAAAACAAGGACATCAGCCAGCATGTGTAGATCCTGATGCTGTACCAAAACTTGTACTCAGAGGATGGTCAGAAAATCCATTAGATAATCTACTTTTAAAATATGGAAACCAAACACAAGCAAACCTTGTTTTCTATGACATACTAAATGAGCCAAAAGTAAGGAATTGGTCAATTACAGGATGGAAATACAATTCCTATACTTATGCCTCAAACGGTGAAACTCATCAATCTTCTGCTACTGTACAACTCTACTTGCCTTCTAACATTGGGAAACATGAGTGTGAAAATGGTTCATATGGATTTGTAGTAGTCAATCTAAAACCAGTCGAAATTGAGCATAACTATACCGAAGTAGGCTGTGAGATAGTTACAACTACCGCGACAAATGTGGATCCTGAATCAAATGGAAAATAGGAATTAGAAAATGAAAACTCTGATCTTGCCTATGCTGATAATANATTCTTACCATGACTATGATATCAACAATTATTTTTTACAGAATGAAACTTAGAAAATGAAAACTTTGATCTTGCCTATGCTGATAATATTTTCTATGGCTACTTTCTGCTCTCTTCCTCAGTCAAGTGCGACATACATAGGACCTGATTGCAACCAGAACAGTCTGTTAGGTAATCCGCTAGTTTCGCCATATTTTGGCAAAAAAATTGCGTTTGTATCAAATGTTCAAAGCGCAGACCCGTCCAATTTTACGTTGTATACTGTAAACAGCAATGGCAGTGGAAATTTGAATAAAATTGACAACATCTCATATCAGACTGCAATTGCAATATCTTATGATGGAACCAAGATTGCGTTTCTCAAACAAGTAGGTGCAATAAACCAGATCTTTTCTGCAAATACTGATGGTACTGATCTAAAACAACTTACTTTTGATAATGCAATAAAATCCATTATAGGAATAACACCTGACGGGACCAAAATAATCTATGCCAATCGTTATGATGCTCTTGGACTGGTGACAAATTATTATACCATTAATTCTGATGGTAAAAATCAAATCCAGATCACACATGACCAATCTAGAAAGGACTGGCCTGCGCTTTCTTTTGATGGTACTGTACTTGTATTCAATGATGAATCCGATCCTGCACAAATATTCTCAGTAAGAACAGATGGCAGTAATTTTCACCATGTCACAAATGGATCGTTGTTTTCGCACACCCCCGTGATATCCAGCAATGGATCAAAACTTGTCTTTTCTAGAAATAATCCTGATGACTCCAATTTCAAATATCTTTTTACAATAAATAACGACGGAACGCAGTTGGTTAGCCTTACCCCAAAACCCATCTATTTTCAGTCTGACTTTACAATATCCTTAGATGGGTCCAAGGTGGCATTTGATGATGGCTCTATTTCTGCATATTATATGTCGGTGATAAACCCAGATGGAACATCACACACCAAGATACTAAATACTGACACGTACTATTCGCATACTCCGCTGCTTTCTGCCAATGGCTCAAGACTGGTATATGCTTCGAATAATCCTACACAGATACTTTTCATGTTCGACATGAATGGCTATAGACCATCACTTGAGATAGATTCAGGATTGGTAGGATATGAAAAAGAAATCTTGCCTGATACGGCTCAGGTTGTATATCCAAAAATTGTTAACAAGACCGAAGAAATCATGGCTGCAACTCCTGGCGGCAAGCCATTTCCATTGTTTGATAATTCTATTTTCAAGCCAAACACAAATTGTAAAACTCTAGACTATAATGGACTTGATTATACACCTGCTAAAATTGTCTCTATTCCTCCAATTGAACCATGGTATGATAATATTCCATGGTGGATATGGATAGGTATCATAAGTTCTGTAGTGATATCATTTTGGATATTTTGTTTCAGGCGATTCAAGGAGTGATAAAAAAATAATGAAAACTCTACACCTCACAATAGTAATAGGTATCTCAATTACTGTCATTTTGGTTGGAGCTTTCTCTTACGAATCATACAAACCGATGTGTATTGAAGGTAGATTGGCAAATGGCACCTGTGCAGGACCTGTATCCATAGAGGAGACAAGTGACACTTTGGCAAACCAATACTGCAAAAATTTCTATGTTGTTCCAGAAAACAAAACTTATCTTAATACCGTTCCAGTCCTCTTGATGAAATCAAACTCTACTGTATGTGCAAGACTCACTTTTACCATATCTTCCAATTATAATGACTGTAATGGAGCAAATTGTCAACATGTACTCTCACCTGGACGAATGCTTTTCATACGTGATCTGCACTATGAAAATAATGACGGCTCTTTTAGCATAACACAGGGAAGAGACTATACAAACTCCTTTAAGATAATTACAATACCTGATACTGTTGATCTTGCAGATTATCCATTAGGTGCAAATTTCACTGCTACTTATGTCATCACTCCATTACAAAATGCAACTGGCTTTTATGATCAATCCATACTACGACCTCTCTGTGAGCGTTACCCGTTGGCAGTAGGATATACAAAAGACCAGGTAAATTCTTCGGACTTTTCATACATTAACCCACTAGGTTCTATGTGCCAGTCNGCCGTGGTATGATAATATTCCATGGTGGGTATGGTTAGGTATCATAAGTTCTGTAGTGATATCGTTTTGGATATTTTGTTTCAGGCGATTCAAGGAGTGATAAAATAATAATGAAACCTCTACACCTCACAGTCCTAGGTATCTCAATTACTGCCATCTTGGTTGGAGCTTTCTCTTACGAATCATACAAACCGATGTGTATTGAAGGTAGATTGGCAAATGGCACCTGTGCAGGACCTGTATCCATAGAGGAGACAAGTGACACTTTGGCAAACCAATACTGCAAAAATTTCTATGTTGTTCCAGAAAACAAAACTTATCTTAATACCGTTCCAGTCCTCTTGATGAAATCAAACTCTACTGTATGTGCAAGACTCACTTTTACCATATCTTCCAATTATAATGACTGTAATGGAGCAAATTGTCAACATGTACTCTCACCTGGACGAATGCTTTTCATACGTGATCTGCACTATGAAAATAATGACGGCTCTTTTAGCATAACACAGGGAAGAGACTATACAAACTCCTTTAAGATAATTACAATACCTGATACTGTTGATCTTGCAGATTATCCATTAGGTGCAAATTTCACTGCTACTTATGTCATCACTCCATTACAAAATGCAACTGGCTTTTATGATCAATCCATACTACGACCTCTCTGTGAGCGTTACCCGTTAGCAGTAGGATATACAAAAGACCAGGTAAATTCTTCGGACTTTTCATACATTAACACACTAGGTTCTATGTGCCAGTCAAGTGAAGCCACGTTGACTAAAGTTGAAGTCTCCGGTATGGACTATAAGGATGTAGAATTGCGGCTTGCCGTTTTAGAGCAGGAGAAGCAAAAATGACACCTCTACATTATTTCATGATTGCAATTCTTGGTGCAAGTCTTGTCATTATTAACAATACTGTCTATGCTGACAGTATTACGTCACCTGACTCTTTTCTAAAAAAATGTAACGACAACACCTCTCAAATTCCTACACTGGTACCTGCAAATGTAAACTCATCAGGACCAAAACGAGGAATGCTCTTAATGCAACCCAACTCTAGTGCCATGATGTGTGTAAAATATGTCAAGCCATCCGGTTGGAATTCCTCTATTGATGTAAACAATACTAAACTTGATCACCCATTATTGGTACAAGTAGAAGACATCCATGTCTCAGGCAATTTACTTTCATTTGACCGCATAACTGTAAACAATGTGGTAATATCAAAAATCCTACCAAGTACCATATCTTTTGGATCACAGAAAAATGCTAGTACTGTTATTTTATACACCGTTACAGCCAAGTCTGATTCAAAGGGATATTATCACTTGCCAGTGCCATACATGTGCGGGGACGTATTGCTTGCAGTTGGATATAATGCATCTAATGTTGATTCTTCTGCTTTTCAGGATGTGAATCCAATGTGCTTTAACTTTGGTGTTGATGTATCAATAGTGGGAATCAGTGGAGCCAATATGGTGTATGTTAATACTCCACCTGAAAAAATACATTCCACAAAATTGGATGAAAATATTTCAATAATCCCACCATTACAACAGGTGAGACTTTATAGTTATAATGAAAAGTCAATACTGTGTAACCAAGGTTTCCAATTAGTCTTCAAATCCGAAGGTGGTTCACCCGCATGTGTAAAACCTGATAGCGCTATCAGACTAATCGCTCTAGGCTGGGCAGTTGAAAATATACACCAATCACATGGTGTAGAGCCATTTGATACTCTTAAAATGAATGTGCGTAATACTGATCTTTCGTTTAATTATACAATTTTAGGAGGTCAGCTGGAAAACGCTACAGTTAACATGCAAAACAAATCCATTGATTTATTGCTAAACACAACAAAAAATGGAACATTGATTGTTATTCTTCCAAGAGGATTGATTAACCCACAGATGCACGGACAAGATAGTCCATTCATAATTATAGAGGATGGTAAGGAAATAAAGTATAAACAACTAGACAGTACAATCACAGATAGAACACTAATTATTCCATTTCAACATGGTGTATCAAAACTTGAAATAATTTCTCCTGAGTCTATACGATAAAAAATGAAAACTCTGTATCTTTCAATAATTGTAGTAATTTCTCTGCTTGTTATTGTACCGCATGTCTATCAATCTGCTTTTGCAGCTTGTGCTGTATATGGGTGGGGTATTGGTGGTAGAACTGCTACTCCTATGTACAATCCTTCACCTCAAACTGTACAAGACAAGCAACTGGATGTTGATATCAGAAACTCGCAAGACTTGTTTAATCATGACTACAATGATGCCACAAGATCAATGACATTTAGGCTGTGTGACATAAATGGAGATATCACTATTCCAAATACCGCATACCAAATCATCGTCACAAAAGATGATAACCATAATGTGGTTTTAGACAATGTATTTTATTCCAATCCTGGATTACTTGAACTACAGATCCAAAATTCCTCCACTACAAATATTGCATCTGATACAAAACAGGATTCCAAACTAAATGATGCTTTTGTTGCAGACTCTAATGGAACTGTTCACTTGCAAAGCCCATTCCTATGGGAACCAGGTGCATACGATATCACAGTCAAGATCTTGGGGTATGAAACAAAGGGTATCACTTACCACAACAATGCGCCAACTTTCGGTTATGTCACTGATGTCCCAGATATTTTACGACCAAAGGTTTTACATGATAATAATACATACGAGATAAAGATTCTATCCACTAACAAGATACAAGATTTTATCTACGATCCAATTGGAATGAAGCTTTCGTGGTCTATTCAGGTTCCACGAGACCACCTTCTAGATCCAACACATCAGATATTTTCACATGTAGAAATTCCAAAATCGTTTCAAGAATTCTCACGATCTCCCTTTCTTAATATGACTATCAACGGTATTCAGATTCCAAATCCTTACGCTGATACCCAGTCATCTCGTACTGACATATTGGCAGATTTTCTATTTTCGAATTCTTTTCTTTCAAATCTTGCTGAATCCCAGAACTCTACCATGATCCCTGTTACGTTTTCTATTTCTCCTGTAATGAAAAGCTCATCACATATTGATCTGAGTCATGGTATGCAGGCCTTGATATCTTGGAACCCGGATCCACCTGTTACAAATAATAATTCAACTGCACACATTAAATTTTTTGCTAATGGGACATTGCTTCAAAATGTAGTTTATGATGTTTACCTGGAACAAAAACCAGCGGAATACATTGAAAGCAAAGACTCCATTGTGGCAAAAGATGGAACAGACTATGAGGAATTCTCTTTTCCTAAAAATAGTGTTTATCAAATATATCTTCATGTGAGAGGACTGTACAATTCCTCGGCACCACATTCAGTTGATGGTACCCTTGATGGTGATGCCTATGGATATGTGGTTACACAAAATTTTGCCAATTATAGTAAATTACCATCCTATGATAACAGTAAGGTAACAAAAATAATTTCCTTGGATGATTTCAAAAAAACAATAGCAACCAAATATGCTCATACTTCTGACTGGCAACACATAGTATCTCTGCGTAGTCTTGGTTGGTCGCAAGACAACAAGACTATCATAATTAAAACAGACAATCACTTTGCAGGTCCCAATTTGTGGTCTATTGGAATGAATGGGACCGGATTACATAGTATTTCACTTGATGATACTGTGATGAAAGACATGCGGTATCCTCAAGATGATCTTGGTAACATGACTGTATCAATCCCTCAGCAGAGTGAGGTTCCAAGTTTTGACATCATGCTTGGAACTGTAGATAAAAAATTTCATCAGATTTTGTATGCTGGTGATACTAGTCCAGAACTTCCTGCAATTAGCTCTGATGGACAGTATGTAGTGTTTGCTTTGGATGCATCTGGTGCTAGTTATAATAGACCACTCGAGGATGGCATCTATGTTATTACTCTTAGTACGTCCATTCCGGAATTTCCATTTGCAGTTCCAGTCTTATTGGTAGGTATAGTCTCAATAATTGCATTTTACAGGATTAGATTTGAAAGATGAAACAATATTGGGCTGTCACTTGTTAAATTCCCATCTAT
>NZ_RCMC01000038.1 GCF_011319475.1 Candidatus Nitrosotalea sp. FS
TTAAAAACGAAAAGGGATAAAATGGCGTGACCCTGTATAGGCAAAAGCATTCTCTTGCCCCTTTCGCACAACCTACTGTGCTCTACTATGTACCATTTTTCGCAGGATCACGCAAATTCATTTGCCAGAATTTGCATCTTTCCGCATTGATTAGTATACGTCATTCTGATATTTAATAATTAGTGTGATTTACTTCACGAATACATCCTGATTTGTATAAAATTTTGTTTCTATACCATATGCAACAGACTAATTCTTTTCATATTTGTACAATTAATCCACAAATTCACGCATTTTTCCCGGACAAGATATTTCCAAGAATTTCCGGAAGCACTTTTGCGGCAGGCTCCTGCAGGGACAAGTCCATCTGCGATGACATCTGTGTCTTTTCGATGTTTACTTCGATCATTGTTGCACCGTTCTGTTTTGCATAGACAGGCAAAAGATTTGCAGGAGATACTGCAAGCGATGTACCAACTATTATCATGGTATCGCATGTACTTGCCTCCTCTATTGCAGATTCC
>NZ_RCMC01000070.1 GCF_011319475.1 Candidatus Nitrosotalea sp. FS
CAAAAGGCCATGGCAAAATACATGAGCTACTACCAATTTGCAGACTTGGATCAAACCAAGACAAACTGGTCTGGCCTTACAAGTACTAGCACTGATGAAACAAGCAGAGGACGAAACATTGACGCACAAGCACAAGTTTCAATCCAAAATGCAATTGCACAATTTGATACTATTCATGTTCAACAGTTGGTCGATCTTCAAGCAAATGACTACAAGGGACTTAACGACACATCAACTGATATGCAAGGCAGAGACCGAAACGCCATGCTTGATCAAGCACGTGCTACATCGCTTGCACAAGCACAAGATATTGTAGGACAACTAGTAAAGATCCAGCAAAGCTATGCTGGTTTTGAACAAGGCCCAACAACTGATTCTGTCGCAACTTATGATAGACAAACTCAGATTGTAAAGAACATGGGTGATAGTGAAGCCCAGGCAGCAGCCTTGGTTAACCAACTTGCTAAAGTTGATCAAGTATACGTAGACTTGAACCAATATGTTGATCCAACACAGTT
>NZ_RCMC01000118.1 GCF_011319475.1 Candidatus Nitrosotalea sp. FS
TGAAGTGTTTGATATCTCAAAATTCCTGACAGTACATTGTTTATTGTAGATGGTGTTTGGGTTACATTTGATAGAATTGTTCTTGGGTCCTTTATGATAACGAGTTGTTGGTAGTCACTCTGTGTCATGATTATTCCAGTCAAGACGTTTCCGTCAGGAGCTGTAAAGTCAAGTTTTACGTTGTTTACAACAGGTGGCACATTAGATGGAGGCGTATTTGTAGGAGACGTAGATGTATTAGTTTGGTTTAGCTTTTGTATAGGCGGTGGAACATACACTAGTGTTGTTACAGACGCCTCATTTGACGGAATGCTATGTGTGCCAGAATAAACTGCAGAGACTCGATAGGTGTATGTCGTATTAGGAGTTAAGCCATTAATAGAATATTTTGTGGTGCTATTTCCGGTATTAACATCAATTACTTGGAATACTCCTTGTGTATCTTTCAATTCCACTCTATATCCCATTAGCTTTTGACCATATTGTTCAATTGGAGGAAGCCAGGACAGATTAAT
>NZ_RCMC01000043.1 GCF_011319475.1 Candidatus Nitrosotalea sp. FS
CTGTGTTTAGAAAGAATCAGATAAAATTCTTCATCACCTTACAACCATAACAGGACATTTGGCGTGATGCATGACCTTGAATGACACACTGCCAACTAGCAATTCTTTAAAAACACTCATTCCTCTACTACCCATCATAATTAGATCATAATCATTTTTGTTTGCAGTATCAATAATTACCTGAGAGTAGTCTCCAATCTTCAACAGTGTTTCTACAAGAATGCCATGTTCTAGGNTCAATTAGTTCAAACGTAGTGGCACTATCTCCACCATAAGTAGAATCAAGTACAACATGAATCACATCTAGTTTTGAATTACATTTTTGTGCTAAGAAGATCGACTTTTCAAACGCCTTTTTTGCAGATTCGGAACCATCCACTGCAACTAGAATTTTTGAGAACAATGTATTATTACACAATTGCGGCTAATATTGATGACGTTCTAGAAATGACCTTGTGTCATGAGAAAAATCATGTAATTCACAACAAATTACGCCTAGAACAAAAATTAGACAG
>NZ_RCMC01000192.1 GCF_011319475.1 Candidatus Nitrosotalea sp. FS
TCCTTGCTGCAATTTTAATAAAATTGCCAGGCGCTGTTCTCCTGCAAGCTCTAAGAATACATTTGCAGTATCTTCGTGGTCTAGTACCATCGTGGTAGATTCGGATTGTAATAATCTAAAGGTTCTCATGATATCATCATGACTCTGGCCAATTTGTTTCACAATGAAAACAAAACCCCCTCAGTCCCCTGTATTGGGGAATAAAGATTATCTGGGCTTGTCTTGAACCGCAACACTGGCACTGTGTTGCAAGCGCTTTTCTCATGCACTGNTGTATATGCAAGATACAATATTTTAGAAGGACTTGACATGCAAGCTAAGTCATTACAAAACCAGCTAACCATACAATATCTGTCAACACGAGATCAATACTCTTGATGAGTGCACTAAATGTTCCATTAAACAGCATCCAGAGGTTTCGCACAGAAAACATCATAAAAAAAATCCGGGCTGCAATGCATGGTGAGATCTCGTTCTGTGGGACCCATGGAAGCTACTGCATGGGAATTGTGGAC
>NZ_RCMC01000178.1:0-259 GCF_011319475.1 Candidatus Nitrosotalea sp. FS
GCCCGGGCGGCAAGGCCCGCCTTGCTGTCGATCAGCCCGGCGATCTGGGAGTCGATGGTCTGCGCGGCATGATGCGCCACGCGGTGACCGGTTCGGCCTGCCCGATGCGGTGGCTGCGGTCGATGGCCTGGGTCTGCTCCGCGTCGGTCCAGGACAGCTCGGCCAGCACGATGTTCGAGGCGACCTGCAGGTTCAGGCCCACTCCGGCCGCGGTCAGCGAGCACACCGCGACCGCGACGTCCGGGTCGTTCACGAAGGC
>NZ_RCMC01000178.1:342-514 GCF_011319475.1 Candidatus Nitrosotalea sp. FS
CCCTGCCGGGCGAAGATCTCTTCGGCGGCGTCCATCACGTCGACGTGCTTGGCGAAGAAGACGACCTTGCCGGCGCTGCGGGCCAGCTGCGTCGCGTAGTCCGCGGCCAGTTCGGCCTTGGCCTGGCCGATGCGCCGCATCATGGTGAACACGTTCTCGCCGGACTGCGCGG
>NZ_RCMC01000151.1 GCF_011319475.1 Candidatus Nitrosotalea sp. FS
TAGAAGCCATCTCATAAATAGTTCCGCAGCAGGATGAGAATGCAACCGAGCTGGACCAGGCCGAGGAAGTTGGCTTCGTGATACTCCCAGCGAATGACCAGACGGCGGAAGTTATGCAGCCAAGCAAACAGACGTTCGACCTTCCAACGACGGCAGTAACGACGAAGCTCGCGTCCGTCCTGGGTCTTGGCGCGGACGCGATTGCGCTTGTGCGGTGCGATCAGTTGGATCCCGCGTTTTCGCAACCGCCGATCCAGAGGATCGCTGTCATAGGCCAGGTCTCCGATCATGCGCCGGGGCTTTTGCCGCGTGAACCGCTGCTCGATGGTGGCTGCGACGAGCTTGGTTTCATGGGGCGAAGCGCTTGCAATCCCCACGGCGACAGGAAGACCATGGCGGTCCGCGATTGCCATGATCTTGCTCCCTTTGCCGCGGCGTGTTGGACCAATAGCACAGCCCCTTTTTTGGCCCCGGAGAAGGAGGCGTCGATAAACGTCTCCGCTAAATCCAAC
>NZ_RCMC01000069.1 GCF_011319475.1 Candidatus Nitrosotalea sp. FS
TGCTTGTTCATTTAATTGATCCCACATTTTTTTGTCAAATCTTTTCTTTGGGTTAAAGACAAGACGTATGGTCAAGAGTCCTTTTGGTGCTCCTCGCTTTACCCCAGTTTTTATCATGACTTCTTGTAGTTTTCCATCAGATGCAGCATTAACCAATTTTTCTTGGATTGCTTTTGGTTTTCTTGCAATCTGTATGGCCTCATACAAAGTTATTTCCCCTCCCTCTAATGCTTGTTGCAGTGGCTCTGCCAGAGTCAAAACACTCAACCATTCACTGACTGTACTCTTTGATAATCCATATTTTTTAGAAACACCTGTAATTCCTGACTCTGTTGAATCAACTAGCTTTCTTACCATTTTTGCTTTTTCAATTGGGGAAAGATCTTTACGAATTAAATTTTCAAACAACGATGCTGCTTCGGCCTCTGCTCCCTCCAGCTCTGTTATTACTGCAGGTATCTCTCTTGATCCCTTTGCACTCAATGACAAGAATCTCCTACGGCCTATCAATA
>NZ_RCMC01000281.1 GCF_011319475.1 Candidatus Nitrosotalea sp. FS
AGATTTACGTTAATGTCTCGATACGTTCCATTTTCAGTATACAAAATCGAATCGCTCATGAATTCACAGCTATTACCAAGTATGATCTTTTGAATTCTAGTATCAGACAAAAGTATAGATTCGATCTGCTGTCTTGTTGCTAAACGATCCTTGTCATACTGTAAATCTGTCTGCTCTGGGTCTGTACAGTGAAATACATCCCTGCCTGCACCAATTACACCATTTTTGTCATACTCAAAAATAGGCGGTTTCACGTAGATGTATCCTTGGTCATCTACTCCGAGATCTAGGTTTGGTAATGCGCTGTATTTGTTGAATATCGCATTGCCTGCAATTGCAATTCCATTAACTGGTTCAAACGTATCATCATGACAAGGATCTACCAGAGTTTCACTTTGCGGTCTATAGACTACAAAACATCCAGTATGTATGTCAACCATGCTATATGCTCTAAATGAAGAGATATCGTCTTCATTTCTACCCAGATCTTTTGGCAGTCTCACAAGCTG
>NZ_RCMC01000106.1 GCF_011319475.1 Candidatus Nitrosotalea sp. FS
TACCACAAAAAGCCAAAAAGACTTTTTAAAGTATGCTGTTTGTGGTTTAAAAATTAGTCAACTATCACACGGAATCGAAAACATAATTCTGACTAGTTTATTGTCCATTCACAATCACTTCGGCATAATCCATGCCTGAGATTATTTTGTTCGAAGCGGCGTGAAAAATAACATTGTAACAAGGTCTATCCAAGAGCATTTCTAATGGAAAATCAGATTTTTTCAATTCAGACGCAGCATATCCTACAGCCAATGGATATTGTTCACAAGAACCCCAAGGTATGGAATCATAGATCCCCTTTGAATCGGGAGAAGAAGAAATTTTGTACAAGACAGAAAAGGTAGCCCCTTCTGATGCATTGATTATATTTAATGAACTTGGAGTTGTTGTGACATTGAATTTAGGTCCAAGATTAAGTCCAAAATGTACTATTCCTCTTTCATAGATATTTTTGTTTGGATATGAATCCCAATTATAATCAAACTGGTAAGTAGTGCATACCGTTGCA
>NZ_RCMC01000272.1:0-5982 GCF_011319475.1 Candidatus Nitrosotalea sp. FS
TTGTGCTGCATATCCTTTTACTTTCATGATTATCCGATGGTAACATCATGGCTTGATTCTATTTAATTATTGACAGATATAGGGTGCCAGTTAACTTACTTGAACCACTGTTCTAAATTCTGGCTCTTTTTCTCTAATGCTTTTTTTAGCCTGTTCAACGAAGTATCGACTCTGTCTAGTGAAAAACTTCGCTCCTTTGTAAGATAGTTTACAATTCCAGAATAATCCACGTCTCCGAATTTTATCTCGGATACATCTGCTACTTTTGGATTTAAGAAAATATCGCGTATTTGCTTATAATCGATTTCTTGTAATTTCTCTTGGATCTGAGAGACATTTTCCAGACTGCCATTGCCTTTTATCATCTTTAGTGCAGTCTTGGGGCCTATTCTCTCAAATCCGTCTGGATTGAAATCCGTGCCTATGAGTATTCCAATGTCTACTAGCTGCTCTCTTGTAACGTCTAGAGAGGATAATGTCTTGTCAATCTGGATGATTTCAGGCTCTATCTCTATTGTGGTGTTTCTGTTTGGCAGCTTTCTTTTTCCGCTGTTTGTAAAGTTTCTAACCAGTTTTTTTGCACCAAACAATAAAGAGTCAAAGTCTTGACTTGCAGATGCATATGCTTTGCCTGTAGTGGTAAGATGTGCGGCAGTTGCCTCTCCTTCTGATGGTGCCTGGATTGATGGTATCCCAAACAACTCCAAGAATTTCTTTGATTCTTCTACCATGTCGTCTCGTAGAACAGATGTCTGTTGCGCAAATTTTTTTGCTTCTACATAATTTCCTTCGCTTATTGCTTTTTCATATTTTATCGTGGCATCTTTTTTTACTTGCTTTCTTCTTTGAATCTCTGCAGATTTTAGTGATGGAGGTCTCCCATCAAATACATAAACTGGTTTTATTCCTAATGATGGAAATTGATATTCCTGTAAAACAGTCCGCTGATGTGGCTTGTTATCTTTCCATTATAGTCTGTCAGTGGAAGTCCATCAGGCCCTCGTATGATGGACAGGAACTGGTAAATTGCATTGTATGCGTCTATTGCTACAATCTTTGATGTAAATGATTCAAGGTTTGTTCTTTCGCGTACACAAAGCTGTTTTAGATCTAGGCCCATTTGTATCTACAAGATGTTTCCATGATAGAGTTCTTATTTCTTTTTTACAGAAGACTTTTCCCAGCCTTTTTCTATAATTTCTTCATAAATGTTTGAGAGCTTGGGAATTGCTTCTCCCTTTTCTGCTGCAGTCTTTACTTTGTCTCTGTAATACAGCTCGATTGCCTTTGCAGTCTTGTCGTCAATTGTTATTGAAATTCGGGTCTTTGCCAACTAGTACCAGTTGTGGTATTGACATCTATCAATAATAAACTATACATTATCAATTTTTTTCTGTTTGTGGGATAATTAGGAATCCTTCTTTGGTTGTAGTCATTCTCACGGGGGTGTCTTCTGGGAGACCCATCTGGACCAAGATCATACCTACTGTGATGTCATCAGAAAGTGTGTACCTTTTGCCTTGAAACTCAATTGAGACTGTCTTTTTTGTGATTGTCTCCATTTGATGTCTACATAATAGATTGTCTACTTTATATCCTTTATTATATATTTGATCTACTGATCACTTTTTGTAATGTTATTTATGTACCAAAATTAGAGTCTTTGACAAGTGCCAGGTTAGCCAAGTGGAACGGCGACCGCCTCGAGATCAAAAACAAGGTAGCGGTTATGCGCAAGCATGCAGGGGTTCGAATCCCTTACCTGGCGCTGTTACTTTTTTAAAAAACAAAGCAAACCTACACCAATTTTTTAAGACATGCTAATCTATTATTTCAATAGTGAATATATTATTCATTACTCTGCTGATTGTATCAATAGTTGGATTCTCTTTTATGTCAATAAATCATGTGTATGCTCCATGTCCTGTAGGGGTTACANCTACGCATTACTCTATTGATTGTATCATTAGTTGGATTCTCATTTATGTCAATAAATCATGTATATGCTCCATGTCCTGTCGGTGTTACAGATTGTGGTCCGCCACCTGGAGTGACAGTTTTAATGGGAACCGACAACCAATTTTATGAAAAAAATGACACTATCAACATTCACGGAAACGTCTATGTCCAAAATTATTCAAAGCCAATTCACTTGCAGCTTGTCAACCCTGTTAATGATACCATATTGGGAATTGATGCACCTGTAACCACTAGAACATTTAACGCAAAGATTGTATCAAATTTTGATACATCTGGAATTTATCAAATCATTACTTGTTTGCAAAGTTGGTGTGACAGATCATACTTCAAGTTCTTTCCAGAGCCATACAAGCTGACTGCTTCAAACCAAGATTTTTTTATAAAATACAAGAGTTCTGCAGACCTTGCAGGGATGGATGTAGATGCTAACAGTCATGCATTACGGGTGCATATTGCAAACGCTACAGCTCAAGGACTAGAATTTGTAATTGATATACCAAGGGCATTAATTGACTCCAAAGGGTATGACAACAAGGACACAAGTTTCCGGGTACTTGNCCCAAGAGCATTAATTGATTCAAAAGGGTATGACAACAAGGACACAAGTTTCCGGGTACTTGTTGGGATGAACCAGCCTGACAAGTACATGCAGCCTGTAAACTTTACAGAAATAGCACGAAACGATGTATCCAGAACACTTGCAATAGACATTCCATACGAGCCAGTTCCAAATGCGTCTGGAATGTGGGATTACAAAATCATGCCATCTGATGTGGCATCTGGGAATACAGTTACAGAGCCGCCACTACGGCAATTCAAGTCAGGCACTACTGCTAATGATATTGTATGTCACAGCGGATTTTATCTTGCAATAAGATCACACAATTTAGAACCTGTGTGTCTCAAGGCCGGAACAATCTCAAAACTTGCATCGCGTGNACCACCACTGCGGCAGTTCAAGTCTGGCACCACTGCTAATGACATTGTATGTCACAGCGGATTCTACCTTGCAATAAGAACACACAATCTAGAACCTGTGTGTCTCAAGGCCGAAACAATCTCAAAACTTGCATCGCGTGGATTCTTCCATGGTGTTGCGGCAAATGAAACCGAATCAAACTATACTACTGTCCTGATATCACCTGGGTCTGAAAACCAGGCTTCTGTAAACTCTTACAGCCCAAGTATTGCAACTGTAATGATTGGAGTCAACAATACTGTAAGGTGGGTGAGTCAGTCTGAGACTGCAAATACAATTGTACCTGACATGCCATTGACTCAAAACGGAAAATCATTTGGAAATGTTGGTGTCATAAAACCTGGTGGAACATACATGTTTACATTTACAGAACCTGGAACATTTCCATATCATGCAGAACCGCATCCATGGATGAAAGGAACAATAATTGTACTATCACAAGATTAGTCACAGTGATAACGGATCACTTGTGGTACTGGGCGAGGGCCAAAGAGACGGTCCACTACTTGTGCAAAAAATTCTCCAAGACCATGTACAGGGTCTAGTCTTTCGAGAGTATCCTCTTGNACCACAGCCCCAAGTGATAACGGAACACTTGTAGTACTAGGTGAGGGTCAAAGAGATGGTCCACTGCTTGTACAAAAAATTCTCCAAGACAATGTACAGGGTCTAGTCTTTCGAGCGTATCCTCTTGCAACAAATACTGGCTATCCAATGACGCTACATGTTGGAGATATTGTAAGCAATGGATGTACGGTAGATCTTACACTTGTCAAGATTGAAAACAACACTGCAACATTTCTGAAAAAAGAACATTATGATAGATTATGTCCTATCTGCCTTTCTGAAAATACCATAATTGATACACCAGATGGTCAAACCAATGTACAAAAATTAAAGCCCGGGATGACCGTGTTTACCCAAGACAGTCTGGGCCACAAGCAAGTTGGTATAATACTAAAGACTGGAAGAACACTGTCTCCACAAGACCACCAGGTGGTTCACGTGGTTTTGTATGATGGCAGAAAACTAGACGTCTCACAGAATCATCCTACATCGGATGGCAGGTTCTTTGGTGACTTGCATGCAGGGGACTTGCTTGACGGCTCTAAAATCACGAGTGTAAATCTTGAGCCATACAATGGTACATACACGTATGATATTCTGCCTGACGGAAAGACTGGGTTCTATTGGGCTGATGGTATCCTTGTTGGCAGCACGCTCAAGTGATTTCTATGTATCCTATGTATTTTCTATATGATAAAAAAATTTTTGATCTAAAGATAGCTTCGATTCAATCAAACCCATTAAATCAAAATGGTCCTAAATCTATCCATGCCAACCTGCAAGGAATGCAATACTGTTTTCTACTCTAGTGAGGGACTTGAAGTTCACCTAATACATGCCCACAAAAAAGGCATGATGGATAATTTTTCCAAGTAGATTTTTTTTTACTTGATACGGTGAACTGTAATCATCCTAGTTTCTTTGTTTTCTCGTAACACTTGTTGGCCTCTTTCTTTTTGCCCATCTTCATTAACACGCCGCCCTTGTTGTGCCATGCAACTGTCAATTCTGGATGAATCTTTGTTGCTCTCTCAAAACAGTCAAGTGCCATCTCTAGTCTTCCGAGAANTACTACACCATGGATTGCAGAGATTCTGTAATCCTAGCGACTTAGAAAAAAGCAATGAATCTGGAAATTGCGTAAATACTAGATTCACGTAATTATATCATCACAAGGATATGGCATCAACTGCACATATGACTTGGAAAGCAAGCAACATGCTAATTGTTGCTCTAGTCATCACCTTGTACATCTTACTTCCTCTACCTCTCTTTGTAGGAGGAAAAACAGACAGCAAGACTATCATTACTTTCTACCAGTATACGTTACCATTTCTCTCTGGCGGGTTGATTCTCTTGTTTTTGTTAAAGCAAAACAGGATTTTATCTCCTACAAAAACAGAGATGAATAGGATATGGTCAGAGAGGCGACAGGTAATCCGACTAGGAACCGTTGCAGGCTGTATTGCCTCCTTTTCTGTCCTTGTACCAATATTTTTGGGTGAGTATGCAACTCACCTACCACTTGGCACTTATCTTTCAGTACTTGGAACAATACTTGGCAGCTATGTTGGAAATACCCAGTACAGTTTTATGCTTGGCCTGATGGCGCATCTGGTAACTGGAACTGCAATAGGTGCAGTGTTTAGCTTCATCATGTCCGCATCTGAGATATTTGACTTTAGGAAAAAGAGTCAGACAATTGCATTTGGTCTTGGTGCAGGTTTTATTACGTTTCTTGCACTCTTTAATCCGATCTCTCGACTTGGTATAGAGCCATACCTGCAACAGTCACTGTATGTCACAATGGGAACAGCAAATCCAATAACCATATCAAATGTTGCAAGGGAGATAATGTCAAATCTTTTGGCAGGCTCTCTTTTGATACACCTACTTTTTGGTTTCACACTTGGAACTACTTTTTACCTATTGGTACGAAGATACGTCTGATCAAAGTTATTTTAGTTTCTCTGCTTTCTCATAACACTTGTCGGCCTCTNGCAACTGTCAAATCTGGATGGATCTTTGTTGCCCTCTCAAAGCAGTCAAGTGCCATCTCTAGTCTTCCGAGAATGAAAAAACACACACCCTTAAAGTTCCATGCAGGAGCGTTTGCTGGATCAAGTATGGTGGCCTCATCAAAACATTCCAGTGCTTCTTCGTATCTTTTCAGGTCCGACAGACATACTCCTTGCAGGTTCCATGCATCTGCAGACTCGGGATTTATCTGTAAAACTTTGGCATAGCACAACAGTGCATCTTCATGTCTTTTCAAGTGGTATAGGGCATCACCTTTTTTGAGCCAAGCGTTTGCGTATCGCGGTAGTCTATCCAAAGCCTTGTCATAAAATGGAATTGCTTCTTCATACTGGGATTTTGCAACAAGTGTCTGGGCTTGCTCGTATGATACCACTGCCTCTTCTGGATAAATGTCATCAAACTTTTGTGTTACATTT
>NZ_RCMC01000272.1:6050-18583 GCF_011319475.1 Candidatus Nitrosotalea sp. FS
CCTGTATGCCTGCTTTATCTCCTGTACAGATGCCCCATGCTTTAACCCCAGTATCTCATAGCACTGAAAAATATCCAATGTATCTGATGTAACATGGGTGAATAAACTAAATCTTTTCTGTGGAAATAACCTTCTTTTGGCATTTTTTCTTAAAAATTGACTAAATTTTTTAAATAAGAGTCCCGGACTAGTGCACTAATGACACTTAATTGTCCTGACTGTGACTTTGAATTAATAGAGTTTGACCCAGGTTCTGGCATATTTCACTGTCCCAATCACGAGTGCACATTCATATATTTTGACAAAAATACGGGCAAAAAATATAGGAAAAATGAAAAATAATGTCTTTGTTATCTTATTATCCAAGTAATAGTACCGTACATGCATCTGTCTCATCGAACCTGCCTAATGATTTCATCTTGTTGACTAAGATCTTAATAACTAAAAACGATATTACACTACAGGGAATATGACATGATTCCATCTCGTATACTTGATCAGATATATCGGACATTTTATGAAATAACCCCGGATCTTGTATGTACGCTAGATGGAACTGGGATAATCATAGATGCCAACAAACGCATGTTGGAACACTTTGGATATTCAAAAAGTTATGTTGTAGGTAAATCTTGTTTTGATTTTATCACACTTGAATACAAAAAAACTGCACTAGCTGGATTCAAGGAGATGGTGGAAAAAGGAATTGGACCATTAATAGAATTACAGATGATAAAAAATAAAAATGAAACATTTTTTGGTTTATGCAAGGGTGCAAAAATAGGCAAGGAGAATGAGGAATCTGACATGTATCTGATTACAATTCATGATATATCTCTAATGCACGAATCGCTTGAAAAAATAAAACATACGGAAACAGAATTGGAAAAAAAATATGATGAACTAAAAAAAACATATGACACTCTAATGATGATGGAAAATAAATACAAAAATCTCTACGATAACTCACCTGATCTTTTGCGTACTATTGATCTTAACGGAATAATTGTAAACTGCAACCAATCATATAGCAAAAATCTTGGATACACAAAAGAAGAGATCATGCAAAGTTCGATCTTCAAACATACTGCTGACCGAAGTCAAGCTGATCTGAAAAAAGGTATTGAGGAATGGAAAGTATCTGGAATTATATCCAACATTGAGATCTGGCTCAAAAGAAAAGATGGTAGTATATTTCCAACTTTGTTCTCTGGAAATAGTCTGTTTGATGAAAAAGGCAAACTCGTAGGAAGAACAGTCGCATTTAGAGACATTTCTGACATTTATGCTGCGCGAGAAAGGATAGAGCAAGATCAAAAAATGATAAACCAGCAATACGACGAACTAAAAAAGACAAATTTCCTGCTTACTGCGGCTGAGAAGAAATTTCGTAGTCTCTATGATACATCGCCTGACTTGATGCGTACAATAGACACCAAAGGTGTCATAACTGATTGTAATGATGCTTATGCCATAAACTTGGGATACACAAAACCACAGACACTTGGAATGTCAATCTTTGATCATACTGCAGAAAAAAGCCTTGCTCCTATGAAGGCGACATTTGATTCCTGGAAGTCTGGGTCGAGCATTACAAACAGCGAAGTCTGGATGAAAAGAAAAGATGATACGGTTTTTCCAGCATTATTGAGTGCGACCACATTCTATGAAAAAGATGGTGAAATGAGAAGCAATACTATAATCAAAGACATCACTGAGCTTTACAACGCAAGACAGAAGATCGAGGAAAACGAGTCTCGCATACGAGAGCAATATGAGCAATTACGCAAGACTGACAAGTCAAAAGAAGAATTCCTGACTATGATAACGCACGAGCTAAAGACTCCGCTTGTACCAATTCAAGGGTACGTGGATATCTTACTTACGGATACATTTGGCAAATTAACTGATGCACAAAGGCAGAGACTGGAAATTATAAAACTAAACTCGCAGACTCTCTCAAAACTTATGACAGATCTTTTGGATGTACAAAAGATAGAGATTGGGCAGCTACGTGTATCAAAAACACGACACAGCTTGGCTGACATCTTGTCTCACGTGGTTGAAAACATGAAGCCCACTTTGGAAAAATACCATATTGAAATATCTACACAACTGCAACCTGATCTATTTTGTATGTGTGATCCTATGAGAATAGAGCAGGTCATACATAATCTGATAAACAACGCAATTGATTTTTGCCCCAAGGAAAATGGAAAGATAATCATCAAGCTATATCATGATGGCAAAAACGCAAAGATAATTGTCAAAGACAATGGTGTAGGAATATCAAAAAACAAGCTTGAACAAATTTTTGTCAAGTTTTACCAAATTGATACCTCCGTAACACGAGAACATGGTGGCTCTGGGCTTGGCCTTGTCGTGTGTAAGGGAATTACAGAGGCTCATGGTGGAAAGATATGGGCCGAGTCTGAGGGTACTGGCAAGGGTGCTGAAATCCATATTTTGTTGCCTCTTGATTGATTGTAATGTTATTTCTACGCAAGAATTAAACTCTCAAAACTTGTAAAAATTTGCAAGAGATGTACAAATTTTAGTGGTCTGATATGGCGTCATCCCAGATTCTGATATTTATAATAGTGATTGCAATAGTTATGGTCTTTCGATTCAGAAAGATATTCTCAGGAGGACCTGTAAGCAAAAACCGAGTAATTTTTGCAACAATATCATATTTTGGCATCAGCATGTTTACGGTATTTAGCTCGTTTCAGGTAGGAGTGTCAATTTGGTATGTTTTTGCATATGCAGGTGTGCTAGTGGGAGCAACATATCTCTCACATAGACTTGTCAAAGATAGCATCAAGGTTTGGAGGTCTGATGATGGCAAAATTCACGCAAAGGGTGGTAACATTCCATATGTGATCTGGATAGTAGGTCTTGTTTCTCGATTTGCACTGGGATATGTCTTCATAGGTCCTGATTATCTCATGACAGCATATGGCTCCCAAAAGACTCTGAGTACACTTGCAATTGAAGTTACACTGATTGTTGATCTGATTATGATGTTGGGCGTTGGCACACTCGCTGGAAGAAATATCAACTTGATATCTAAAATAAAACATTTTACAACAGAACAAAAATTGTGATGCACACAAAACCTGTAATGATATAAAAAAAGAAAGATCACTTGTTCTAATTATTTGAAACAAGTGTCTGAACTGTAGACACGGTACAAGTTTATTGGAATATCATAATCCTTGTAAAAACTTAGCTGAATTTTCATGCAACTAGCTGAGTAAATTATATGCGTAAACAATAACTAAGGCATTCAAGGTAATTGCAACATGACAGACGCCACGCTTAGAACACATAGACTGCACGACCTTAGTCATTTTGGACTGAGAATCTCTGTAGGTGTCTTGCTCATGGTCCACAGCCTTGGCAAGTTTGACAGCGGTACTGGGGGATTTTTCTCAAGCATCGGTCTTCCTTCTGAGATGGCTCCATTGATAGGGCTGTTGGAACTAATAGGTGGGGCATTGCTTATTGCAGGTGTATTGACACGAATAGCTGCAAGCCTTGTTGCAATGGAGATGCTCACAATCATGGTGTATGTGAAAAAATTACAGTCATTTTCTGGAAAAAATGGCCTAGAGCTTGAATTGCTCATATTTGTGGTTCTGTTGACTGTAATCGTACTTGGTCCTGGAAGAATATCCATATCGCATATTGTGAAAAAAATTCCAAGATTTGTACAATAAAATCATTGTATCCATTCCGAGATAATCTAACATGATGGTTGGAATAAAAAAAGAAGTGGGAGATTTCTGTTCTGGGGAGTTAAGATTATCTCCTACTTGCTTCAGAAAATATTTTTTGCAACTTTGACTCTANAAAAAAAGAAGAGTGGAAGATCTCTGTTCTGGGGAGTAGATTATCTTCTACTTGCTTCAGAAAATATTTTTTGCAACTTTGACTCTAGCTCTTTTTTGCCTTCTGCCTGGACCAGTGTTGACTGCCATACCTTTGCAGCAGTCTCGATCATTGCATCAGCTGCCTTGTCAAGTGAAGGACCAAACGAGGAATCGATCCTCTTTTTGAGTCGCTCAACATGAGCCTGGTACAATGCATCATGGAATGCCTTGTGTAGCAATTCCATTGATTGTCTTATGGGATCAACTGTTCCACAACCACAATCACTGCAGTCCATTTCTGAGGTGCATGAGCATGTTGCTTCTTCTACGTTACATGTTCCTGATTTGCATTCCATATTACTTTCTTATAGTCACTATAGAAAGGTAAGTATATAAATTGGAAAGTGATGCAATAGCAAGTAAGTGAGATTTTAGTAAGTTGATGCCACAAGAACTCAAAGAAATGTCGGACCAGATGAAATGCTGTCCTGTAGATAACACATTTCGACTAGTTGGCAAAAAATTTACCATACACATACTTCGTAACATGTTAATTTTGAATCAGACAAGGTTCAACCAATTTTTGGAATCAGTTGAGGGAATAAACCCAAAGACACTGTCTGTGCGATTACGCGAGATGGAAAAGAGTGGCTTGATAAAAAGACAGGTCTATGCACAGACTCCAATCAAGATAGAATACACCGTTACAGAAAAAGGAAAAGAACTAAGGGCAATCATAATGCAGATGGCTGCATTTTCAATGAAATACTGTAGCACAGATGTGTTCAAGGATGGCAAACCAAGGACAGTAGAACAAGTATTTGGAAAAGCACAAAAAACTATCCAGTAAGTGTTGATTCTGGTGAGTCTCTTGACTGTACCCTTACACTTCGGTCATTTTATTCCATAATATGTCTCGGATAATCTCAAGATATTCAACACAGTCTTTTTGTTTTGTATCAAAGTCGGTATTTGCCATCATATACATGCCTCTTGAAAGTTCTTATATTTGACGTATGATTGTTTCATAAGAATTCCTCGTTTCTTTTATGCGCAAATTTTAAAATCATCGTTTTTTACTTGGTTGGGTTTCTGTAATGTAGAACATTCTTTACAATTGTAAGCTATTGTTGTTTAATATCTCAGGTTCTAGACAGAAACGTTGGAAAAGAAAAAAACACTTGTTATAGTAGGAATAATTATCGTTGCTCTAATTGGAGTTGGAATGGCATCAATGAAATCCACTACGGATACCATGACTTCAAATGATAAACCAATATTGTTACACATTCATCCACGCTTGTATCTAAACGTGAATGGAAAGCCATACTTTGTACCGCAAAATGTGGGAATAGAACCAGATCTGTGGAAATACCACGCACTTGATCAGTATGGTATGAAGGGAATGGCACCACTACACACTCATACAGCTGATGGCATGCTCCATGTGGAATCGACGATAATCCGAAATTACACTCTAGGTGAGTTTCTAGACATTTGGGGACTGGACTTGAAAGGAGAAACAATCAGTGTATCTGTAGATGGAGAACCAATATCCGATTATAGAAATCATGTTTTGAAAGATGAAGAATCTATAATCATGAACATGACATCAAGTCAGTAGGGCACAAATTTTATTTGTTAGAAAGTGATTCTATTCTTCCGCGATATTTTTCCTTGTACAATGTCTTGCATGATGAACAGCAGAAAAATCTCTCTTGGTCACCCACTTTTAATATGCTAGGTTTATTGTGTGTGGGTCCATTGCAATAATCGCAAGTGATCTTTACTAGCATTCCCCTGTCTACTTTTATTTTGTGTCCTTTGAATGCCTTGTGTCGGATTTGATCTAGTTTTGCACTTGCTTCTGTTTCCAATTTCCCAAAGTCTAGGTCTACTGATATCCCCCTGATTAATCCAATATTGACAAGTCTCTCGTAATGTAGTTTCACGGTAGGCGTACTAACCTTTATTTCTCTTGAAATTTGACGAAAAGATTTTCGTCCATCTTTGACAAGAGATTCTAGCAATGCAAGGTCAATCTCATCTAGTTTTAGAGGCATAGTTAACCATACATACAAAGCCTATTTGAAAGCTGATCTTTACAATTGTAAAGATGGGATAATAAGTATCCTTTAATCGTAATTACGGTCATGGAAGGCACTATGGTCAGTACAGCGCATGATCAGACAAAGCGTACCGCATTAAAGATAGGCGGCATGCACTGTGCCGGATGTGTCAATGCTATCCAGAATCATGTCATGGAGATTCATGGAGTTACAAAATGTGAAGTCAATCTGGCTGCAGAAAAAGCTACATTAGAGTTTGATCCTAGCATAACTAATCTTGCCATAATTGAAAGAACAGTAGAAGAAATTGGATACAAAGTAGTTTATGAAAAACTCACAATCAAGATAGGAAACATGACAGATTCTAGTGATGCAAATAGAATAGAAAAAAGATTACAAGAACTTGAAGGTGTAAAATACGTCTCAGCTAGCTTTGGAAATGGACAAGTTCTAGTTGAATATAATCCAACATTGGTATCGCTTTCGGATATAAGACAAGCCATAACTAAAAGCGGTTATCAGATATTAAGCGAGGATCTTTCTGCGTCTGCAGAAGAAGTTGAAGCAAAAAAACTCAAAAAATTGTTTTTCCTCGGACTTACATTCACAATTCCAGTTTTAATTTTTGTGTATCCTGAATACCTTTCATTTGTACCCATGGCGGGAACTGCTATTACGGCTTATGTTGTTCTTGTCTGTTCTAGCATAGTGCAATTTGTTGTAGGGAGCAGATTCTATGTTGGTGCATATAGGATAGGAAAAATGAGATCTGCAAACATGGATACCTTAGTGGTAACTGGAACTACCGCTGCGTATCTGTTTAGTGNCAGGATAGGGAAAATGAGATCTGCAAACATGGATACGTTAGTGGTAACTGGAACTACCGCTGCGTATTTGTTTAGCGCAGTTAACACATTTCCCACTCCAACATGGCATAACATCTACTTTGATGCATCGTCAGTAGTTATAACTTTCATAATTCTTGGAAAATATCTAGAGACCAAAACAAAGGGTAAAGCTTCGTCGCTTGTACGAAAAATGCTCGAGCTTCAACCCAAGACTACGAGGATAAAAAAAGATGGGCAGGAGCTCGATGTGCCAATTGAGGTCATAAAGCCTGGCGACATTATTCTTGTAAGGCCTGGGGAAAAAATTCCAGTTGACAGTCTAATTCTAGAAGGAAGTTCAGCCGTTGATGAGTCCATGATCACAGGTGAGTCCATACCTGTAGGCAAGAAGATTGGAGACTATGCTATAGGCGGAACAGTTAACCAAGAGGGCATACTAGTAATCAGAGCAGAAAAAGTGGGAAGCGATACAATGCTTGCCCAAGTTGTCAAGCTAGTCGAAGATGCCATGGGCAGAAAGCCGCCTATGCAGAGAACAGTGGATAAGATTGCAGGATATTTTGCTTTTGTAGTCATGGTTGTTGCTTTTGCAACTTTTATCACTTGGTATTTGTTTACGCCCATAGGTGTACATCAACTTGCTACATCTCTCATTCCAGCAGTGGCAATACTTGTTGTAGCATGTCCGTGTGCACTTGGACTTGCCACTCCTACTGCAATAATGGTTGGAATGAGTAAAGCCGCTCAGAATGGAGTTGTCTTCAAGGGTGGTGACTCGCTTGAAATTCTTGGCAGGATAAAAATTGCAGTCTTTGACAAGACTGGTACTCTGACACAAGGAAAACCAAAGATCACAGACATCATAACTATCAAGCAGAATGTGTTTGCATCAGAAAATGTTGCAAGTGGGATGAATGCTGATAAGAAAATACTTGAGATCGCAGCTGTTGCTGAAAAAAATTCTGAACATCCTCTTGCCAAGTCAATTGTACAACATGCCATTGATTCAAAGATTCATTTGTCTAATACTACAGAATTTGTTGTCATTCCAGGAAAAGGAGTGAATGCAGTATATGATGGCAAAAACATACTAGTAGGAAGCTCAAGGTTTATGGAAGATGCGGGAATACGCACAGAGTCTGTAGAATCATCTTTGATTAAATTCCAAGAAGAGGGAAAGACTGCCATACTTGTTGCGTTAGATAAACAACTTGTTGGTATTATTGCACTATTAGATACTCCAAAACCAAATGCCAAGATTGCCATACAGTCCCTGAAAAAAATGGGAATTCAAGTTGTGATGCTCACAGGAGATAATGAAAGGACTGCCGGTACAGTGGCAAAGGAACTTGATATTGACAAATTCTTTGCAAATGTTTTACCATCTGGCAAAGCTGACATCATAAAACTGTTGCAAAAAGAAGGAAAAATAGTCATGGTTGGAGATGGAATAAACGATGCACCTGCCTTGACCGAGGCTGATGTTGGAATTGCCATAGGTAGTGGAACCGATATTGCACTAGAGGCAGGCAAAGTAGTGCTCATCAGAGATGATTTAACAGATGTCGTATCTGCAATTGAAATAAGTAAAAAAACGATGAACAAGATAAGGCAGAATCTTTTCTATGCTTTTGTATATAATGCGGCTTTGATACCGTTGGCGGGATTGGGTCTACTTTATCCTGCTCTTGCAGGTCTTGCTATGGCTGCAAGCTCTGTTTCTGTAACAAGTAGTTCACTGTTGCTCAGACGATGGACACCACCAAGCAGGAAAAAACAATGATGTCGTGTAATTCTAAAATGAACAAGAGAAATAAAATTGTAATATTGGTCGCATCATTTCTTGCATCTATCGGTGTAACATATTTTGCATTTACTTTACACAATCTTGCATTAGCTGTTTTTGTTCCAGTGCTTCTTGCTTTTCTTCCATGCTTGATCATGTGTGGAATTGTAGGAGGATCTATGTTGCTAGTTCCTAGATTGTCAAAAAACAAAAATCAGTAATACAAACTATTGATTTACTAGATTCTTAACAATTTTGAAACTTTGTAATTGTAGTTAGACAAATGCGCAAAGCCCATGATGGCAGCTCCTGTTATCTGCAAACTTATAGAATAGTACCAATACATTCCTATGAACATGAGGACTATGCCAGAGACTGCCAGAGGGATCAGCTTAATTTTTCCACTAAACCAAATTCCTAAGAGCATAAATGCTGATGAGGCTACAAGTAATGCATCTCCCCACTGACTGCTAAAAAATGCCAAAACTATGTTGTCCTTTTTTTGGTCATCCATGTTCATAGAGTTCATGCTCTGCATGCCAGAGTCTTTTGAAAATGCTGCTGCAAATGAGCCACCCATGCTTATGCTCATAAGGATAGTGCACATGCTTATGCCAAATACTCCTACACAACATACGGCCTTAGTTTTATGGGTCTTCACTTGACCGTTTTTTGTTTGTACATTCTATAAATTTTCTTGTGCTGTTTTACCGGATTGAATTCTATGCTAGTTTCCTGAAAGTTTCTTTCGTTTTTCTTCTATTCTTTTTTCTGCTTCTAGTCTTTCAAGAGTATATGATTTCATGTCTGCAAACTTGATTATGTTGGACAGGTTTGGATGGACTTTTTTAATGGACTTGAACATTTCCTGTGCGACTTTTCTATAGTCTTGATGTCCTTGTGGGACGGTTCTTAATTCAATCAAGTGCGATGCTTCGCGAAGATTTAGTTTCATAAAATATGGATAATTGTATGCAAAGTTTACAACATATTGGGCCTGCTCTGGCATCTTTGTTTTGATAACATCCCAAACTTCTTTTGATTTGTACATACAGTCATCAAAGTCTTTTTTGATTCCAAGTTGTTTTATCTCGTTTGGCATAAAATATCCACGGTTTGCGGCAAGTAACTGTCGCTCAAGTGTAAGCACACGGTGTCTGTGAAAGTCACGAAACATACCAAAGTTTGTCAAAAAATCAAATGTGTAATCTGTCATTTCAAATGCACGTGGAGGCCTCTGTCTTCTGTTCTGTCTTTGATCAGAAAATATTTTTATTATTTTTTTCCTTTCTTGCGATTTTATTTTTTTTACTTGTACAAGTATGTCTCTATATGACATACCTGCTGACTGTTCATATAATATGGAAGCAATTATTTTCTCTTCTGCCTTTTTTTCTTGTTCCCAATCAACTAAATCTGTAAGGCGATTTGTATTTCCTTTTACTTTGAGATGTTTCTTGCCAAGTGAAATAGATTTTGTCTTGATATTTTTTAGATATTTTTGCAAGGCCTTACCGTGTGTATCGTCTGCTCTTCTTACAAATGACTTTATTGTGGTATTCAATTCTCTCTGAATCTTGGCTGCAAGAACCCTTTCTTCCTCGAGGCCTGAGGAATAGAGTATGGTAAGCAGGTACTCAAAGGCTCTACCGTTTCCTGTTATGCCAACATTAGTCAGAGTGGATGCTGGAAGTAATCCTCTGAGAATGTCTAATGCCTTGGCTCGAATTGTTGCATTGTAAATTCTAGATGCGGACTTTGTCTCATCTTCGCTTGTTAGTTTGGAATATAGCACATCTGTTCCATTGGAGTTTCGAAACTTTTGATTCTCGATTGGCTCTCGCTCTTTCATGTAATCTATTGCTGGCTGGATACTCTTCGAATATACTTCAAAATCCAAGTTGCATGCCTCAAGGTACTTGTCTGCGTATCTTGAACTCATTATTTCTGGCTCTCTGTAAAACTTGTACTCTCCATTTACTTTTTTGTCCCATGCAACATACCTCGAAGATTTTTCAAGATACGACAATCCAATTCTACGGTCTTCAATTTTTTTTACTGCAATGTTTGACAAGCCTTCAATTGCAATCTGCGCTTCTCCAAGTTCTGCAACAGAATCGTCTCCATATTCAAGTAAAACTTTATTGTAAAATTCTTCACCACGATTTTCGTTTTGCGCAAACTCGTCCAAGAAAATTTTTCGCATGCTCTTGTCAGTTCTACTGTATCTTGACATCAGAGCGCCCCTGTCAACCTGTCTTGGACTGGTAATGGCAAATACAGAATCGTCTACATTTGAAAAATGTTTCAAAAGAATTTCTTTTTCAGAACCTGAAAACTCTGATGACAATATATCGTTCAAACCTTCTGTAGATAATAACTACTTCTTTCCAATCTGGATCAGATCGGATGGACCCATCTTTGGTGCATTGTGTTTTACCTGCCATCGGAGTAAAACTTCTTTGAAGGAATCAGCTTCTTGCGGATCTTCAGTATACATCAAAGTTGTTACCCACTTACCTGGACCTGCAGTTCCGCCCATGGAGTTCATCCAAAAGTCTGTCGGCATGTTTTCAAACGCCTTGTTTTTTTCATCCCGGCTCATGTCTACCCAACGTTTGGAGACAAAGTGTAGTATCTGATCTAGTTCTTCCTTTGTAATCATTATTGGACCATTACTATGCAAGTGATTATAAAATTACGCATTTTTTGTATTTTTGCATGATCATTAGCTAAAATGATCTTACCAAAACTGAAAAGCTTGTTAACATGTTCCTGATTATATGAAATTTAAAACACCTACCTAATGAGCAAGGAAGAGATCGAATTTATCGGCAAGCAAGTTAAGGACATGTACGGCACCTATATCGGCAAAGTAATAGGGACTATAACAGACATTGATGGAAGTGTACAAACCGTTGGTGTTGATTGTGGTTCTGAAGGACTTAAGCAGATAGCATTCGAGCAATTGGTCATTCAAGGACAGTATGTAATTTTCATTCCTAGATGGAGATTAGATGCCCAAAGACTATTGCGAGAGAAGGGGCTTACCATGCGTCGTATACGTGCCCTGATGGATATCGTATCTGAAAACGATGACATGAAAGACGATGCTGAATTGATCCATGAGAAGTATAAGATGAAATTGTTAACTCTGGATGAGACTGAGAGACAGATTAAAGAAAAACTTGAGAAAAGACTCGGAGAACTTGATGGTCAACTAAAGTCAATCAGGATGCTAAGATTTGACGCCAAGTTGCAAAACAAGAGCAATGAGATATCTGATGCCAAGTATGATTTAGTCAAAACTCACACAGTTGAAATCATCGAACACATCGAACACGAAAAGGCAGAGATAACAAGCATCCAACGTCGCATCAACGATCTTTCAGTTGAGAGTGGAGAGCGCATAGAAAGTCCAAAACAGGACGTTCATTCAGCCGCCATTTCATATCTTGGAAAGGTAGAAAGTCCTTCTCCTTCACAACCAAAGACTCCAGCACCTGCGGACATTGGAGTTGGTACTAGTATTCCCACTGCACCAGCAACAAAGCCTGTAGCCATCGGAGTCGATGGTGACGAAGCCCCTCAAGATTCAGACTGGCTTAAGAGAATATCATCCTCCTAGTACAACCTGACGGGATTGAAGGATTCGCTCCCAACTCCATTTGAGCGAACCTTTTTTTTGACATGCATGCTACCTGATTGTATTGGACTTGTATAACATAGGTCTTGGAAACAATGATCTAAAGACAAGGGCTGCGGCAAACCAAAACAGCGTAAAATTCTGGGAGTCTCAGGCTGAGAATCTTTATTGGTCTAAACGCTGGCACACTGCACTAGAGTGGAATCCTCCTTTTGCACAATGGTTTGTGGGGGGAAAAATCAATGCATCTTACAATGCTCTTGACAGAATAGTACAGAAAAACCCAGACAAAAAGGCAATACTTTGGGA
>NZ_RCMC01000116.1 GCF_011319475.1 Candidatus Nitrosotalea sp. FS
TGTACTCTGAAAAGTAAAAGTGGTTTGGGCAGTTACATTTGGTGGTCCGTATTGTACCTTGACCGTATAACTTCCATTTAATTTCCAATATGGTCCTGCAGCTTTGGTAGAATAGGTGTATTTTCCATCTTGTGACACATCAATCTGGTCTATTTTAGCAACATTGTTCTGTGGATCAAGAATCTCAATGGATAACGGAGTTCCACTAACTACTGCTTGAACTTGACCTGAAATTACAATCGTATCGCCTAATGTGTATGATGATCTATCAATACTTGTTGTAACTANTTCGATAGATAGTGGAGTTCCACTAACTACTGCTTGCACTTGACCTGAAATTACAATTGTATCCCCTAATGTGTATGATGATCTATCGATGCTTGTTGTAACTAGTGCAGCTGTGGGTGGGGAAGGTGACGGTGTAGCACTTTGTGCAAAAATGGGGATGGATAATGCAGAAAGGGATAGAAGCAATATCGTGAAAATGGGCGTGTAACGCATATCGGAGT
>NZ_RCMC01000121.1 GCF_011319475.1 Candidatus Nitrosotalea sp. FS
TGATACAGGGTGGAACACAGATTAGTGCCACAATAAAAAACTCGACAGGCTTTGCACATTATTACAAGTCTGAACAATATGGAACCATGTTTTTCTTGCACCCTGGTGACACCGGAACAATCAGTGTCCAATATGACGCTCCTGCAAATGCCTCATGGTTTCAAAATAATCACAATGAACCTCTCAACATGACTAGTGGTGCAGCGCTCTATTACATGGCAAATGCCATGATGGGAAAGACCACAGTGCCTTTTGCTATATCGCTTTACACTGATAACACTGGACATCACTCACTAATCTGTCATTATGAAGGACAATACACAGGACATTTTACAGAACCTTGTAATGAAGACAACAAGGGGGACATACCTCCAGGTGAACTGCCTTATGCTTCAAAACTGCTCAGATCTGGTATAATAACATCATTTGAGCCAAACTCGGTAATGCTGTATCCTGGAAGCACTCCTGTCTTTACTGCAACTGTTTCTGCTTCTTCTGATGC
>NZ_RCMC01000200.1 GCF_011319475.1 Candidatus Nitrosotalea sp. FS
TCCCAGAGTCACTAACATTTACAGATGTAGCATTTGTATCACAAATAAAACAATCTCCCAATTCAGAGACTTTTGCAATCAATGACGCAATAACAAAATCAGCTATCAAGTCGAACACTGACTCTATTGTATTAAAAGATGATATAGTATCTGCAGTAAATCTAGGTCATACTCAAGTCCTTGTTGGAAACCTAGTTCAAAATATAACAGTGACTAGTGATAAGCCACAATTAGTAATATCTAGCAGCAATGCTGTTCTCTCAAACGTAACGGTGCCAACTGGTGTAACAGCTACAATCAACTATTCTANTCTAAAATTATTTCAGGTGGTAGTGTACAGATTTCTAATGAATTGAACATTACCAAGAATACTAATGAAGACAATAAACCAGAAATCAAGGTCACAATTCCACAAAGCACAACCATAACAGGAACCAATTGGGATGGAGTGCTAAGTTTGCCAACAGTTCAGAGTTCTGCAAATCTCAACTTCCCAGTTGCA
>NZ_RCMC01000165.1 GCF_011319475.1 Candidatus Nitrosotalea sp. FS
TGCATGGAACCAAGGAAGAATGCCATCCAGAAGAAGAATCTAGTTAGATCCCTGTCTCCCTTCATGTATCCTGTACTGTATACAAATATCAGAAAAGAGATCCAAGCAACAACGTTACTCATTATTACTGCAAGTGGATCAGCAAGAACTCCGGCCTTGAGTCCGATAGATGAAATCCAAGGAATTTGATTGTGTATCTCGTGATTACCAAGAGCTGCTGGAAGAAGTGTCACAGCTGAGATTGCACTTGCAAGAGCAAACGCTACTGCTACCCAACCAGTTGAACGCTTGGAAACTTTTCCAAAAGCTGGTATTATCAATGCGGCAGCAAATGGAAGTATCCAAATTGCCCAAACTCGAAGGTCTCCCAATCCAGAAATAATATCAAAAGGTAAAATAGCCATTTTCTAAACTCCCACCAATCCCTTCATAAAAGGAATTATTTGGTTAAAGAATACGTCTGGATATATTCCAATAACAACGCTAAATCCTGCCAAGACCATCATAGGACCTGTAACGTACCAGTTGGCTTCTTTTGTTTTTTCAAGAGCCTCTGGAAGTTTTCCAAAGAAGACTCGTTTTATCATCCACAATACATATGCCATCGTGATAACGGTTGCAACTAGACCTAAACCAAACGTGATCATTCTTATCATGGAACCTTGCTGAAGTGCAGTTTGAAGTGCGCCATAGAACATTGTCCATTCTGCCATAAATCCACTAGTTGGTGGAACACCCATCAGAGTTAGTGCTCCAATCATTGAACAGACTGCCGTTATTGGCATCTTTCCTGCAAGACCTCCCATCTTTGTTATACTGCGAGTTCCAACTTGCAAAATTATTGCGCCAACCATCATGAACAAAATCACTTTACCCAAGCTGTGGGACACAAACATCATTTCAGAACCAGAAAGTCCAAGCATAGATGCAGAACCAATTCCAAACAAGATGTATCCCATCTGACTAATACTAGAATAAGCAAACAATTTTCGAATGTCATCTTGTACTAGTGCCATCACTCCACCGTAGATCATGGTTGCTAAACCCCAGATGTTCAAGGCAAGAGCAAAGTGCTCGTATTGACCTGGCATTAGCATTATTATCAATCTAAAGAATCCATATGCACCAACTCCCAACATTGCTCCAGATGATAATGCGTTAAGTGGTGTTGGTGATGCGCGATAAACATGTGGCAGCCACATGTGTACCACAAATGATGCCATTTTTACAGTAAGACCTACAATGATTGCAACAGCAGCAAGTGCAAGAACATGAGGCGGGATACCATGTGCTTTGATATCTGCATAGTTGAAACTGCCTACACTGAGACCTATTGAAAGAAAACCAAGTAAAAGAATTACAGCACCTACATGGGTCCAGAAGAAGAACAGCAATGCAACTCTTCTTCTTGATTCATATCCCCAAATTGCCAGCATGAAGAATGCAGGAATTAGCATAACCTCAAAGAAGACATAAAATTCTATCAAGTTGGTTGCAAGAACTGTTCCAAGCATTCCCATTGCCATGACAAGGAAGAGTGCATAGTATGCTCCAATCTGATGATTAACATGACTTTTCAGAGAAGATGATTCTATCATTTCAGTACCTCCTCCAACCAACTGCTTTTCAGAACTCATTCGTTCTTCAAACATTGTAGTAATTCTTGCAACCATGTATGGTTTTGAAAATANGATATATTATAATTGCAAAGGGAGATGCAAGTCCATCAAGCAATAATCCAAATTCACCAAACAACTGAGTCCACTTGTAATGCTCTTCATAAGTTCCTGAAAGTGCTGGAGTGATAACTAGTATGGTACAGTACAACAACAACCCAAAGCTAAACAGTGCCGCTGCAGTAGGCCCAGACTTGCGTCCAAGATAATAATATGCTACNAATACAACAATAACGCAAAGCTAAACAGTGCAGCAGCTGTAGCCCCAGACTTGCGTCCAAGATAATATGCTACCGGAGAAAGCAATAGTGGTAAGAATAAAGCCTGTAAAAGTACGAATTGCATTATCCTTTCAAACTCCTAAAGTCTGCAATGTCAATGTTTCTGTACATTCTGTATGCTACAATTACAAGTGCCAGTCCAACTGCAACTTCTGCTGCTGCTATTGCAATAGAAAAGAGAGCCAGTGTTTGTCCCTGACTATTTGGTATGTATCTAGAAAATGCAACCAAATTGAGATTTGCAGAATTGATTATCATCTCTATGCCAAAAAGCATACGAATTGCGTTTCTCTTTACTGCTATTCCATAGATTCCAATGGCAAGCAATGCCACTGAAACTAGAACAAAATCAATCAGTCCGTTGCTCATCTATTACATCCTCCCTTCTTGCTAATGTCATTGCCCCAATGACAGATGATGCCAAAATTAATGCCATCACTATCAATGCAGGCGAATAATATGTCAGAAAGTCTTCTCCAATCTTTTTGTAATCAACTGCTGATGAGTTGGTATCCACGGTTTTCAATCCTGAACCAATGATTATTGTTCCTATGCCCAGCATGAGTACAATCATCAATGCAATACCAGCATATCTTCGGCGTTTGTCTCCACCTTATTGAAGATAAGCTCTCGTCTTACCAGCATAACTGTAAACAATATGAGAACTGCAATCGAGCCCACGTAAACTGAAAGTTGGAACATTGCCACAAATGGCGCATCCAAAAGCAGAAAGAATCCAGCAATGCCAGATAATGTAAGCATCAATGCGATTGAACCATATATCAAAGAGCGTATTTCAAGTGCTACAATTGCAGAACCAATTGTAAGAACAGAGAGAGCTAAAAATACTGAATCAACCATGTGAAGCACCCCTGTCATCTATTTTTATTTCAACATCTTGTGAAATTTTTGGCTGTATGGCAAGTTGGGCAGGGGTGTAAATTAAAGCAGATTTTGTAAAAGAAGAAAGCTCATAGTCATTGGTCATGTAAAGTGCATAAAATGGACAGGCATCTACACACAAACCACAGAATACACATTTGCCGTAATCTATCTGTGGCATTATGGCTTTCTTGTTATGTTTCCATGTTTCATGAACTTTGACCATGCTTATGGCCTCTGCTATTCCCTCACATGCTACTGAGCAAAGCTGACAACCAGTACAGTGCTCATGAAATAGTATGTGTCTACCTCGTAGCCCAGCTATTCCAACTCCAGTCTCTGGATTGAATTGAAAGCCATCACCTACAAATTTTAATTTCTGTTCAGGATATCGTAATGTAAATCGCTTTACTGCAAGATGTTTTACACCGGAATTTAGTGCACGTATTATTCCAATTACATTACTCAATGCAATATTCCTCCCGGTCCCAAGACACCTGCGTATAGCAATCCGAGAGCTATAAAGATGTTAATGAATGCAAGACCAATCAATTTGTACCAACCAGTGTGCAATATCATATCGATTCTAACTCTTGGGAAAACTCCACGGGGTAAGAGAATTAAGAGTATGACTCCAACAGTCTTGATAACAAACCACAGTGTGCCATTGAGCATCTCTTGATCAAAAAGTGGCAATCCAGGGAAGTGTGCAGTTACAGGACCAATTGTAATTCCTTGAGTGATAATATCCTGCGGAAACGGAGGCCAAACCATTGGACCATTCCAGCCACCAAGGAATAGAACCACGAATAATCCTGCAAATGCATATAATTTTATAAGTTCCAAGTTGGATTAGTCCATACATCATTCCAGAGAATTCTGTTAACCATCCTGCAACAATTTCACTTTCTGCTTCTGGAAGATCAAATGGAATTCTTTCAAGTTCTGCCAATATTGTAATGAAAAATACTATAGCACCAATTGGGAGAAATGCTATCCACCAAAAGTGTTCTTGCGACTGGACAATTTGTGAAAGATTCAGACTTCCAGATAATATCACAACTCCAAGAAGTGAGAGAATCAATGGAATTTCAAATGCGACCATTTGGTGAAGTGCTCTCAAACCACCAATGAACGTCCACTTGCTATTTGCTGCCCATGCAGTAAGTACTGCAATTATTGGGAAGAAACCGATAACTGCAAATACTGCCAAAAGGCCAACACTTGGATTTGCAACTACCCATCCAGGAGCAACTGGAATTAGTGCAACAAATGCACCTGCTGTGCCGACAAACAACAATGGACCAAGCCAGAAAATTGGCTTGTCTGCTTTTGCAGGAATGATGATCTCTTTGCTCATTAGCTTAAACCCATCACCCATCAATTGGAGTATTCCTTCTATTTTTCCACAATAGAGTGGGCCAACTCTGAGCTGCATTTTTGCAAGGAATTTTCTTTCAACAAATATTGTTGCAGCTGCAAGAAGAGCAGCAAATCCAAATCCTGGAAATGCCATTACTCTGAAAATAGTAGTATGCATGAAGCTTTTGACAATTGGAAGAGTACGTGACGGATCTGCCATCCAAGTCATTGCCAAGTAAGGCGTCATCAGCTGACCATTGATTACTGGCAGTTTGATGTAGAACAGTACAATGAAGACTATTGGTAATCCAACTAGACTAAAGATCAGAATAACCCAGAATATTAAATCAAATAAAGAACCAATGAATCGACTTAATCGAAACTGTGGTGCAATAGTTGACATTTATCTATCTGCCTCCACAGGCCAATAATTAAGACCCCAGTAAACTGCTGGCATGTTACCTAGTTTTTCACCTTTTAGCAGATATGGCATACAAATCAAATTTCTAAACGAGCCAACGCTTATCTTTACTCGATAAGGTTCTGGTCGGTTGTTTGATACAATGTAATATCCAATTGCACCTCTTCCAGATTCAATTCTACGATAAACTTCGTCATTGCCACCTTTTGGATTTGGTTTTAATTTTGTGCGCACAGAGCCTGATTTTGGCATCTTTTTCAGTGCATCTTTTATGATTCTACAACTCTCAAACATCTCAAGATAAGGTATTCTAGATCGTGCGTAAGAGTCACCTTCTTTCATCACTATTGTTTGAAAGTCCAAGTTTTCATAGACATCATATGGTTCCTTTTTCCTTACATCAAAATCAACACCTGATGCTCTGAGTACAGAGCCTGTAGTACCAAGTCGTATAGCATCAGTTCTGGATAAAATTCCACTTCCTTCTGTTCTTGCCTTTAAGATAGGATTCTGGTAGAATATCGCTTCATATTCTCTGAGTCTCTTTTCAAAATATTCGACTTGACGTAAACATCTTTCTTCAAAGTTAGATGGCAAATCATTTCTTACTCCACCAGGTACAAGATATGCATGAGTTACTCTTGCACCAGACATTGCTTCTAACAAGTCAATGAAAAGTTCTCTATCACCTGCTGGCCACATGAACATTGTAGAATGACCCAAAAATATTCCATAGATAGCTAACCAATACAAAATGTAGATGCAGCGATTCAGCTCTGCAGCAATGACTCGAATATATTTTGCTCTTTCTGGGACTTCAATTCCCAACAATTCTTCTACTCCAAGGCAATATGGATACAAAATATTGGAAGAGTCGTGTATTACTGGTCTTTCAAGATGTGGAATGTTTTGAATATAATTTCTATATTCAGCCATTTTTTCTTCGCCTCTGTGTACATAACCTGGATCAGGATCACAAGAAACAATGTAATCACCATCGACTTTGATTATCAATCTCATATGTCCAGAACCTGGATGTTGAGGACCTACATTGAGTGTCATTATCTTTTCATCAACAGTCTCAATATGCATTCCTGGAGGTAGTTGTGTTGTCATCTTATCGCCCTTTAATCTTAAAGTCCTTTCTAAATGGTGGTATATCTGCCCAGTCCTCTGGCAAAAGCAATCGTCTCATATCAGGATGACCTTCAAAGTAAACGCCAAACATTTCAAAACACTCTCGTTCATGAAATTCTACACTATAGAACACATCACGTAATGACGGAGTTCTTGTGGAATCTGAACCAGGATTTGGAACATCTTCTCTTGGAACTCTAGTTGCAAGTGCAAAAATTTGTCTTCCAAGTTTTTCATCAGTATAAGATCCTAAATGATAAATGACTTCAATTTCGCTTGAATCTGGATAATCAACTCCAGATACAGATTCTGCGTGATCATACTTTAGTTCGTCCCGTATAAATTTAGCAACATCCACAATATTTTCTCTTTTGGCAGTTACTCTAATTCTATCAGCTCTTACATAGTCTACAGTTATCTTATCTCCAAATTTTGATGAAACTTTATCTGCCAAAGATTTTTCAAATGCAGGAATTGGTTTTGGTTTGACAGGAACATCTGGTGATAAATCTAATCCTTTTTCTTCATAGAACTTTTTTGCTTCATCTTTTGACATGGAATCTGGTTTAGTATTTTCAGAACTTGTAGAATGCTCCTCTGCAGTATCTTTAACTTCTACGTCCTTGTCAGTTCCAGAGCTCATTGTTATTTAGCCTTCGTCCGTTTTATTTTTTCTTGAAGTAACATACAGCCCTGGATTAGTGTTTCAGGTCTAGGGGGGCATCCCGGAACGTAAACATCAACTGGAAGAACCCCATCAATTCCAGGTAGTACATTATATGAGTCAAAGTATAATCCTCCAGTTATTGCACATGCTCCCATTGCTATAACATATTTTGGATCAGGCATCTGATCATACACCATTCTCAATCGAGGAGCCATTTTTCTGGTAATTGTTCCCATGACAACTATTAGATCACATTGTCTAAGTGAACCAAATGCTTCGATAATACCAAATCTTTCAACATCATATCTAGGACTTGAAGCAGCGCCAAATTCTACACTGCAACATGCAGTTTCAAGGTGTACTGGCCATAATGAGTAAATTCGGCCCCAGTTAATGGCCATATCAAACGGTTTTCCTACTGCTTTAACAAGAATATCACCAAGTTTTCCAACTAGTACATTAGTAGCGTGTGGTGCTGTTTCTTGGTTGACTAGTTCCTTTAGCATTTTTCTTCCCTATCCCGAGTCCTTTCTACATTCGATTTAAAAGTTACCAAATGTTCTTCCTCCCTGCTTGATACAGCGCAAAGGCAAACGCAGCAAAGATTATTGCAAGAAAGCCTATGATTGGAAGAGTTGCGGACTTTGGCAAATCAAGGATGCTGCTTCCCCAGGCATACAAAAAGATCGATGCTACGTCAAATACAACAAACATCAAGACAAATGAGTAATATTGCATCATGAAATGAGTACGTCCCTCACCTTGTGGGACTTGGCCAGATTCCATAGGCAGGAACTTGACCGGATTAGAAGTGCGTCTTGGAGCGATCATCCTAGAAAGAATCAAGGTTGGCCCTGTTGCCACAATTGCAAATGTAAACAACAATAAGATTGGACTGAAACTACTAGCAGCTTCTCCTACCAAAGTAGCTAACAAGCCAGTCGGAGAGTATAAAAATCTATGCACATTATACGATCATAATTTTCATTGGCAACAATTTTTTCAATAATTTCTTTGAAATTGAATAATATCTTCAATGTTGCACATCAGAGAGTTTTGGTTGTTTTAATTTCTAAGATGATTGATATATGACAATATCAAAACTTACTTTATGGTAAACGTTGGACAGAAAGCGCCGCCTTTTACCTTGGTAGATACAGAATTAAAAATGCGAAGCCTAGATGAGTTTAAAGGAAAAAAAGTAGTTCTCTCATTCTTTGTGGCCGCAAGTTCTCCTGTATGTACAAAGGAAATGTGCACCTTCAGAGATGAATGGAATCAGATATCAAAGCTTGGTGCTCAAGTAATAGGAATTAGTAACGATGGTCCATTTGCAAATAAAGCATTTGCAGAATCTCAGCATCTTAATTTTCCAGTACTTGGAGACTACAAGAGTCAGACAATAAGAGATTATGATATACTAATGCCTGACTTGTTGCACGTAAAGGGATATGACGCAGCAAAAAGATCGGTATTCATCGTAGATGAAGGTGGAAATATAGTCTACAAATGGGTTTCAGACAATCCATTGATAGAACCAAACTATCAAGAGATCATAAACTTTCTCAAGAAATAAAGTAAAATCTCTTTTAATTTATTTTTAGAATATTACATATATCAAATATAATTCGATTAATTACTAAAATCTAAATATCAAGGACAACATTAGGATTCAATGGTTACTCCAAAACAAAACGATTACAATGATAATGTATCAGTGCCTCCATTAGACGGATTAAAACAAAAATCTCTACAACACGAGTTTACTAGACTAACAATAAAAGCAATAGTCATTGTAATAGGAGCTTGGATCAGTTTATCTATTTTTGAGATATTTGTTGCACCCACAATTGGATTTCAGCATACCCACATTCAGGTGACAGATACAATTGTTACCATAATACTTGCACTGGTAATCATTACAGCCATCAGACGGATTCTTAAAAGATTTTCAAACAAGATGCCAGCACAGTTTTCTGCAAGCATTTCATTTTTTGCCATAATAGTAATAGCTCTGATTTCAGCCATATTGTTGTTATATCAATGGAATGTAGAGCCACAAGAGATCTTAGTTGGTGGTGGAGTAGCTGCAATCATTGTAGGCATAGGAGTATCAACAATAGTTGGTAACATATTCTCAGGAGGATTGATGCTTACTACTTTTCCAGCCAAGATTGGTGATACCATTAGAATAGTAAATGACGACATACGTGGAAAAGTTGAGGAGATTAATATGATGTATACAAAGATAATTACGGATCATGGTGAAGAATATGTTGTTCCAAATAATGCAATAATACAAGGAACTGTGAGAATTATGAAAGAGATCTCGCTAAATAAGCATCTACCGTTTAGTGACGGAGATCAGATAGAGATAAAAAATTCATCAGACAGACATGTTGGAATTATCATCAAGATAACTCCAGAGTTTACAACCATTTTAGATGGGAATAAAGAGGTAACTATTGCAAACAGTTCCATATTTGATGGTAGGTTCATTATAACAAAAATAAGAAATGATGTACAATCAAGTTAGACAACATACAACCAGTTAACATTACATAGAACTTGCATATTTTTGTTTGAAAAAATAATTTACAGATAATTTTAAAAATATTTATTCAATTTCGGCAAGTACATCATTTTTTGCAACTGATGAGCCCTGCTTCATCTTGATGGATTTGACAACACCATCTTTGTGAGATTTAATTGAGATTTGCATTTTCATTGATTCCAAAACACAGACCACATCTCCTTTCTTGACATTATTTCCAGCAGTCACATTTACCGAGACGACTCGACCAGGAATCTGACTTTTGAGATTTATTTGAGAATCAGATGCAGAATCGGCACCAGAATTTTTGTATACAATTTTGTCCATCTCAGGGCGCTTGTTAAAGGTCAGTTTTACTCCGTCCACTACAAGTGTAATTTTGTTGGTACTGTTTTCAAGATATTTTGTAATGTGATAAACACTATCTAACATAAACTCAACTTTATCATGAGTCATGGTAATGATCTTAAGATCACGTTCTTTTCCTTGTATTTTTAATACAAATTCGTTATTACCAATGGACTTTACAATTTCCCCATCTAGATTTTCATCAGTATTTTCTAATTTGAATTTCATATCAATGCCTATCCACTTGTGTTTTCCACCTAACACTATGCTCTTTGCGTGGTTTTATCTTGTTTTTGAGAAATTCTGAGTGTATGAGTGTTGCAGCTAGTGCAGCTTCTGATTTTTGGGATGCCTCAGTTTTCAAGTCACCCTGTAGTTCTGTCAAGTATCTTGAATCTATCAAGAAAGTCTGTTGATAGGTCTCCATTAATGAATTCCTTGCTGTTCAATATGGTCTTGTACAACGGTATCGCAGTTTCAACTCCTTCAATATAGAAATCAGATAATGCTAGTGACATTCTCTGTCTGGCTTCTTCAAAGTTTTGTCCCCATGTAATGAGTTTGCCCATAAGTGAGTCATAGTAAGGCGACACGGTGCAACCAGGGTAAAGATACGTATCAACTCTTACTCCAGGACCTGATGGAATGTTGACATCCCATATTTTTCCAGTTGATGGTGCAAAGTCCAAAAATGTATCCTCTGCATTTATTCTACATTCAATTGCGCATCCATTTACTTTGAGATCTTTTTGTTTGAAAGGAATTTCTTTTCCGTTTGCTATATCAATTTGTAATTTGACAAGATCAAGTCCTGAGACTAGTTCAGTTACAGGATGTTCAACTTGTAGTCTTGCGTTTATTTCTATAAAATAGAAAGTTCCATCATCTAATCTTAGAAATTCTGCAGTTCCAGCATTACGATAATCAACAGCTATTGCAGCTTTTACTGCAAGCTCTCCTATTTCATCACGTGTCTTTTGATCAACAACTGGAGATGGAGACATTTCAATGAGTTTTTGGTGTCGTCTTTGAATAGAACACTCTCGTTCAAAGATGTGTACTGTATTTCCATGCGTGTCACGTGCTAGCTGAAGTTCAATATGTCTTATTTTTGGAAGGAATTTTTCAACAAATAGTGCAGACTTGCCAAATGCTGCTTTTGACTCTCCAGATGCAATCTCAAAGGCTTCTCGTAGTTCTTTTTCATTATGTACCAGTCTGATTCCTCTACCTCCTCCACCAAAAACTGACTTGAGTAAAACAGGATATCCAATTTTGTGTGCAATGTCTAGTGCCTTTTCAACTTCTTCAACAATTCCAGGACTTCCAGGCACAGTCGGCACTTTGGCTTTCATCATTGCATCCTTACATTCCATTTTATCACCACAGAGTCTCATAGATTTCCCAGATGGACCTATGAAATTGAGTTTCTTTTTCTCGCAGAGATCTGCAAAGTCTGCATTTTCAGAAAGAAATCCATATCCAGGATGGACTGCATCGGCACCAGAGCTTATTGCAGTCTCTACGATTTTTTCCATATTCAAATAGCTCTGTGCAGGAGGTGCAGNGCAATGTCTAGTGCCTTTTCAACTTCTTCAACAATTCCAGGACTTCCAGGCACAGTCGGCACTTTGGCTTTCATCATTGCATCCTTACATTCCATTTTATCACCACAGAGTCTCATAGATTTCCCAGATGGACCTATGAAATTGAGTTTCTTTTTCTCACAGAGATCTGCAAAGTCTGCATTTTCAGAAAGAAATCCATATCCAGGATGGACTGCATCAGCACCAGAGCTGACTGCAGTCTCGACTATTTTTTCCATATTCAAATAGCTCTGTGCAGGAGGTGCAGAACCAATATGATATGCTTCGGTAGCCATCTTGACGTGTTTTGAGTTTACGTCTTCATCAGAATAGACCGCTACTGATTTTATCCCTAATGCATTACATGTCTTTATGACGCGTATTGCGATTTCTCCCCTGTTTGAGATTAGAATTTTCTTGATCATATCGTTCTAAAGATTAATGTTCCCATGTTTTCTTGGAATTCTTCGCTCTCTCTTATTTGCTAAAGCATCCAAGGCACGAATTAGGGCCGGTCGTGTTTCAGCAGGATCAATTACTGAATCAATCGTACCATATGATGCAGCTACGTAAGGATTGGCAAATTTTTCTGTGAAATTGTCAACAAGTTGTTTTTTTAATGCAGTAGGATCTTTTGCAGAATCAAGTTCCTTTCTATTCATAATTCGTACAGCTGCCTCAGAACCAAGTACAGCGATTTGTGCAGTGGGCCATGCATAGTTCACGTCAGTTCCTAGGTTCTTGCTTGCCATTGCAATGTATGCACCACCATAGGCTTTTCCTATGATTAATGTAATTTTTGGTACGGTAGCCTCACAGTAAGCATACAAGAGTTTACTTCCATGACGGATGATTCCAGCATGTTCTTGCTGGGTTCCAGGCATGTATCCAGGTGTATCTACTAGAGTGATAATTGGAATACCATAACAATCACAAAATCTGATAAATCTAGATGCCTTGTTAGATGAATCAATATCAAGAGCTCCAGCCAACACCATTGGTTGATTTGCAACAATTCCTACTGCTTTACCATGAAGTCTGGCAAATCCAATTACAACATTAGGTGCAAATAATTCATGTATCTCAAAGAATACATGATTATCAACTATAGAATTTATGATCTCTTTCATATCATATGGTTGTAGAGGATTTTCTGGAATTATGTTTATGAGATTGTTATCTAGTCGATTTGGATCATCACCAGTTTCTACCATTGGGGCTTCCTCAGTACTATTCTGAGGAATATATGACAAGAGTGTCTTTACAATATCCATGCATTGGTATTCATTTTTACCTACAAAGTGTGCAACACCACTATTTCTTCCATGAGACATTGCACCACCAAGTTCGTCAAAAGACACATCTTCTCCAAGAACTGTCTTGACAACTTCTGGACCTGTTACAAACATGGTAGCAATCTTGTCAGCCATTATAACAAAATCTGTCATTGCAGGTGAATACACCGCACCGCCTGCAGATGGTCCTACACTAATAGTAATTTGAGGAACTACTCCAGATGCAAGTTGATTATGATAGAATATGCTAGCAAATCCATCAAGACTTAGAATACCTTCTTGAATTCTAGCTCCACCTGAATCAATTATTCCAATTATTGGACATCCAACTTTTACAGCATGATCCATAATTTTCGTAATTTTCTTTGCTCCCATCTCACTTAATGTTCCACCAAGAACTGTAAAATCATAAGCAAAAAGAAAAACTTGTTTTCCGTGTATAGTTCCGTATCCTGTTACTACACCATCCCCAAAGAATTTTTTATTTTGCATGTCAAATTCATAATAATGATGAGTTGTCATGGCATCAATTTCGGTAAAGCTTCCTTCGTCAAGAAGGAGTTCAATTCGCTCTCTGGCGGTTAGTTTGCCTTTTTCGTGCTGACCTTGAATTCTTTCTTCGCCGCCGCTTTGCTCTGCTTGACGCCTTTTATGTAAAAAATTTTTTATTTTTTCAGAATGCATGATTCGAATTAGAGGCTATGTACAACCTATATTAATTTAATCAGTTTTGACTTCTCTAATACCATCTCGGCCGCCCTTTGCGTTGCGGAAAACATTCATCCCGATGTGGTAATTTTCCCACAATCCTTCTATAATTTGGAGATCTTCTCTTGCAGACTGGAGTGTTTCCTTTGTGGAATGGGGATCAGATTCTACTCTTGTAACCAAATTCCTCTTTTCTACAAGAAGATCCTCTAATCCTACTTCATAGTTAGACTCCCCATGAAACGCTGGATCTAATGGTGCTATCTTTGTGGTAGACTTTGCCATTTGTTTTTCAATCTTAGGGGTTAGATTTTAAGGTTTTACAATATACGAATTCAGGAGGATAGATCTTTCTCATAGTCAAAATTACTATAATACTCATAAGAAAACAAAAATCACGTAGACATTTTTTAACCCCTTAGAACAAATCCGATATATGGAATTTTTTCAAGTTGAGCCTGCATACATCTCAAAAGATGGATGTAGGTTAATTTGGAAAGGAATTGATGAAGATGACCACGATGCAATAATTCTCAGCGGAGAAGAATTAGAACATCTTTTTGAATTACTATCAAAAGATTCCACAGGCAAGGTAGAATTGGAAGATGAATTTAGTACCATATGGGTCAATACAGATACCACACAGTTTAGATTAAAAGAACACAAGATGCTTGAAGTAAAAACAGCAATTCTGAGAAAAAAAATTTTAGAATATAAAAAAATGCCTCATGAACCAAAACCAATCAAAATTTACGCAAAAGAATTTTTCCCATCTATAACAATAGAAAATGATGAAGCAATTGAGATCTTAAATTCCATACCTGATGACAAAAATAAGACAGCGATCTCAGAAAGTGATTTTTTTAGAATTATCTCAACACGTCGATCAACTAGAAATTTTGATACATCCAGACTGGTTGAACAATGGAAAGTTGATAAAATCTTGGCTACAGCTGATACAGCCCCTACAGCAGGTAACTTTCAGGGATTTGAGGTATTTTATATCAAGAACAAGGAAATCAAAAAACGTCTAGTTGAAGCCGCAAATAACCAACCTTACGTGAATGCCCCAATTGTACTTGTATTTTGCAAGGATCCTTCCCGTGTTAAAATAAATTTTCCTCCAGAAATTCTTGCCAAATTTTCGCTTCAAGATGCAACTTTAGCAGCTGCATATTCACAGCTTGCTGCATCAGCCCTTGGTCTGAGCTCTATATGGATTGGTATGCTTGATGAAGAAAAAGTCATGCAGATCATTGGTACTAATTTGAGACCATCTTCGATTCTTTGCATAGGATATCCACATCAAAAGCGTCTACCCAAGTCTAGGCGAAAACTAAAGGATCTAATTCATGTCATCGAATGATTGCCAAGATTTCTGATACCAACATGCAATACTTATTTGATATTTAACATGGGATATTTTTTTGCGACAGAAGTTTGGTACAGAGAAAAGGCATTCTTTTCATCACTACATTTTTTACATATGCACATTTGCGATACTTTTTCCAGATCACAGTTATCTGCAAATTCACAGTTAGGACATCCGGCAGGACCTCCACAAACTATGCATTTTAGCTGTTTTACTTCTGCACAACCCTGATGTTTGACGCCCAATCCCTTGGCCCACAAAGCCACCTCATTGACTTCAATTTTTTTATTGCAAACAAGACATGTTCCAGGAAATTTCATCGGAATTGTACGCCAGCTCATTTTATCAAAGCCATCTCCTTTTGGATGATTTCATTATCAGATTCGTTTAGATCCATTTCAATAGACTTGTTCTTCATACAATAGAGAAGATATGGAAGATAGAAAGTTGAAAATGTACTTCGTGAGACGTGCATTTGTTTTGCGAGACTTCCAGTCAGTCCCTTGATTGCCATGCCATCCCATCTTATTCTATTAAGGGTAGGCCATGGAAGATTAAATTTAGAATATTTTATTCCCGTTCCTTGTTTGCATAATTTTGCCAAGATACCATCTAGATATCGTAAGAGTCGCCATTCTTGTTTTCGCATTATTTTTCCATACAACATATCAGCTTCAGATAATACATCAAGCATTTCACAAAGTACATTCACAGGAAGAGAACTTGTTATTACACTAGAGTAAAATGCATTGATCTTTTCCCTAGGGTCTATTCTCAAAGAATAAAGTATGGCTTGAGCTTCTTCAGGCGATTTGGCATTAAAAAATAGATTTACAGATGTTTCCACATCACTAGATTCATAGGACTTGTCAAGTTGAGGCTCAAATCCTCCAGACAATACCTGGGCAGAATTCAGAATTGACCTGATGTCACCACGTGAATCAATAATCATTTTTATCATGTTGCCAATTGGTATGGATGCACCTTCTCGTTTGAGAATTTCTTCAACATACAGTCGCATCAATCTAGGAGGGAGTGGTCTAAGTTTTACCGTAGTCACAACTTTTTTTATAGATTTCATCTTGTCAGACGTATCAGAATTTGCTGCAAGGACTATTGGCACGGTAGATTCTTTCAATATGTCAACTAGTGCGTCAACACCGCCAAAGTCAGATCTTCCGTGTATTCCATCTACTTCATCAATGAAGATCATCGGTTTGCCAAGTACACTACTATTACCAAGAACTGGGGTGAGAATGTCTTGAATTTTCTGTTTGCTTCTTACGTCACTTGCATTCATGCTGATTAAATCATAACCAAATTGCTTTGTTCCCAATACAGCCATAGTTGTTTTTCCAATGCCTGGAGGACCAACCAATAAAAGTGGTTTCGTTCCTTTGATCCATTTTCCAAGCCACTTTACAAAGGATTCCTTTGCTTCCTCATTTCCGACCATCTCAAGCAAGTTCTTTGGCCTATATTTCTCAGACCACATCATATCAAATCACTTGGGAATCTTTGACTCGAACTCTTTCCATAATTTTTCTTTTGAAAGTTGGTTAAACCAATACATGTTGTAATGCTCTACTGTTAGGAAGAGAAACTCAAGAAAATCCTTGTGTGAAAAACTCTCGGGCAGTAGCTCAAGAGCAAGTCGTGCCTCTCCCAGATAGATGTCGCTTTTCTTCATAGTAAAATCAAATCCTTTTTGGACATCACCTGTGAGAAATGTATAGTATAGAGGCCAAGAAGGGACTTTAACAAATTTATTTTTTATAGAATCCTCAATCTCATTTCCACATCCAACAGATTCTGCAGCTTTTGCCATTCCAAGATAAAAAATCTCTCCAAGTGGAAATCGTGCAAGTGTCATGTTCTTTCCAGCAGTTCCCATTACTGCTCTATATTTTTTGTAACATTGAATCATTTCTTCTTCAGATATGCTTTTAGGATTTATTTTTAATTTGAAATCAATGTATTGGCCAACCCGTGCATCTTTGAATCCTCTTTCAAATTCCTCCAATACTTCTTTACCACCAACAGAAATCTTGTCTCTTGCAAGCTTCAAGATATATGGATTCATCAACTTGTAATCATCCAGAAATTCCACATCTTCATCTTTGTCCATTATCCTATCCATTGGTTCGCTTAGGTCAATTGCTATGATATGTCCATCAATAATATCGGTTTTTTTCTTGCTATCGTTGTCATCTCCAAAATACTGGGAAGAGGCATCGTATAATGCACTAAATACCGGAAATGTCATTTTAACAAAGTTGGAATTGAGTATTCTTGACACCCTATCTAGAAGAGTATCATAATTTTCTAATCTCTTTCGTACTTCATCTATCTGTGATTTTTGGAGAATTATCTCAGCAGAACCCACTTCTTTGGCAAATTTTTCTTGGGTTTCAAATGGATTAGGGTCAGATTTTATCTCTTTCAGCAAGTCTTCGGTAAATCTTTTGGTAAATTTTGGAAATTCTTCTTCTGCTTCCTTCTTGTATTTGTCAAATAATCGATATCCCTTACTTTTGAACAATGCCTGCTTGACAATGTCTTTTCCAGGTTTGGTGGACAAGAGTGCTTCCTTGCTAAATATGGATTCGTCTTTGCTACTCACACAATGGCACAACTTTTTTGCTATTTATGCATTCAGCCTCTTTTTTGTTACTTCAAATAAATTAGGACCTAGGAAAGAAAAACTTGTGAAAATAATCGAGGTTTTAGAAGAGGCTGCAAAGCGAGTACACAAGAATGTAAAGCACTTGGCAGGAACAAAAGAATCCGGTACAGATCACGGAATGGGGGCAGGAGGAGACATATCACGCAGAATTGATATCGTAGCAGAAAAAACCGTTCTTGATTATCTACGTGAGATAAATTTTGAGTGTACTGTATTTGGGGAGGAGTGTGGCATGGTGGAATTATCACCAAATCCAAAAGGGTTTATTATAATGGATGCAATTGACGGTTCAACTAATGCAGTCAGAGGCTTGCCATTTTTTTGTTGTTCGCTTGCATATACACCTGAAGACAAACTCAGCTCTGTTACAGATGGAGTAATAATGGATTTACACAATGGAGATTTGTATTCTGCATCAAAAGGCAAGGGTGCATACATGAATGGAAAAAAGATTCACGTCCACAAAGAAAAACCAATCTATTTTGTTGTGGGTGTAGATATTTCAGGAATCTCTCCAGATGTGTTACCTCAATTAGCACCGATTCTTTCAGCATCAAACCATGTAAGACATTTTGGAGCTGTTGCACTTGAGCTTGCAATATTTGCTCGCGGATTAGTTGATGTATTTGTAGATCTAAGAAAAAAACTAAGAATCACGGACGTTGCTGCAGGATATCTAATAGCATTAGAGGCGGGAGGATACGTAGTTGATGAAAACGGCATGCCACTTGATTCAGACCTCAGCTATGACAAGAGAATTTCGTTTATAGCAGCTGCAAATGAAGAAACACTTGCAGATGTCAGGAAAAAACTAGGTTTATCAGCCAAGATCTGAGATTTAATTTCTAATTTTACACATTCCAGTGAAAAATTTATGGCGCCCTTGGCGGGATTTGAACACGCGTCGAGGCCGTGACAGGGCCCCATTCTAGACCGGGCTTTACGAGGATTGGAATTAACCGCATCCCCTCTATACTACAAGGGCGTTAAAGTATTGTGACAGAAAATCTGAGTTTAAAGCTTTCTTTTCTTCAAAAAATTTTGTAAAAGACTAAATTATACACAACTATGACCCTTCGCTATGGGTTCGTAGCTCAGCCAGGTAGAGTACCGGACTTTTAATCCGGCTGTCCGGGGTCCGAATCCCCGCGAACCCGCTTAAAATTAACAATTTAATCAAGATATGAAACCGTCTGATGGTTTAGAGAACCATATCATCTCATACAAAATGACCCCAAAAATAGAAGAGATCTAACTAACTTAGGTTCAGTTCTGGAAACTCTGCTTGCTTGATTCCCAAGTCATGCTGGAGTGTTCTGATCTTCTTTGCATATTCAGTCATTCTAGTGTTATCACTCTGGACCTTAGCGATCTTGTATCCACGCCAGGCTTTTTTGAGTGCACCCCATGTCTGACCCGCAGTGTAGTTAGGGTTGTTCGTTTGTGGTTGTACGAATTGATACATACTGAAAGATGAGTTGTTAAAAACGGATATCAGTGCATGTGTTAAGTAAAATCAATATAAAAGTCAAGTTTCTCACATTAAATTCGTGTATTTACTAATTTTACCTGTAAAAATTTTCAATTTTCCTATGTTTCTGATGTATTTTAGG
>NZ_RCMC01000099.1 GCF_011319475.1 Candidatus Nitrosotalea sp. FS
GATTACATTTCTTCCATTGATCTTGATATTCTATTTTGTACTTCCTCCATTGTTTTCTTATACTGTTGCTATATCACCTATATCGCTAAACTTTATCCCTGGAGGAATCTNTCTTGTATTCTATTTTGTACTTCCTCCATTATTTGCTTATACTGTTGCAGTCTCACCTATATCGCTAAACTTTATCCCTGGTGGATTCTTCGAACTGACCTGTACTGCAGCCAAAGTGGCAGAATCTCAACTTGCTGGTCATCCAAGTGTATGTCATCATGTAAATGAATTGTATTTCTGGGCATGGTACTNGTACTTCCTCCACTGTTCTCTTATACGGTTGCCATATCACCTATATCGCTAAACTTTATCCCTGGTGGATTCTTCGAACTGACCTGTACTGCAGCCAAAGTGGCAGAGTCTCAACTTCCTGGTCATCCGGATATCTGTCATCATGTAAATGAATTGTATTTCTGGGCGTGGTACTTCCTTTCATCTGCTGCCTTTAGTGGTATCATAATGAGAGTTACAAAAACTACAATGGATACAAGCTAAATTGCTTCGTTCAGTAATAATTTCTGGTCCACCAGCCATTGGAAAGACTACAATAGCAAAGGGGCTGGGAAATGAATTTGGTCTCAAATACTTGAGCGGGGGCGATGTTCTAAAAGAGATGGCAAAAGATCAAGGCTTTGAGACTGACCGAGATGATTTCTGGGATACGCAGGAAGGAATGAATTTTCTAAACATCAGAAAAAAAAATCCTGAGTTTGATAAGCAAGTAGATGAAAAACTAAAAAAAATATTCTTGACTGAGAATGTTATCATAACAAGCTACACATTACCCTGGCTAGTCAAGGATGGCATCAAAATTTGGCTTGCAGGCTCGAGAAAAGACAGTGCCAAAAGGATGACAATGCGAGATGACATTTCTATGGATGATGCACTTGAGATAGTCAAAAAAAGATTTGATGAAAACAAGACATTATATCACAAGCTTTACGGTTTTAACTTTGGTGAAGATCTGTCTGTGTTCAATGCTGTGATAAATACTGATAATCTAGGACCAGAACAAGTTCTGGAACAGGCAAAAAATGCGGTGAAAAATTACTATGACTCTAAAACAACTACAAAATCTTAGAGTCATAGACCAAGACATCACAAATGATGTCTATGGTACATACTATGACAAACGATCCGTTGAACAACTCTTGGAATATGGTTTCATTTTACTAGACAAGCCAAACGGCCCAACAAGCCATGAGACGGTAGCCTGGGTAAAAAAAATATTGCACGTTCCAAAAGCAGGCCATAGTGGAACCCTGGACCCTCAAGTCTCTGGACTTTTACCGATAGGACTGGGAGAGGCAACCAAGGCTCTCATAGTTTTATTGCTTGGACCAAAAGAGTATCATGCTCTTGGAAGACTGCATACGCTTCCGCCTCCGGAAAAATTGAAGGGTGTGCTCAAGCAACTAACAGGTAAAATCTTTCAAAAACCACCGCAAAGATCTGCTGTATCAAGACAAACTAGAATCCGACATGTATATGAAATCGAGGTAATAGAACAAAAAGAAAGACTGTTGCTTCTTAGAATTTTATGTGAAGCAGGAACCTATGTGAGAAAAATTTTCTATGACATGGGAGAAATTCTTAGCNAGATGTACTCAAGCAACTAACAGGTAAAATTTTTCAAAAACCACCGCAAAGATCTGCGGTATCAAGACAAACTAGAATCAGACATGTGTATGAAATNATTCTTGAAATCTCCCCTGGACTGAAGCGTGGAGATTTTGTTGCTATATACACGCAAAAAGGCGAGGTGGTTGCACTAGCAGAAGCCACACTTGACGAAGATGAGATTGTTGAAAACACAAAGGGCTTTGCCTTTAAGATAAAAAGAATCATCATGGCTCCAAATACATATCCGAAAAGTTGGAGATCAAAGGCAGTAGTTAACAATTAAAAAGGAATCAAACCTGAATTTTTCAAGTTGATTCCAAAAGGCGCAGCCATATTTTTCATAGTGGGGCTGGTTGCTGCCGGAATGTTGGGCATTTATCTCTCACAGATTGCAAACCAAATTCCAACTCTGGTATATACAGAAGGGCCATCTCTTACTATAATTCCAGAAAAAATCAACTATCATCTTGGGGAACCGGTCAAGACACGGATAATCAACTCGGGAACGGTACCACTCACATTTTCAGATGCGTCATATGGTCTAAAGATTGCACAACTTGATGGTACCATAATATACACTCCCGTTTCTGCACAGGTGGTTTCAAAGCTTGATCCTAAAGAGGAGAAAAATTTTGTATGGGATCAGATAAAGACAGACGGAAGCAAAACGTATCAGGGACGATACAAAATAATTTCAAGCGCATCTTTAGATTCTGAAGTGTTGAAAAAGTCTGTAACGATAAATATCTTCAAGTAATTTTTAACAACTGCATGATGGGTCTTCGCACTTGATTGCAANGAGATTTCTTTGCCTGATATGAAATACATTGTTGATTTTCCGTTTTCCTTGGAATTTACAATTTTACATTGCTTTAGTGCCTTGAGGTGATGTGATACAAGTGGTTGGTCCTTTTTTAGTTTCATGACTAGTTCGTTTACAGACATTTCCTTGTTTTTTTGTAACAACTCTAGTATGTTAAAACGCGTGTCTTCGCAGATGCATTTGAGCAAAGTCATTCCATTCATATAAATCAAGATTTATATAAATTCATATTTATATAAATATTTCATGTTATCTTCAAAAAAGATACTCTTTGTGTGTGTAGAAAATGCTGGAAGAAGTCAGATGGCAGAAGCTTTCTTTAGAAAATATTCTCCCAAGGGATATGAACCGATAAGTGCTGGAACGAAACCCTCTGGTACAATAAACCCTGTTGCTGTGCAAGCAATGAAGGAAGTTGGCATAGACCTTGGTTCACAGACACCAAAAATACTAACAAATGAAATTATTGCAGATTCTGTTTTGAGCGTGAATATGGGATGCATGGACAAGACAGAGTGTCCAGCTGTATTCATGAGAGACTCTGTTGACTGGAATATCGAGGATCCCAAGGGGAAATCAATTGACAAGGTCCGAGAGATTAGAGATTACATTGAACAAAAGGTAAGGGAGCTTTGCAAAACTCTGGAATAGCAAGTAGATTATCTCTTAACCAAAAGAGATTTTTTGCTGAAATAATTGGAACATTTGTTATTGTAGTGTTTGCAACTGGTTCTGTAGTTCTTGATGCAAAATATGTCGGAACATTTGGATTATGGTTTGTCGCTTTGGCACCAGCAGTTGCGGTTACACTCATGGTATACGCATTTGGTAAAATATCCATGGCACACTTCAATCCGTCAGTTACAATTGGTTTTCTTGTAACAAAACATTTGGAAAAAAAACTCTTGGGTCTGTATATTACTGCAGAAATAATTGGCGCGTTGTTAGGAAGCATTTTTGTAAAATATCTGATAGGTACACAAGCAAATCTTGGTGCAAATGCACCGGATTATCATTTTTCAATTCCATTAATTGTTGGTGTTGAAGTTCTAGTCACTGCATTATTGATGGCAGTGATNAATCCGTCAGTTACAATTGGTTTTCTTGTAACAAGACACTTGGAAAAAAAACTCTTGGGTCTGTATTTTGCTGCAGAAATAATTGGCGCGTTATTAGGAAGTATTTTTGTAAGGTATCTGATAGGTACACAAGCAAATCTTGGGGCAAATGCACCGAATTATCATTTTTCTATTCCATTAATTGTTGGTGTTGAAATTCTAGTCACTGCATTATTGATGGCAGTGATCCTAACTGTNAGTTTACAAAATAAAGTTTGCAAAACGATAATCTCTTACAGTAATATATGGTGGATTTGACAACGAAATTGAATTGGCGAAACGATGCCGGGGTCGCCTAGCCTGGTAGGGCGCGCGCCTGGAAATTAATACACCATAGAGCGCGTACTCGCAAGGGTACGAGAGTTCAAATCTCTCTCCCGGCGCCTTAATTTCGATTATTTAGATTCTGAACTTATATTTTTGAAGATATTGCGTGGGTTGCAGTGTTCTCTATGTTGTGAATCTGAGTGGCTGCACTCATTATCGCACTTGTTGCCTCGCTTTGAAGTTTCTGAACTATGGGGTTTAATGTCACTGAATGATAACCAGCAAGTGCGGCGTTAAGAGTTCCACTCGCACCCAAACCGATGAATACAAGGGCCACAAATGTGAACGCCAGTAATTTCAACAGCATGCAATGATCACTATTTGGATTTCATGCTACAAGTTTGATTTATACTTCAAGTAGCTTTTCTCCTTGTCTCATTAGCAGAAATCTTGTGTTGCATAGACTGCCATATTGTTTTCTGTCAATGCAACACCAATGCCCTCATTTTGATGTCCACTATCTAGGATATTGTTACGGTCTGCAACACTATCTAACCATGTGTTGACAATATGTTGTGCAATCTGTGTTTCGTTGCCTTGCACAGTAACTACAGCAATGTTTTCATTACTTGTGGAATATTCTGATGAACTAGCTTGGCAATTGTATCCTGCAAACATGTATCTGTAATTCAAATTGTGACCGCCTTCGTATGTATTATCTGACAAGAACTGGTGTACTGCCATGTCTTGACTGTGTGTTCTGGCAATGNCTCATTACTTGTGGAATATTCTGATGAGGTAGCTTGGCAATTGTATCCTGCAAATGTGTACCTGTAATTCAAGTTATGACCACCTTCGTATGTGTTGTCTGACAAGAATTGGTGTATTGCCATGTCTTGACTGTGTGTCCTGGCGATATCAGCAAGTTTAAAATCATAATTGATGGGCTGTACACCATTTGTTTGTCTTGCTTGGTTTGCTATTTTGTGTATATCTTGTTCAAGTAATGCAACATTGATTGTTGTTAGAGTCATGTTTGGTTCTTGAGGTGTGTAACTTGATTGAACGATCTGGGTGGGTTGATTTGTTTTTGTGATATTAGTCACATCTTGAACTTGCGCTGGGGCTTGAGTTTTAAAATTTGTACTTTGATAAACAAACAAGGTANTGTCTGCCAGTTTAAGATCATATTTGACAGGTTGTACACCATTTGTTTGTCTTGCTTGGTTTGCTATTTTGTGTATATCTTGTTCAAGTAATGCAACACTGATTGTTGTTTGAGTCATGTTTGGTTCTTGAGGTGCATAACTTGATTGAACAGTTTGGGTAGTTTGTTCTGATTTTATGGAACTAGACATGTCCTGAACTTGAACTGGGGCTTGAGTTTTGGAATTTGTACTCTGATAAACAAACAAGGTTGCAATAACGGCTACACAAACTAATCCGANAGTTTGTTCTGATTTTGTGACATTAGACATATCCTGAACTTGATCTGGCAATTGAGTTTTGAAATTTGTACTTTGATAAACAAACAAGGTAGCAATAACAGCTACGCAAGCTAATCCGATTATGACATATCGTCGTGTTTTATTCATGCTGGGTTTACGAGATGTATCATCTGTCACTTTACACTACAGAATATCGTGTAACAATGAAAAGCCTTGCGTAGGATTTCTCCTAGACACTAATTGGTTTTCTGGTTATGCCTTGTGTATAATCGACAGGTAAATCTTGTAATGCTTAGAGATTTCCATGGATTTTTTTGTGTTTATACATGCGGTATAGCGCAATAGTTAGAACTGTTGTTGCAGCAATGCTTGACAGATCAAGGAAGAAAGCTAATCCACTCCCTATTGGAATGCAATTGGAGCTTGCGTGCATTGTATCCCAAGAACAATCGCATTCCAAGATGTATGAAACAATATGGCAAACCATCCCTTACCACTGATCCAGGTTCTAAGGCTGAAAAATATGTGCGGAATAGTAAAAAAAACACTGCCATATGCTAGATTTGTAGACGTGATGTTACTGGTATTGAAAATGTGTAATACTGACCAAATGATTCCGCCTGCCAGAACCATGAGATAGTTGCCATTGAGGTAAAACAATGTGCCAAAGAATACAATCTCCTCAAGAGGTCCAGAAGAGAGTCCCAATGTGATTGAGATTGGTACTGACGGGATTTGGTAATTTGAGATAAAATGCTGTGCAAGACTATTTCCAGCCAGTTGCAGGACTAGTCCTATAACTAGGTAGAAAACTCCCATACCTACCAGGTATGTTACAGATGTTTTCCTGTACTTTGATAGCCAAGATTTAGGATTTATGTCGTAAATCTCATCCGGTATCTTCACTAGTTGCTCATCTTCTTTAGTTTTCCATATGACTTTATCATGGCGTCTAAAAAGTTTGTAATGTCTTTTCTCAATCCTGGAATATCTTTGACAAGTTCCTCATGTGCCTGCATGTACTCTTTTTTTCTAACCAAAAGAAATCCTCCGATAAACCACCGTNCGATCTAGGGTTTATATCATAAAGCTCATCCGGTATCTTCACTAGTTGCTCATCTTCTTTAGTTTTCCATATGACTTTATCATGGCGTCTAAAAAGTTTGTAATGTCTTTTCTCAATCCTGGAATATCTTTGACAAGTTCCTCATGTGCCTGCATGTACTCTTTTTTTCTAACCAAAAGAAATCCTCCGATAAACCACCGTACGTCTCGATGTACATCGTCTAAATTTCTCACTAGATAATGTAATTGATCTTCAACTCCAGCATAAAAATAGACAAACTTTGCAAATACCTTCTTTGACTTTTTTTCTGAAATTATTCTTGTCTTGTCAAATCCAGATTCTACTAGATCATCTACAAACTTTTCATTTTTAATCCACGTGTCAAAATAAAAATCAAGATTCTTTCTAATCTCTTCATCCATCCTATAAAAATAGACAAACCCATAGACTGTGGGACCATATGAAATCTTTTTTCTGCCAGAGGTTGATGTTTCGTATATCATGATCTTTTCTGTACGTATCATTTCCTTGAAATGTCGATGAATTGTTCCAATTGGCATGTTAGATCTAGTGTTTGCAGAATACAGAGTCAGAGGTCCTTTGTTGATGATTATCTTGAATAGTTCCAGAGCAGTCTTATCATGAGCTGATATATCCATTTTTAACAACATATTCGCAAATAATGGATATATTGATTTCTACTGTATATCATACATGGCACGTAGGCCCAATCCACTGTTGTTCGTATCTGGCATGATTCTCATGCTCAGTTTTCTGCCTGTTTATGCAGTAGACCTCAATGCAGAGCTGAGCTCAAAAGGAGTGCAAGAAAGACCAACCTTTAGGTTTGTGGAGACTGCCTTTGTGGACTATCACAACGGCGGAANATGAGCTCAAAAGGAGTGCAAGAAAGACCAGTCTTTAGATTTGTAGAGACTGCCTTTGTGGACTATCACAACGGCGGAAAACTACGAGATCTGTTAGGCCACAAGAACATGACAATATCATTTCAAGCCAATTCCTCAAATCCTTCCATACGAGATCTAATTGGCAGAATAAACACAAACTTGTCACAGGATCTAAAAAGCCAAACAAAGATCACAAACATGTCTATTGATTATAGTGCATCTCTAGTAGGACAAGACAATTCTGCTACGATAGATTACAGCATAACATTGATGCCAACCATTGACAATTATGTTGTAACAAAAAGTTCTGATGGTAGCACTGTACTGATGCAGGATGGATGGGACTGTCTATTCACGGACCGGTTGTGATAAAAACAGAAAAGTATGGAGATGTGGAAATTAACAAGCCTGCAAGCTTTTTGCATGAAATTGTCCCAGACTTGAATATCACAGATTCTAATGCACAACAAGTACTAGACTATGAATTAATTGACACAAGCTCCATAATGCAGCAGCCTGTATCTAATTGGCAACACATGTTTGATCCTGCATATATCATAACTGAGACAAGTGGATGGGGATACAATGGAAGCAAAATTCCAATAACTACCTATACAGTTGGTGAAAGCAGTTTTGGAATTTTACAGCATTCAATGGTACATGTAGCAGATTTTACTCTAGATAAAACGTATGAAATCCAAACTGTACAGCATGCAAGCTCTGCTACTGTACAAATTGATGGATATGCAAGTCTTCAGGAAATAGGTAAGACAGTAACCTTTACCACAACTCCATCAGATCCTAATACAACACCAGCTAGTGGTCTGTCAGTTCAGACCATATACGCAATGGCAGGTTTTGGAGCAATTCTTGCAGCAGGGATCTTCATCTGGAGCAACAAGAAGATGAAGCAAAAAGTTGAGACCATTGAGACAGGCCCAATAAGATACGAACCTAGACAACATTGGGCTGATAGGTTTGATGTAAACCCTGACAACCATGAGGAGAAACTGAAAAAATCTCCAATCTGAATTAGCATAAATTCAACTAGAAAAACCTCAATGTTTTATTCTTAAAGACTGGGAATCTCATAGATTAATATTCGAAAATAAAGAAGGTAAATTCATGTTCCCAGAACGTTGTTCTATTAGAAAAAAAGGACGGGACTGTCCAATGCCTCCGGAATTTGCAATCTCTGTAAAATCAACTGATGCTGAATATATGGTTGGAGTGACATGTGATATACACAAAACTGCATTTACGGAAAGGTTGGAACTATTACAAAAAGAAGGCAAGGTTCCACAAGGGACAATTACCTTTACTGGGCTAAAGCCTGTGGGTACCAGCTGTATCAAAGTAGATCCTAATGACCTAATTGAGCTTTGATTTGTAAATTATTGAAAATTTCATGTTTTAACTTGATAAACCATTTTTCTGCCTGCAAGTCCTGACACTAGATTCTTGACTGCAATCTCTGCCATTTTTCTTCTTGTCTCAACAGTTGCACTGCCACTATGCGGCATTACTATAACGTTATCCTGTTTTACAATTGGATTGTTGGCATCTATTGGTTCTTTTTGAAACACATCAAGACCTGCACCGGCAATCATTTTTCTTTCTAGTGCAATGACAAGATCTTTTTCATTTATTATTTTTCCACGTGATGTGTTTATCAAAAATGCAGTCTTTTTCATCTTCTTGAACAATCTCAGATTTACAATTTCATGAGTCTGTGGTGTATACGGAGAGTGTATGCTTACTACATCACTGGTACTAAACAAATTATCTAGCGATACGTATCTTACTCCTAGTCTTTTTTCCTCTTTTTTTGACAACCTAGTTCTGTTGTGATATATTATGTTCATCTCAAAACCTTCTGCCCTTTGCGCTACAGCTTTTCCTATTCTTCCCATTCCAAATATGCCCAGAGTCTTTTGGTACAAGTCAGTTCCAAGAAACTCGTATGGGCCAAACACTGTTCTCCATTTGTTGTCTCGAATCAGTTTGTCACCTTCTGTTATTCTTCTAAAAAGTGATAGCATCAAAGCCATGGTAAGGTCTGCAGTGGCTCTTGTCAATACCTCTGGTGTGTATCCTACAACAATGCCTCTTTTTGAGGCAGTCTTGACATCTATGTGATCATAACCAACGCTGTATGTGGAGATTGCTTTGAGCTTAGTTCCTGCATTGATAACATCTGCGTCAATTATATCATATGGGTAACAGACAAGACCGTCTTTGTCTTTGATTTTTGATATCAATAATTTCTTTGGCATTGGGATCTTTCCAGTATAGATTTCAACATCATATCTTTTTTTGAGCTCCTTTATGGCAAAATCATGAATCTTTCTGGTAAGTAGAATTTTCAACTATCTTGGTAATGGTAAATGGCAATTTTAAGCGTATTATGATAAAAAATCATTCCACTATACGTGAATCTCTACAGACGTACTTTCTAATTACAACAACTCTTTATAATTAATCCTGGTAATCATATACGATTGAAGCACAAAGAAGAGTTTGCGATTTGTGTGCAGTGTAGGAATCCTATAGAAAAATGCGTGTGTGTTTGTCCATTTTGTGGAGAACGTGATAAATGTGAATGTGCATTGTTTGATGCAGCTACTGGCGGATAACTTTTCATTTGGCATTTATAGCATTATTAATATTTGATGAGCGTCTAGGTTCAACATGTCTTCTATTGATTTAACTTGGGTTATTGGTGGTCCTCAAGGTGGCGGTGTTGAAACTGCAGCAAACATTTTTGCTGGTGCATGTGCTGGTTGTGGACTGAAAATATTTGGAAAAAGAGAGTATTATTCTAACATAAAAGGTGAACACAGCTACTTTGGAGTCCGAGTCTCTGACAAGACAATTCGATCAAATGTAAGCGGAATTACAATGCTTGTAGGGTTTGATGCCGAGACAATATTTCGACATGTCGAAGATGTCTTCAATGATGGTGCAATTGTGTATGAATCAGAGTTGACTGCAATGAGCGTGGATGAGGTTCATACACTTGATGCGCAATTCAAGGAACNGATGATGGTGCAATTGTGTACGAGTCTGAGTTGACTGGAATGAAAATGGATGAGGTTCACACACTTGATGCACAATTCAAGGAACGTCTCAAAAAATACCTTACATCCAAAAACAAGCCATTTACAATTCAGGGTCTGCTTGATGAGGCAAAAGAACGAGGAATCACACTGTATCCTGTATCTTTTAGAGAGATTCTGGCTAATTTAGCTGATGAGACCAAAAATCCAAAGTTACGAGGCATGTTTCGTATGCAAAATGTCCTTGCTGTCTCTGTATCTCTTGGCTTGTTGGGGTTGCCTCCTGATACATTACTCAAATCTGTGGGAAACATATTTTCAAGAAAAGCAGAGATTGCAGAGATGAATAAAACTGCAGCAAATTATGCTTACAATCTTGCCACTGTAAAATATTCGAAATTCAAGTACCAGTTACCACAAATTCCAAAAGAAGAACATACCATGGTGGTACAAGGATTTCAATCTACAAGTCTTGGAAAAATAGCATGTGGTTGCAGGTTCCAGTCGTATTATCCAATTACTCCTGCATCTGATGAAAGTGTATTTTTGGAATCAAATGAAATTTTCGAAGTAGAAAACAACAGACCAGGATCTACGTTAGTTGTGCAGACAGAAGATTAGATATCTGCAATTGGAATGATTATTGGCGCATCCTTGACGGGAGCAAGATCCTCCACAAGTACATCTGGTCCAGGCTTTTCTCTTATGGCAGAAGCTCTTGGTTGGGCTGGGATAAACGAAGTACCAATTGTTGTAACTTTGTATCAGCGAAGTGGACCTTCTACCGGTCTTCCTACAAGACATGGACAAGATGATCTATTGTTTGCAATACATGCAGGACACGGAGATTTTCCAAGAATTGTATATGCATCAGGGGATACTGAAGAGGGATTTTATGATACTGCAAAATGTTTCAACTTTGCCGATGTCTACCAAATTCCCGTTATACACATGATGGACAAATTCATTGCAAGTACAGTATCAACAGTAAAGAGATTTGACTCAAATAAAATAACAATAGAGCGCGGAAAACTGTTAGAAAAAATTGAAGATGCAGGATACAAACGATTTACACCATCTCAAGATGGAGTCTCNGGTACCAAGATTTGATTCAAATAAAATAACAATAGAACGCGGCAAGCTGTTAGAAAAAATTCAAGATCCAGGATACAAACGATTTACACCATCTCAAGATGGAATCTCTCCAAGATCAAGACTAGGGCTTGAAAATGGAATATTCTGGAATACTGGTGATGAAAGTGATCAGGAAGGACACATATCCGAAGATCCTGAAAACCGTATCTACAAGATGGACAAACGTGCTCACAAACTAGAGCTTGCACTGGAACAAATACCAAAAGAAGACCAGGCCATTAACTATGTGGTATCAGACTTTTGCATTCTCAGCTGGGGGTCTGCCAAGGGTCCAATCTTGGATGCAATTGACATGCTAAAAAAAGCGGGATACAAGGTTGGATTCATTCAAATCAAAATGCTACACCCGTTTCCTGGAAAATATATACAATCGCTACTATCGGGGGTCAAGACAATCATAGACATTGAAGCAAACCAAGCTGGCCAAATGGGTTCGTTGCTTAATGNTACAAGGTTGGATTCATTCAGATCAAAATGTTACATCCATTTCCTGGCAAATACGTACAATCATTACTTTCAGGCGTCAAGACAATAATAGATATCGAAGCAAACCAAGCTGGCCAAATGGGTTNTTACATCCGTTTCCTGGAAAATACATACAATCGTTACTATCAGGGGTCAAGACGATAATAGATATCGAAGCAAACCAAGCTGGCCAAATGGGTTCGTTGCTTAATGAGCACCTGGACAGAAAAGTTGACTATTACATATTAAAATACACTGGAAGACCAATGACCTGTAATGAGGTTTTTGATTCTGTTAAAAAAATTATCGACAACAAGGCAGAGAAAAAGCAGGTGCTAACATATGGTGTCTAATGTAGCAGATTACAAAACCGAAGTCCACAACGACTGGTGTCCGGGCTGTGGGGATTTTGGTATAGTAAGTGCAATTCAAATGGCTCTTGCAGAAATCGAAGTCCCAAGACACAAGGCTGCAATATTTTCTGGTGTTGGTTGTTCTGGCAAGACATCACATTTCATTAATACTTATGGTGTTCATACTTTACACGGCAGAGTACTCACATTTGCTCAAGGCGCAAAACTTGCAAATCCTGAGATGACAATAATTGCAGCTGGTGGAGACGGTGATGGACTGGGAATTGGTGCAGGACACTTTGTTGCAGCCGGCAGAAGAAATGTGGACATGACATACATCATATTCAACAATGGAGTTTATGGTCTGACTAAGGGACAAGCATCACCTACACTAAAACTTGGACTGAAGACCAAGTCTCTTCCAGAACCAAATGTAAACCAGTCTGTTAATCCGATCGCACTTGCAATTGCAAGTGGGTATACATTTGTTGCACGAGGATATGCATATGATGTAAGACAACTAAAGGATCTGATAATTGCAGCAGTAAAACATCGAGGCCTGTCATTTCTTGATGTATTGCAACCATGTCCAACTTACAATGATATCAATACCAGGGATTGGTTTTCAGGGATGGATAACATTGATGAGACGACACACAAGCCAATGCCAAGAATCTACAAGCTTGAAGATACTGGCTATGATCCACTTGTTCACATTGATTCACCTGAAGAAGAAAATGAAAAACTGACCCAAGCCCTGATAAAATCAAACGAGTGGGACTCAAAGATTCCAACTGGAATATTCTACAAAAATGAAATAATCGCACCCTATGACGAGAGAATGGCAGAGAGGATTCCAAACTATCTTGAAAACCCTCCTGCATACCAAGAAATCTCGTCTGCAGGCAAGTCAATAACTAACATATCAAAAATGCTAGATTCTCTAGAAATCTAATCTTGTTAGGCATGCAACCCCTAACCTGTTGGATTTCTCGTTTCCAATAATGATATAAGTTATTAGCATGTTCTAAAAAAGAGTAGTTCTAGTTTGAATCTGGAAGAAGTAAACAAGATATTCCGAAAATCTATCATTGATGGATATTTTGAACCAAACCTTGTAAAACTAGATTTTAAAAAATCAAATGTAAAACATCCCACAATCAGAGACGATGGACTGATGCAAACAAATCTGTTGCATCTGTTTTTTGACATTGATACTGGCTCTGATTATCCTGATGGCGATGAATGGTTTATGGCAGAATTTCTTTTTCCGTTCAACATCAAGATCCCTGACAGTCTAAAGGGCCCTGATTATTTTAGCACGTTATCTGTTGGAGAGGGAAAAAACTTTTGGAGACACAGGGAACTTATTAGATACAAGTATGGAAAATCAAAGAAATTGGAAGAATCACTGGATTTTATTGAGAAAAAATATCGTGAATTACAATCTATGCTAGAACCACTAGAAAAAGAGATCAAGTAATCTTCCATTCGTTTTCTACAAAGTGGTATGTGCGGTCTTCTGCATCTGCATTAATGTTCCACTTTGCGATAATGTCATCGAATTGGTATGAGACCAGTGTGGTGTTTCTTGGCATTTTTTTTGGGTCTAAATGATACGGCAACAGTTCTATCACAAAATCAATTTTATCCACTGCTGTATCAAATGAACGCCTATCGTCAAGATCTATTGTAAATATGATACTTGGTTTTCCGGTGAATTTGATGTAAACCCGTAAACTCTTTCCTCCACCTCGTCGTCTCTTCATCTCTTTTATGATGCCCTTTAGCTTGTCCCATCGTGGAACTCCAAATTGTTTGAAAAAAATCTCATTGAATTCAAGAGGAAATGTCACACTAATCATGGTTGTATAATCTTCTTCTTGTTCTGCGTTAGGATCTTCTTGTACGTTGAACTGGTTGTGTAGCAAGCTAAAGATAACCTCCAGTTCCCATGGGGAGATGCCATAAAATTTTAGGTAAAGCGGAAGTTTTGATGTACTCATTTACAGATAATGGGAAAAATTTCTAATTAAAGGTTCATGCTATTGAATAATTTTCTAATTGAGGTTTGTTAATTATTGGGTTCGGACTTGTGAGATGAGTCTTATGGCGTCCAAATCTAAGTCTCAAGATTATGATGCAGAGCTTGAGATGGATGGAATCTAATTTAGATAAATTTTTACATATTATTCCTACTACACCTTTAAAGGTTTAAAGAAATGAAATCTACCAATGCACAAGATTACAATCTTTGCTGCAGCAGTTACGGTAATTGCTTTAATCGGGTTTTTCCATCACGATGTGTATGCCATAAGCTATGAAATCAAGGACAAGGACTCGTGCCAATCTTTGTCTGAAAGTTCAAGTTGGAATTCTACCACAAATACGTGTAGCATCATAGGTGTTGCATCCCTTACACTTGGAGAGAATTCTCTTACAATCAAAAATGGAATAACTCTTGTACTAAATGGCAGTAGTATTGTTAACAATGGCACAATGATCAATCATGGCACTATCAACATAGGCCAAATCATAAAATCCGGCATAGCGAGCGGATCTATCATTAATCATGGAACCGTAATCAACTATGGCACAATTGCCATAGGTACTTCCAACAAGTCATTAGGAGGTGGTGGATCTATTGCCAATAACGGTGGTACGATAAAAAATCATGGCATCATCAATGTCATAGGAAATATCTATAACAACTCTGGCATCCTCAACAATTTTAACACTATAAACATTGGCAGCAATACTGTGAGAGGTCCTGGCTCCGTCAGTAATTTTGCTACTCTTAACAACTACGGTGTCATTGCAATTTTCTCTCCAGGGGGTCTAGGTAATGAAGGGACAATGAACAACAAGGGTACTATTCAAAACGGCGGGTTCATAGGAAACTATAATGTCATAAACAATTTTGATACCATAAATAACTCTGAAGCATTCACTGACTATTGTGGAGCTACAGTAAATAATTTTGGTACACTCTCTGGTAATCCAATAAATAACATTCCATGCTAGTATTCCAAATTCAAACCTGTGAGAGTTCGAGTCTTACATGACTCAAACCTTTTAGGCAAACAACTGAAGCCTTATAATCGATTTCTAATCTAAGTTCAATGTGTCAGAGATATCTGTATCTGATCTAATTAGTTTAACAAGTTCTATTGGAGTAATTGCAACTTTGTTTGTGATTTTCTATTTTTCAAGGAAAGGAGTGAAAAGCGTTATGATAGACATTGAAACAAAAGTTCTCAATGATTTGGATGAAAAGATACATGGGATGGCTGAAATGCTGGTTCGTCACCCAGAACTAGTTAAGGTACTTGACAAGAATCAATCAGGAATCACAGAAGATCTGGTGTTTGCATATTACGTCCTATACACATGTGCACATGCATTTCATATGCGTCAGAGGAGAGCGCTAAGNAAATAGCAGGGATGTTGGTCCATCGCCCAGAGCTAGTTAAGGTACTGAACAAGAAACAATCCGATATGCCACAAGAGATAGTATTTGCATATTATGTTCTGTATACATGCGCCCATGCGTTTCATATGCGTCAGAGGAAAGCACTAAGCGACAATGAATGGGCAGGATGGATGAGATGGATGAGAAGTGCTTTTGCTGGAGGAACAATAAGTGAATACTGGGGAAAAAGCATACAGCCTGAAAAATGGTTTGATCCAGACTTTCAAGATTTTATCGACAACGAAATAATCAAGCAAAAAAAAGTATAATTTTATAGCCTACATACGACCTTTAGAGGCAATATGGTTGATTCTGGGAAAAAGAAAATTAAGATAATCAAGAATGGTCCTTACGTTGTTTCCGGAGATGTTCCCCTTGAAGTCGAAGTAATTACAAACAATAGTGATGGTTATTCATGGGACTGGAAAAAAGGTAAAAGATTTGAAACAGAATCAGAATACTACCTCTGTAGATGTGGTCACTCGAAGAATAAACCGTTTTGTGATGGTACTCATTCAAAGATTAATTTTAACGGGAAAGAAACTGCATCAAAGGAACCATATGCCAAACAAGCCCAAACCATGGATGGGCCAACACTACAACTAAGTGACGCTGAAAATCTTTGTGCGTTTGCACGTTTTTGTGATCCTCAAGGCAAGATTTGGAGTTTAATTGAAAATACCGACGATCCAAAAATGCGTGAGCTGGTCATACGGGAAGCTATGCACTGCCCGTCTGGAAGACTGACTATACATGACAAAAAAACTGGTAAAGATCTAGAGCATAAATTGCCACCATCTATTGGCATAGTTNTTGTCCATCTGGAAGACTGACTCTACATGACAAAAAAACTGGCAAAGATCTAGAGCATAAATTGCCTCCGTCTATTGGCATAGTTGAGGATCCACCACTGGGATGTAGCGGTCCACTCTGGGTGCGTGGTGAAATAACAATCGAATCCGAGGATGGCACACATTATGAAAAACGTAACCGTGTGACATTGTGTCGCTGTGGTGCATCAAGCAACAAGCCATTTTGTAATGGAAGTCATGCAAGTATAAAATTCAACGATGGAATTCTCAAGTAGAGTTCTAGACTGTCATCATGTACTTGAACAAGTACAATGCGCCTATTGTTGCAATCACATATACCATAGGTTTCCATGCTAGTACTGGAAAACTTGGAGTTGCAAGTTTGACTTTGTAATTATCAAGAACAGTATTGACATACTTTCTTATTCGTTCATTCCAGATCTTGTATTCGATCTGGTGTTTCTTTAGTAATGTCTCTATCTCGTAAAATACTGGAGTTCTTTGGCAGAAAAGATGCTGTAGATAGTCACGTGACACCTCCACCTCTCCTTGAATTGCAACAAAGCCTTTCTTCATTTCTAAGAGTCTGACATGCATCTCCCATGGTTTTTTTAGCTTAAGGGACAAACCACTGCCGATTTGTGTTTCTTGTTTGTGTTCAAATTTCACATGAGTGAAACCTTCGTTTGAAAAGATCTTAAGCAGTTCTTCTACGCTTTTCTTTACAACTATGGTGAGCTGCTCTACACCTTTTGTATCCACCATGATTTTGTCTTTTTTACCATCTAGGAAAGACATGGTCTTGGGGNGACACTTTTCTTTACAACTATGGTGAGCTGTTCTACGCCTTTTGTATCCACCATGACTTTGTCTTTTTTACCATCTAGGAAAGACATGGTCTTTGGGTATTTGGTAAGAAACTCTACCATAGCTTGGCGTCCATTTTAGCTCTATTAAAACTATAGTTGACTTAAATTCTTGTTCCTAGTCCACGAACATAGACACACTGCTCGTAGTGTATGGCCATCTCATTCTCTCCTATCTTCCTATCTGTTAGTCTTGCATCGGAATCTCTGATTAATACACACGGTGTTGCATCCGAGCCTTCGCCCATCTTGAGATTTGCAATG
>NZ_RCMC01000012.1 GCF_011319475.1 Candidatus Nitrosotalea sp. FS
ATCCAGTCAATTTTTTTCTCCAATGCTTCAACAATGGAATATGTTTTTCCGTCCTTGCCTAGCACTTTGTCAAGAGATGGATCAGAGCTTGCATGTGAGATTATTCTTCTTTCTCCAGTCATCTCTGAACTACTGAAGGCTTTCTTGTAATTTTCCAAAGTTATTTTCTTTGTTGACTTGTTTCCTGTTATCATCCAATATCCAAAGCTTTCTACATTTTCAACCAGTTTCTCCGTGTCTGATTTGGGCTTGGAATGTGTTATCTTGCCATNACTGTCTACACTTTCAACTAGTTTTTCTGCATCTGATTTGGGCTTGGAATGTGTTATCTTGCCATTTGAAAAATGACCCACATACACAACTTTTTCTTTTAATCTTTCAGGAAAGTTGAGATTGTATTCGCATATGGTATAAGGAGGAGGAGAGTCTGCAATCACTATCTTTGTTGCTCTTTCAATATTGTTTGATACATATCTGACTCCGGGATAAAGATAAAATCTAGATGCCCAGAGCTTTGGTCTGAACTGGTTTGTGATGAAGACACACTTGACGTTTCTTCTTTGTGCAATTGCATTTGATCCTACGTCGCCGTCATTTACTACCAGATCAAATTTTTGATTATTGTATAGTCTACCTTCATTTCTTAGGTATTTGGTTACAACTGAAAGTAGAGGAGGCCTTCCAGATACTGGCAGGAGAAAATTAAGAGATGATAAAGCAATGCTTGGACCCTTTTNTTTGGCCTGAACTGGTTTGTGATGAAGACACACTTGACATTTCTTCTTTGTGCAATTGCATTTGATCCTACATCGCCATCATTTACTACCAGATCAAATTTTTGATTATTGTATAGTCTACCTTCATTTCTTAAGTATTTGGTTACAACTGAGAGAAGGGGAGGTCTTCCAGATATCGGTAAGAGAAAATTAAGTGATGATAAAGCAATGCTTGGACCCTTTTTGCCATCTATGGGTGTGGGCATCTCGATATGGTGAATTGTATCTCTTTTTTCTGGGCAAATTTTTGCATAAGCTTTTGATAAATCTCGCCACTGCTTGTATAATGCATCTCAACATTGTCTCTCATTGTATCCTGAATTGTCTCGTCTAGATGCATCATTCTTGTAAAATGACCATTTCCCCAAGGATAGATGAATCCCCCTATCTTTTTCATAAAAGCAAGTAAATCCGACCGGTTTAAATTCTCAATGATTTGTTTTCAATGAATCAATTATATCGTATATGTTCTTTGGACCTGCAGTAACTGTAATTCGCTTGAGAGTCTTTAGCGCATCTTTTGCGTGTCTTGATACAATAGACGTGGAGATTTTACTATAATTGGTATGTTTTTTACACAGATCCTCCAAATTAGAAATATATTTTTCTAATCCTATCTCTTTTGCATTCTCAAAGATTTCAGAATCAATTCCCGAAAGAGAAAACCATGGAATGATCTTGTTTTGGGTTACCATGTTTGCGTTATATTCGCAAAAAGACACTGGGAAGATCATGGGTGATATGCCCAAGGAAATTCTTCCAATCTTTTCCCTTGACGCTATTGATATCGTCAACTGGGTTATTGCGCTAATTGTAGCCGGCAGTCCTGAAGACCCATTCATCTTACATACGTGAAGAATAATTTTTTCTTCAATGATTCTTGGCAGTATCCTGTTTATGANAGAAAGAGAAAACCATGGAATGATCTTGTTCTGGGCTACCATGTTTGCGTTGTATTCGCAAAAAGACGCTGGGAAGATCATGGGTGACATGCCTAAGGAAATTCTTCCAATCTTTTCCCTTGACGCTATTGATATCATCAACTGGGTTATTGCACTAATTGTAGTAGGTAGTCCTGAAGATCCATTCATCTTGCATACATGAAGAATTATTTTTTCTTCAATGATTCTTGGCAGTATCCTGTTTATGATCTTCACTAGTTTGAGCAGATCTGATTCATTACGATAGCAAACCAGAATCTTTACCTCAAAACCTATCTTTATGGTCTGAAGGCAATCTATCGCAGAGAGCTCATCATGAATACAACAAAGAATTTTTTCTTTTTGAGAATTATATGGAAGGCCGCCTAATCCCTTGTCGATAAAAATACAGACATAAGCATACAAATCTGTCAAGTAAACGTATACCAATCTATCATNAATCTGATTCATTACGGTAACAAACCAAAATCTTTACCTCAAAACCCATCTTTATGGTTTGAAGGCAAGCTATTGCAGATAACTCATCATGAATGCAACATAGAATTTTTTCTTTTTGTGAATTGTATGGAAGGCCGCCTAATCCTTTATCGATAAAAATACAGACATATGCATACAAGTCTGTCAAGTAAACGTATACCAATCTATCATGATTTGATTCTGAACCAGGTTTTGCCTCAAGAGACGTACACTTGTCTACTAGCATAGCAGTAGCTGCACCCTCTAGATCTTTTGCCAAGAACTTTCTAGTCTTTCCATCAATTTTGACATAAAATTTCTCTCCCTTTAAGAGCAGACTCAAAGCAGTATTTGTAATGACTGACAAAACAGATTCAAAGTTGCTATCTATTTCCTTTGCAATTGCAATTTTGTCTATTCCAAATAAAAGATTCACCGATGATGAAGCAAGAACCGGATCAGCTGCTTCCACGATAATCAATGATTCATTTTTCCTTACACCATCATGACGTTGGTCTCTCATCTTTAGAATTTTTGAGATATTTGTTGAAAGATTGTTTATTTTGTTCAGAGAATACATGGATGGAAAAATAACAAGCACAGTTTTTTCTGACATTGTGTTTTCATTGTTTATCTTATTTATAACTCTAAAACGTCACTGTTTTACCTAAATAATTATATGACGAATGATGATAATTTTTATCATGTCAAAGTTTACTGCTACACAGATACAGCAGTTAAATGAAAGTCTAAAAACTCCTCAAGAAGTTTTGAAATGGTCATTAGACAATCTACATCCTAGAATAGCTATGGCATCAAGTTTTGGTGCAGAAGATGTTGTCGTAATTGATATGCTGATGAAGATAAACCCGAAAGCAAGAGTCTTTACTCTTGATACTGGAAGACTCAATCAAGAAACATACGACGTCATGGATGCAATACGTAAAAAATACAATGTAAATCTAGAAGTGATGTTTCCAGATCAGAACGAAGTGGAACAAATGGTTCGCGTAAACGGATTGAATCTATTCTATGATAGTGTAGGCAATAGAAAGCTCTGTTGTGGTATAAGAAAAGTCCATCCGCTAAATAGGATTCTTTTGACATTGGATGGATGGATTACGGGATTAAGGGCAGATCAAACTGAGGTAAGATCAAGCGCAAATAAAATAGAATTTGATGAACAACACAACGGCATCATCAAGATAAATCCTATAATCGAATGGACCTGGGAACAAACCTGGGATTATATCAAAAAACATGACATTCCATATAACAAATTGCATGACAAGGGATTTCCTAGCATTGGATGTGAGCCATGTACACGCGCAATCAAATCTGGAGAACCACTCCGAGCAGGACGTTGGTGGTGGGAGTCTGACTCACAAAAAGAATGTGGATTGCATGCGGACCACGGTAAGTGATATAATTGGCAAACATCGGTGTAGCAAAGCCACACGGTGGCAAACTAGTAAACAGAATTGCAAACAAAGATCCAAACCAGTTGTTTTCAGTTGCTNGTTGGTGTAGCAAAGCCACATGGTGGCAAATTAGTAAACAAAATTGCAAACAAAGATCCAAACCAGTTGTTTTCAGTTGCTGTTAGCTTTGATCTGGCAAATGATATCGAAAACATTGCTGATGGAATTTTTAGTCCGCTTGAAGGATTTCTAGTACAAGAAGATTTTGATAAAGTAGTTTCTCAAGGTAGGTTAGCAAATGACTTGCCATGGACAGTTCCAATCGTACTTGATGTAGACAAGGACACTGCTACAAAGATGAAAGATGCTGGAGATGTTGCACTGAATGTAGGTGGGAAAAATTTTGCAATTTTACATGTAGAAGATGTCTATACTTTTGATAAAAATTTAGTTTCAAGCAAAGTCTATGGTACATCTGATCCAAAACATCCCGGCGTGGCAAAAACTATGGGCATGAAAGAGTTTCTTGTCGGTGGAAAAATTGACTATGTAAAAAGATCAGATGAAACTCAAATCAGAAGATACAGGAAGACACCTATTGAAACAAGAGATTTCTTCCAAAAGGCTGGATGGAAAACAATTGTGGCATTTCAAACAAGAAATGTTCCACATGTTGCACATGAGATGCTTCAGAAAGCCTCTCTTAATACGCATGATGGACTATTTGTGAACCCTCTTGTAGGAAAGAAAAAGTCAGGAGATTACAAAGATGAGGCAATTGTTGCTTCTTATGAGACTCTCATATCTCATTATTATCCTCTAAACCGATGTTATCTTGGTACCTTGCATACAGAAATGAGATATGCAGGACCAAAAGAGGCAATACATCATTCTATAATGAGAAAAAACTTTGGATGTACCAATATCATCATAGGACGAGATCATGCAGGTGTGGGTACATACTATGATCCATTTGCTTCACAAAAGATCTTTGACTTGTATCCTGACATTGGCATTGAACCAATTTTCTTTCCTGCATTTTTCTATTGTAGAAAATGTCTGTCATTTGCAAGCGAGCGAAATTGTCCGCATGGTGCAGAACATCAAGAAAGCCTGAGTGGCACAAAACTTAGAGCAATGATTCTTGACAAGCAGAGTCCCTCTGAATACATGATGAGGCCCGAAGTATTCCAAGTCCTAACAAAGTTAGCTAATCCATTCGTAGACTAGATTTTTATTGAAATGATATCATTGCAGATCATGCGTGTCTTGCTAGCTGTGCTCTTGTTGGCAGGTTCATTTTTACCTGTTTATGCTCAAGAATCAACCATGAACAAGTCTGAGCGATATGATTCCCTTCAAGTGCCATATACTGCATTTAATGTCTATAGCAAAAATGCTACACTCTTCAAGCTTGATCACGAGCATGTAACCAACTGGGAACTTGAAATGCAAAACAAGCTCCAGTATACAAATCAAGAAGGAAATGTTGTAGTAAGATTGTATGAAGATATTCATACGCAAAAGTTTATCGAAATTGGAATGGGAGGTCAGCCTGATTATCGATTCTGGGTTGCAGTAAATACTCCTGAAGNGGATATTCATACACCAAAGTTTATCGAAATTGGAATGGGAGGCCCACCTGATTATCGATTCTGGGTTGCAGTAAATACTCCTGAAGACGGATACTTTATGATTCACGATGAAAAAAAGATTGGCTGGACTCCTGACAAACTTATCACAGCAACTCACTCAAGCAGTGGTGGTCTCACTGTAAGTGTTGGATCAAAGGAAGCAGTTTCCAACCTGGATGTAGCCGGCTTTACTATGAGAGAGTTTACTGTTTCTGGAATGAACTCGGCTTCTGATCCTCCACCAGTAGAATCCGGTGCATTGACTTTTAGTATTCTTTCTGGAGATCCATCTCAAAATATAATCTTCTACATGCCATTTATGGTACTTGCAGTAACAGTAGCATTGATTGTTGTATTGTTAAAAACAAAGAACCGAACCGAAGAAACAAAAAAAGTCTCTGAAAATAAATCACCCTAGCTTTTGATATTTTTGTAATAGTTACAGTCTTTTTTTATCTGACAGACAGAACACATCGGTGAAATTGGCTTGCAAATATTTTGGCCATACATGACAAAAGTATCGTTTATTCTAAGCCAATGTTTCCGAGGAATTTTTTTCATCAACTCTGTCTCTGTCTCTTCTGGGGTTTTTGTTTGCACCAGTCCTAGTCTATTAGAAATTCGATGCACATGTGTATCAACAGGTATTGCCGGTTCATCAAAAGCATAAACTAGAACACAATTTGCAGTCTTTCTTCCAACTCCAGGCAAATTCAATAAATCTTCCATGGTCTTAGGGACCTTTCCTGAATATTTTGAATCTATGATTGATGCAACCTCGATTATTCTTTTTGCTTTGACATGATAGAAGCCTGTTCGCTTGATTATCTTTTCAACATCTGATAACTTTGCTCTTGCAAGCGCGTTTGCAGTCTTGTATTTTGAGAACAATACCTTGACCACAGCTGCTGTGCTCTCGTCTCTTGTTCTTGCAGAAAGTATTGTACCTATCAAGATGCTTAGAGGACTTCCATTTTCAGCCTCGCGTAGTTCCCTGAGAGCTGTCATACGAGGTGGCTTGACAGAATTCATTGTTGAGATCATACCGTCTAAAATTCTTCTGATCTTTTCCAATTGATGTTATGTTGAACACACAAGTATTATATCTGTTATAACAAAGGCGTGTATTGGAACTAACAAGAGAAGAGGAAGCAGCACTTGATGGAAAGCAAGGCGAAACTCTTGCCCTTGCATATCGCACTCTTGTAGCAATTGGGGAAGCATCAGGTGCAGATAGATTAATTCCAATCGAGTGGGCTCACTTGTCTGGAGTCAATTATAATACAATAGGGGATGCAGGAAAAGAATTTCTTGCAAATCTAAGCCAAGATGCCAAATTCAAGGTAAAAACAACAGTAAATCCAATGGGGTTTGATTTTGATTCAGTTTCACGATATCATCTTGATGACAAGTTCATTGAAAATCAGCGTAGCATCAAGAACTCTTATGAAAAAATGGGAGTCATTCCGTCATATTCTTGCATTCCATATGAAATCTTTGATGTTCCAAAACAAGGAACTCATGTTTCTTTTGCAGAAAGCAACGCTGCAATCTATGCAAACTCATTTTCTGGACTCAAGACAAACAAAGAAGGTGCATTTAGTGCTCTTGCCAGTGCACTTACGGGAAAAAGTCCATACTCTGATCTAAGAGATGACAGCGTAAGAAAACCAAACTTGACAATTCGTATGAAGGTAGAATCATGTGATGAGCTAACCTATGGAATGCTNTTGCAAATCCTTGTGTGCTGGTATGGGTACATCTGGTGCTTGTGGCATGTTCACGTTTGGCGAAGAAGAAGGTGAGAAGATTGATTTTGATAAAAATGAGATGCAAAAAATTCATGATGAACTTAATACTTCTGAGAAAGGTGATTTGATAACACTTGGCAGTCCTCAACTTGGCATTGAAGAGATTGGCGATCTGGCCTCAATGCTAAAGGGAAGGTCGTTTCAAAAACGTTGCATGATATTTTGTCCACGTGCAATTCAAGGGCAAATAAGAGATTTAGGTTATTCCAAGGAGATAGAACGAGCAGGCGGAGAAATCTTGTATGATTGTTGTACTTGTCTGTCTCCACTAGTTGATAACAAAGAGGTAGATTCTGTTGTTACAAATAGTGTCAAGGGTGCATACTATCTGAAAAGTTCTAACAAGGTCGATGTAAATCTCAAAAGTCTCAAAAGAATTGTGGAGGAGGAGACAAGATGAACGTCAAGGTAATTGTTCGAGGAAAAACAAAAGGTCCGCTACTTGTAGCTAAAAATCCGATAAACTTTCTTGGCGGAATTGATAAAAAGACAGGCATAGTGCATGACAAAAAACATGATCTCTTTGGAAAATCAATTGGAGACAAAATTCTTGCATTTCCTTTTGGAATAGGAAGCAGTGTTGGTGCATATACTTTGTATTCTCTAAAGTATAACAAGTGTGCACCGCTTGCCATGATCTGCATAAAGGCTGATTTGACAACAGCATCTGGATGTGCGATATCAAATATCCCATTAGTTGTTGTAAGCAAAGATGATTATGATTTGCTGCAAGAAAATAAAGAAATAACACTTGATGCAGTTGAAGGAAAAATTTTATAATTCTAGTCTCTTGACAGGCCCGTTTGGTTTTGTCTCTTTGAATATGATTCCCTCAAATCTTGAAATCTTTACACTTTTTTGTTTCCAATGACTGGAAGGCGCCCCAGCTTTTTCACACGTGTGATTTAGAAACTCTGTCTCATTCCAGCCATATTCAACAGGAACCTGAGGTAAAAGCAATCCTGACCCAAGCTCCCATTTTACAATGAGCCCATCTCTGCCTATCTTTATCATTTTAGGATACTCTGAGGTATCATTGACTTTGATCTCAACAGGCGGAGTCAGTATAGTAACTTCAAACGTGATATCGTCTAGTTCCTGTAACCTCACAGGTGGAAAGCGAGGATCCTCTGTAGATGATGCAATGGCTGCGTCTACAAGCGACTGGTGCAGTATCCTGTCAGGAGTTGGAAATCCAATACATCCTCTTAGATTGTCTTCTTTGTCTAGTGTAACAANAGACTGGTGCAGCATCCTATCAGGAGTTGGAAACCCTATACATCCTCTTAGATTGTCTTCTTTGTCTAGTGTAACAANAGAGACTGGTACAGCATTCTGTCAGGAGTTGGAAACCCTATGCATCCTCTCAGGTTGTCTTCTTTATCTAGTGTAACAAATACTCCTGACTTGAATGAAAACCTGGATTTGATATCATTTGATAATTCGATTTTTTCCCCCTCTTTGATGTATTGTGTAACAACTAGGCGTGCAGTCTTTACCAATGTTTGACCGTCTTCATCTGATACAATCAATTCCATTCTATCATTTAATCTGGATACAAACTCTTGAAGTTTTTCAAAATGGGTTCCCTCCCAGTAAATCTTTTTGCAGGAATCACACATCCAAAACTTTTTTTCTCGTTCCAAGACTCCTTCTGGAATCTTTCCTATGATTCTGTATTTTTCAACTGGCTGCAAAATTCCATTACATGCAATGCATCGGGAATTGTTTGTATCCATCACAAATTTATCAAACTTGATCTTTGCATTTATCTGCATAATTTGTTCAAGCTCATCACTTCCTCTGATGAGGACACATCCAATGTTTTGTTTTTCTGCATTTTTGCTTAACTGCTCATCTTTTGTTAGGATTATACGTTTTTCATTTTTTGCTATCAAGATTAGCTTGTCATCTTCAATTGAGGAAAAATACTTGGAATCATATCCTAGTATTCTCAATTTCTTTGCTAGATTACCTAACATTGAATCTACCACAAAATTTGGTTTGTCTGCGCTCAATTGTATGCCTCCCCCTGACCTGCTTCTACTATGTGGCTCTCACCTGCAGGAAGGACTCTTATGAAATCATCAATTGAGATTGCTCTCACGATATCTTCTTTTTCTTTGAATTTCATGAATTCTAGTTTTATTTTCTTTGCAAACTCTGTCATGTCCATCCCGGATGGCTCTATGGTGATGTAATAGATGCAATTTTTCTTTATTGCTTGCGGTGTTCCGCTCATCAAAAGATAACTCTCATCTTTTTCATACAGACCGATTGACAGTTGCAATGAAGTTACTTGTACAAAGTTTCTAGATCCCTCAATTACAAATGATCCTTTTGCGATGAACTGTCCGCTTGGTGCAGCAGTCTTGACCTGATCTGGCTTTATCCAATATGCATTTAATCCGTATACTCCTGCTCTCCATGCCCTGCTAAAACATACTGTAGCCTGTGCGACTTCTTTTGCACTGGCAAGATCATTTTCTGTACTTTCTCGTAAAAGGAAGAATGGCGATCCTACAATCTCTGCATGAAACACCATGTCGNAACTTCTTTTACACTGGCAAGATCGTTTTCTGTACATTCTCTTAAAAGGAAAAATGGCGATCCTACAATCTCTGCATGAAATACCATGTCGTTCTTGTTGAGATGTTTTCTTATCACTGCTGAATTTGATGATGCATCACGTCCTCCTATTGCTAGATGGCCATCTGATGTGATGAACCATCTGTATCTTTCAAACCATTCCTTCTTTTTTTGAACTGCAAATACTATGGAATTCTGTGCAACACTTGCTTGCTTTTTGACAAGCTCCAAACTTTTCTCAGTCTTTTTCTTTTCTAGATTGATGGTATCAGTTGCCCTCATCTGTTTCTTTGACTCGTTAAATAATGTCGACGCAATTGCTTGGATTGATGAATTGGCGTCAATTTTTATTTTTTCACCGTTGACGTTTATCAGAAAAATACCGCTCTCTCTTGCAGTTTGTGANCGATGTTATGCCTGTATATGATATCTCAAGAAGCGCCTTTGCAACACTAGAGATTGAACTTGATCTTTCCTTTACTAGCAAAATTGCCTTGTTCTGTTCCTCAAGTTTGTGTTCAAGCTCGATGATCTTCTGGTTTGCTGTAGTGGATTGCGATGATTTTCCTTGTTCAAGAAGATTCTCTGAAAAAAGTGTNCCCTCCATGAAGCTAGGCACTTTCATTACATTAGTTCTTTGACCCATGTCACCAAGAGCTACTGGGATGACATCTGAACTTTTTGTATCCCGTATTATGTATGCGTCATGATCCCCGGTTGTCACTTTATCAATTAGGCCTTTTGTTGCATGAAAAATATCTTCAACTTCCTTGTCAGATAATGTATTTCCTAATTTCTCTGGATTCAAATTGCTTATCTTGACTATCTCTTCGGCATATTTTCCTGGAAGTCCCAGTGTTCTTCCTATCCATCTTACAACTGGTGCAGAACTTGTCTTGATCTCTTGGATATTTTCTTTTGTAACTTCTAAAATGTTTAATCCAGAAGATGGAGGAGGAACATAATTCAATCCTACTGCAAGCTTTCTGTGTCGTACATCAATTGAATGCAACAAGGAAAGAATTTTCATTTCTTTATTACACAATATGATATTGCCGTCTCCGAAGAACTCTCCAACCAAGATAAATTCTTGGTCAAATCCTGAAAATGTCATGTAGACAATTCTTTCGCTGCCAAGCTGTTTTATCTCTGATATCTTGCTTCGCAAAAGATCATTTCTTAATCGTTTTATCAGCCGGTTCTCTTCCATTTGATTTATTTTTATGCCAGTTACCCACAAGCCAAAAGTTGAGAACATTATGAGTAAATCTGGCTTTTCTGCATGATGCAATTTGAAAAGAATGCTACTGCGACTTACACCGTAAATGTTGCTTACATAATAGTCCTTTACTTGCTTGTTCATCTCTGTAATTAGATAACGTAGTTCTATACCTGCAAGCGTCATGATACCTAACTCTTCTTGACGCTGATTATACCTTTACTATTGTAACCAAACATTTTAAACGGGATTAAACCGAGTGATTTTGAAAATTTAGTTGGTAAGACATCCAAAGAAAAAGGGAGATGAAAAACCCGATGTTGATGATAATACAAAGGACAATCCTGTAGGCTCACCAGGTACTAGCCAAACCGAAGAATCAAAGGTAAAAGGTGGACTGGATAAATTATTCTGGCTACGGGTAGGTATGGGAGTGCTAGCCGGATCCCTTTCTGCAATTATTGGAAACGATCAAGCAGAATCATCTAGAGTAGCGCTGGGATTTGGAATAATGATAATCTTATTTGTTGTTTCATATGCAGTAGCAAAATCTATGAGGATTCCTATTGCGATATCAGACAAGAAAAAACTCATTACAACAGGGTATGGAANTGTAGGTATGGGAGTGCTGGCCGGATCCCTTTCTGCACTCATTGGAAACGGTCAAGTCGAATCATCTAGGGTAGTACTGGGATTTGGAATAATGATAATTTTATTCGCTGGTTCATACGTAATAGCAAAATCTATGAGGATTCCTATTCCAATCTCAGACAAGAAAAAACTCATTACAACAGGATATGGAAGCTATTTTTTGATGTTCATCTTTTGTTGGATTTTGGTAAATACACTAATTCATCCCGATGTGGGAATTGCAACAGTCAGGTAGTTCTAAATATTAACCAGGCTTCAGGTAAACTAAATGTGGAAACATCGCACTCCTGGAATTCCTGATGAATTATTTGAAAGAGTAGAGGATGTACCAATTACAAAAGAAGAAGTTCGAGTTATACAGATAAGCAAGGCAAGACTCTCAGCTGGACAGACAGTATATGATGTTGGATGTGGAAGCGGGTCGATATCAATCGAGGCTGCAAACCAGGTGGGACCTTCTGGCAAGGTCTTTTCAATAGACATTGACTCAAATGCAGTCGAACTTACAAAGAAAAACTTGGAAAAATTCCAGATATCTAATGTGTCTCTAATTCTGGGAAACGCTATGCAAAAAATTAACGAGCTGCCAGTGGCAGATGCCATATTTATCGGAGGAACTGNACAAAAGAGGAAGTTCGAGTTATACAGATAAGTAAGGCAAGACTCTCAGCTGGGCAGACAGTATATGATGTTGGATGTGGAAGCGGGTCGATATCGATCGAGGCTGCAAACCAGGTGGGATTCTCTGGCAAGGTCTTTTCAATAGACATTGACCAAAATGCAGTAGAACTTACAAAGAAAAACTTGGAAAAGTTCCAGATATCTAATGTGTCTGTAATTCTAGGAAATGCTATGCAAAAAATTGACGAGTTGCCAGTGGCAGATGCCATATTTATCGGAGGAACAGGTGGGGAGACTGCTGACATAATAAAACTGTGTGAATCAAAACTAAAACAGGGAGGAAGAATAGTGATAGGAACCATTTTGGTTGAAACACTGTATTCTGTGCTAAATGTAATTGAAAAGCTAAAATTTTCATCAGTTGATATCATTCAGGTAACCATATCCAAGAGCAAAAAAACTTCGACTGGCACCATGTTCCTTGCAAGAAATCCTGTTACCATAATATCTGCAACCAAAATCTAGATTTTAATTAGGTACAATTTTGATTGCAATCAATGCCTGATCTTATCTGTGTTGGATGCGGACCTGGCGATCCAGAGCTTTTAACGGTAAAAGCAGTAAAAGCAATACAAAATGCCGAAGTTATTGTATGTCCTACCTCTAAGGAAGGAAAACCAAGCATTGTTTATTCTATTATTGAATCACTAGTAGACAAGTCAAAAAAACCCGAAGTTGTCAACCTGGTATTTCCAATGGTAAAAGAAAAAGACACACTTGAAAACAGTTGGCTCCAAAATGCCCAAGTCATTGCAGAAAAAGTTCTTTCTGGAAAAAAAGTAGTCTATCTTACAGTTGGCGATCCATATCTTTACAGCACATGGATATACATTGACAGAGAATTACAAGGAAAATATCCACAGATTAAGATAAGCGTCATACCGGGAATTGTTTCCATGTTTACTTTTGCATCAAAAGTTGGAATCAGTCTTGCAGAAGGTGCAGAGACCATGGCAGTGATTCCGTCTTGCTATGATCTATCGCGAGTAAAGGAGACTGCAAAAAATTGCGATACCATGATATTTCTAAAAGACGGGAGATACTTTGATCAAGTGATAGCATTACTTCGAGAAGCTGGATTTCCAGACAGCTCAATCTTTGCAATTGGACAAGACATTGGAACTGACCAGGAGATAATCAAAAAGTTAACACTGGGTCAAGTTACAAAAGATACCATGACTACAAAATATTTTTCAATAATGGTGGTAAAGCGTGCATAAGGTATACTTTGTAGGCTGCGGCCCAGGAGATCCCGAACTGATAACAATAAAGGCAAAAAAACTAATTCAAAAGGCTGACGTTATAGTTTACTCTGGATCGTTAATTCCACCAGAGATTATCAAGATGTGCAAAAAATCACAACTCCATGATGCTGCAAAACTTGTACGAGAAGACATCTTCAAGATTCTAAAAGAGAATGCACTGAAAGGAAAACTTGTTGTAAGATTGCATGACGGGGACCCNTGGCCCAGGAGATCCTGAACTGATAACAGTAAAGGCAAAAAAACTGATTCAAAAGGCTGACGTTATTGTATATTCCGGGTCACTAATTCCACCAGAAATCATCAAGATATGCAAAAAATCACAACTTCATGATGCTGCAAAACTTGTAAGAGAAGATATCTTCAAGATTTTAAAAGAGAATGCATTGAAAGGAAAACTTGTTGTAAGATTGCATGACGGGGACCCAAGCATCTATGGTGCAATCAGGGAGCAAACAGACAATCTAAAAAAAGAAGGAATAGACTATGAGGTAGTACCTGGAATCACGTCATTTTTGGCATCAGCTGCTGCACTTGGGTGTGAGCTCACACTGCCAGGTGTCACTCAGACAATCATTGTAACAAGGGCTGAATCGCGAACCAAGGTTCCAAAGCGAGAACAAATTTCAGAGCTTGCCAAACACAAGGCCACATTGATATTTTATCTCAGCATTCATCTCCTACCAAAGATCGTACAAGAGGCAATCAAGGGTGGATATCCCAAATCAACACCTGTTGGAGTGGTTTACAGGGCAAGCTGGAGTGATGAGAAGAAAATAACGGGAACACTAGAGGATATTGCAAAAAAGATACGCGATGAAAAAATAACAAGGACTGCAATTATCATAATTGGAGATGTTGTAAATCCAAAATCATACGAGTATTCAAAACTGTATGACAAGACATTTACTCATGGATACAGAAAGGCCCAAGTAAAATCATAATGGATTCACTTTGTTTTTGATTCCTATTTTTTGTAATTGTTTTTGAAACGCATCAACATCTCCTGATGTATAAATTTTTAATCTAGATTTTGTTGATTTGTGTTTTGATATATTTGCAACACGTTTAGCTACTGTATCTGCAGGATCTAGAAATGTTATACCTGGAAACAATTCTTTTAGAATTGGCACAAGAAATGGCAAGTGTGTGCTTGATAATGTAAACACATCTATATTATTTTNCACGCTTAGCCACTGTATCTGCAGGATCTAGAAATGTTATGCCTGGAAACAGTTCTTTTAGAATTGGCATAAGAAATGGCAAGTGTGTGCTTGATAACGTAAATACATCTGTATTATTTTCTACATATGGCTTGATGATTTTTTGTATAGTATCTTTTGATAATTGTTTTTGCGAAATGAATTTTCCGGATTCCACCAAGTCTACAAGTGGAGTTGCATTAATCTTTGTGACATCAATCCTGGATGGAATATTTTTTTTAATGTATCTGTCAAGTGTCTTGCTTTTTACAACTGATCTTGTTGCAAGTATGCCAATCTTTCCTGATCTTGTTTTGGATGCAGCNGACCAAGTCTACAAGTAGTGTTGCATTAATCTTTGTTACATGAATCTTGGATGAAATATTTTTTTTGATGTATCTATCAAGTGTCTTGCTTTTCACAACTGATCTTGTTACAAGTATGCCGATTTTTCCAGATCTTGTTTTGGATGCAGCCTCCTTTAGTGGTGGATATACTCCAATTATCTTGTCTTTTTTTTCTATGTGCAACAACAACGATGGTGTGTTGGAGCCAACTACTATAACATCTGGAGAAAATTTTTCTTGCAATTTTGAAATTGTGGACTGTATTATTTTGTCAAGTTGGGGTACAGTCTTGGTGCCATATGGGTAATTTTTTTGGTCTGCAAAATAGATTATTTCTGCCTTGATTCTTTTTTGTATTGGTTTTATCACTGAAAGTGAACCCATGCCAGAATCAAAGACTGCTATCTTTGCCATTATACCATCAAACCACAAAAAGAGTGATTTACGTTTTGTTAGCTAAATTTAGCCTAGTGTTGAGGAATGTATACACCTTCCATTAAGAAGCAACTTTTGGACTACCCCGCATGACCGGCTTCGATAAGACCTGGACTCGACCTGAGTCTGTTGGTATATCAGAAAAATTACGTGAAACTGTAAAACCACAAGGCGCTCTAAAACCTAGGATTGAGCAAGCTGTGAACAAGTTACAGGGTCAAATATCGAAGATGGATTCTATGTTGGGCAAACTGAGAGAAAGAGATGCTCAGTTGTTCAAGAGAATCGTAGCCGCAATGCAACATCACGATGCAGCAACAAGTAGAGTTCTGTCAAACGAACTAGCTGAGATTAGAAAAGTGTCAAAGATGTTAGGAAATGCTAGAATGGCATTAGAGCAAGTACAATTGCGTCTAACCACAATACATGACCTCGGTGATGCAATGGTAGCAATCGCCCCTGCAATGTCCACAATGAAAGGACTCAAATCATCACTTGGAAGGTTCATGCCAGAAGCAGATTCTGAACTCAATGCAATGACACAGACTCTCAATGGTTTGATGATGGACTCACTAGCAGGTGGAGACTTTAGCGTCGACACTGATGCATCAAACGAAGAGACAGAAAGGATTTTGCAAGAAGCATCTGCAGTTGCAGAACAGCAGATTGGCGACAGATTCCCATCAGTTCCATCACCCTCCGGCGTATCGTCACAATCAACATACGAGTAGGGAAGCTCGGATGGGGAGACTGGCGAATGCGTCTTCTTTTTATCTTCTTTTTACAAAAAACCTTGGCCTGATCTGAAAATTCTATCTTGAATCCTTTTGTGTGATTCTATGAAAGGGTGTTTCTTGCATCTGAAAACACTGAGGACCATTGGTTCCATGTCAGTCTTCCAGTCTGTGTATTCTNTGCATCTGAAAATACAGAAGACCATTGGTTCCATGTCAATCTTCCAGTCTGTGTATTCTGTCTGCTTGGATGGTATGAACAAATGACAATATACTTTTCATGGGTAAATTTTGCACCATGAGAGAATTTAGCGTGTTTGATATCTAATAACTTGCAACATGTATCAAATGCTATCCTGCCAAGACAAACTATCACCTTGATATTTNCGAACAAATGACAACAAATTTTTCATGAGTAAATTTTGCACCATGTGAGAATTTGGCGTGTTTGATATCTAATAACTTGCAACAGGTATCAAACGCTATTCTGCCAAGACAAATTATTATTTTTACATTTTGCAGTATACGTAGCTCCTCTACAAGANTTTTACATTTTGCAGTATACTTAGCTCCTCTACAAGAAATGGAAAACAATTGTCAAGCTCTTCCGTGTAGGCTTGTTTTCAGGTGGGGCACAGCGTGCTGATGCGGTAATGTATGCATCAGTTAACTGTAATCCATCATCAATTTTCTGACTGGAAGGCTTGTTTGCAAAACCAAATGTAAAAAGAACTTTTGCAACCCAATCACCTGAACTGTCTCCTGTGAACATCCTTCCTGTTCTGTTTCCACCATGNAAACTATCACCTTGATATTTTGCAGTATATTTAGCTCCTCGACAAGAAATGGGAAGCAATTGTCAAGCTCTTCTTTTGTAGGCTTGTTTTCAGGTGGGGCACAGCGTGCTGATGCGNTTTGTAGGCTTGTTCTCAGGTGGTGCGCAGCGTGCTGATGCGGTGATGTATACGTCAGTTAACTGTAATCCGTCATCAATTTTTTGACTGGAGGGCTTGTTTGCAAAACCAAAAGTAAAAAGAA
>NZ_RCMC01000251.1:0-9435 GCF_011319475.1 Candidatus Nitrosotalea sp. FS
TTTTTTTGTGAACAACAAATTAATTGCAATGTTGCTATCTGCGATTATTGCATCTGGTTTGATCTATACTCACCCTGCATTTGCTCACAACTTTGGTGGGGATGAGAGTGCATCTTGGCTTGCTAAGATGGCAGAGATCAGAACAGAAGTAAGCATAGTTGCAAAACATGTTGGCGACAAGGGTGCAATTGATTACTATTCTGACGCATTAGGAGAATATTGGAATGCAAATGACACCAGAGAAATGGGAGAACGAAACACATTGTTGGCAACTGAAATTCCGTCTACAATTAATGCCACGCTAGCTGATGCACAAAAGACAGGAAATGAGAGTGTTGTAAACGATGACATCACAAAACTCAATGGTTATCTTGATGAATCCATACCTGTACGAGTTGACAAAGACAAGCTTAACAACTCAACTGTACAAGCATTGGCTGTTGTATTTGTACTAAAGGAATCTTTGGAAAAGTATGGTGATGCGATAAATTCTACCGTTGATCTAAATGACATGTCACAAATGAACATGTCCGGTGATCACATGTCTGGTATGTCAAATGGCTCGTCTATGCCAAGTACTATAGTAGATCAGAATAAATATGAAAACTCTATAGGTCTTGCAACTGCAGCACAAAATGTATTCACTGATCTTGCTGCAAAGAATACAGACAAGTCTGACGCAAACACCAAAATCTCTGCAGCACTTACCAAACTGATACAAGATCTAAATAACAAGGCTAATGCAAATACAATAATGACAGATGCCCATGTTAATCTTCATCCAGTTTTGATAAGCACATACAATGTACAAGAGGCCTCTGAAAGCAAAACTGGTTATACTATACCACCAGTGCCAGAGTTTCCATTGCCAGCTATCTTGATAGTAGTCTCAATTGCAGGTGTAGTTGTTGCAACTAGATTCAGACCACGGCTTGGATTTTAAACCTATAAAGAAATGAACAAAATAAAACGAGTCTTGGTTCCTACTGTTTTTTCACTAATAATAGCTACCATCATTTTTGCATCACCAATTTCTGTCAAGCCAGCTGAAGCGCACATCACAAAAGTTTATGGTAATTATCTTGTTCAAGTCGGATGGGACAATGAACCCGTATATACTGGACTTCTCAATGCGGCACAGGTGACTGTAAAGAAAGGAAGTGGTGATAGTGCACAACCAGTGATTGATGCTCTAAAAGACATGCAAATCTCTGTCAAGTATGGTGGAGTAACAAAACCACTTGATTTTCTTCCAAGCAGTACCGTTGATGGTCAATATCATGCAGTCTTGATTCCAACACGAGTCGGAACTTACAGTCTTGTCTTGAAAGGTAATGTAGAAAATCAAGCAATCGATGATGAAATTCCATTAGATGATGTTGCAAGTGTTGATTCACTTAACTTTCCGCCCTCTTCAGGCTCATCATCTGATACATCTGTAAATATCGGACAGATGGGTACTCTGGTAAATCAATTGACAAGTGACATCGAGGATGCAAAAAATAATGCAGATGCTGCATCAAAGAGTGTCTCAAATGTTGTACAGTCTTTCCAGCAGGTTAAGAATACTACCGATAGTCTATACATGATAAGCATGACTGGAATCGGTATTGGCATTGCAGGTATTGTTATTGCAGTGATTGCAATTACACGCAAGTCACAAACCTGAGTATTTTGGAATAAACACATTCTAGTTGTATGAAAATACGTGTGACTAGGTTTTGCTAATACTAGTCTATTTTATTTGGAATGGAGTACATTCTATTAGCAAGGGAGAATTGAAATTTGAAGTGTAAAGGAATTTGCTATAGATTTGCGGCAAAAAAGCCTCTAGGAGGATATAGATTTGCAGTGGGACAAAGACCTTGTTCTGTATGTAGTATATTTGTGGACTCGTTATCTATTGGGATACGTTGCCCTTGTTGTAATAATAAACTCCGATTAAATTCAAGAAACACAAGATCAAGAAAAAATAGATTTGATTTACATCACACACAAATAATGGAAAAAGCGAGTAATTTGATAAAATCCTTCAACGGTGTCATGCTAGAGCCAGATCAAGTGATAAAAGCTAAACTAGTTTTAAATAAGTAAAGTGACTATTTGGAGATAAAGATGGATACTAAAGACCAGCACAAAAATGAAGAAAAACCAGGAAATGAGAAAGAAGTCAAGGTAGATGACAAGCTAGTGCAGATAATAATTGATAATTCGCCTGATGTATCCCTTGANGTATACATTCAATGGACTTGTACGAAAGTTAGGTATTCATCAACAAAGCTTGGCAAGATCTTTGCATAGACTAGAAAATGCAAGACTGGTGAAAAAAACTGATTATGGTTACAGGCTTACAAAGAATCTTGACTCTGTACTTGTAAAAAAGTCCAGGATTGATCTTGAAAATTTATCAAAAACAATTTCAAATCAAGATTCGCAGTTCGAACAAATAATTCAACTATACATTCCTACTACTGTCAAAGTTGAAGATGTTGTGAACCGATTGCTTGGCAAGTGGTTTGGTACATTACGATGGATTGGCGTGGTAGAAGGTGACGGAGGATTTGTATTGCAGTGGGCAAGCAACGACAAGTATCACGTTAACCTAAAACTGGTATCAAGATATGCAGTTGTGGAAAGTGATGCAGTTGGGGCAAACAACAAGTCCGATGCAACAATAAATGCACATCGTATACTAGAACAGATAACCAAGCTGCTAAAAGAGGGTCAGGGAAGGNCAAGATATGCAGTTGTGGAAAGTGATGCAGTTGGGGCAAAAAACAAGTCTGATGCTACAATAAATGCGCACCGTATACTAGAACAGATAACCAAACTGCTCAAAGAGGGTCAAGAAAGACCTGATGGGAAAAATCGATACAGTTCTTTTGGCTTGTATAACTAGAACCGTACATCGCTCCTGTCTATTTGACACTAGTTTCAAATTCTANATCGATACAGTTCTTTTGGTTTGTACAACTAGGAACCGTACATCACCCCTGTCTATTTGACACTAGTTTTAAATTCTGGGATACAAAGTATTATAAAATAAAATACTAATTTCTCGTGGTGGATCCCGAACCGGACAAGATAGCCCTGATTTCATATGTGGAACTTGTACTGATGAGAAAAGGGGATGTAAATTATCACCGGGTATTGGCAAAACTTGGTTCTCTTTATGATTGTAAAATCACTGACTGTTACGATCATCCTGATTATCTCAAAACAGTACTCAAGGACGTATACGGNTTGTGGTGGATCCCGAACCGGACAAGATAGCCCTGATTTCGTATGTGGAACTTGTACTAATGAGAAAAGGGGATGTAAATTACCATCGGGTACTGGCAAAGCTTGGCTCACTTTATGATTGCAAAATCACTGACTGCTATGATCATCCGGAATATCTCAAAACAGTACTCAAAGATGTATACAAGGAAGATTATGATTCTGTGATATCACAAGTCCGTTCTTATCTTGGGGAATTGGAAAATGATCCTGCAATAATTGCTTTTTTTAAAATTATGGAAAGCTAAGGTTTATTCTGTCTGTAATGATACAAAACTTTTGATTTAGGTTAAAATGACATTCACGTCCTGTACAACAAGTAACCAAGATCTAGAACAATCTTACATGGCTCTTAAGTAAATGTAATACGTTAAGACTGGACAGTGCTTGAAGGAAAGCAAAACATTCTTTCATCATTAGAAGGCCTTGGTTATGATAAAGTTAGACAGGGGCTAGTATCTACAATTCTTGAAAAAACTCTCCTAGATATTGGCTCTGGCGCTTATTGTACAGTAAAAGATGAACTAAAGAAAAGATATCAATGCCAAATTACTGATTGTTATGTGNCTTATTGTACCGTAAAAGATGAACTAAAGAAAAGATATCAGTGTCATATTACGGATTGTTATATACATCCTGAATATCTAACTTCTATACTCCAAGATTTGTATGGTGATGCCTCTATGCAAATAGTGCGAATAATAAATAAAAAACTGGAAGAGTTTTCTTATCAGAAACCTATCGCAAAATTCATTGAATCATTAAGTCAGTAATTCTAGAAATTGTAATTCCATATCCTGATGATAAAAATCAATCAAAGACTTGACAGAACCAAAGATGGATCAGACTTTTATGTGATGAATGCATATTATATGCATGATTTCAAGCGATTCTACAAAAAAACATGGCCTAAAAATTCTAAAAGGAGTAAAAGTGGCCCTCAAAAGCATTGTATTGGATTTTGAGGAAGATTCGCCCAAAAAACCACAATAGTGTAAATATCTGATACCTTGCCTTCCGTGTTTGATTCNATTCTACCAAAAAACATGGCCTAAAAATTCTAAAAGGAGTCAAAGTGGCCCTCAAAAGCATTGTATTGGACTTTGAAGAAGATTCGCCCAAAAAACCACAGTGATGTAAATATCTGACACCTTGCCGTCAGTGTTTGATTAAAAGAAATTCTGTATCTGTTGGTTATAAAAAATAAAAAAGTGGAGGATTATTCTAGTTTTCTGTGCGTATCTTGCGAAACGCTTTTCCAGGCTCTATTATTCCTGTCTCGACTATGGGCTTTTCTCCAAGTGCTTTCTCGATTGCTTTTCTGCCAAGTTCTATTGCTTGGTCTAGACTCAGGTTCTTGTTGTATCCTTTTGTGATTNTTATTCCTGTCTCGACTATGGGTTTTTCTCCAAGTGCTTTTTCGATTGCCTTTCTGCCAAGTTCTATGGCCTGGTCTAGACTCATGTTCTTGTTGTATCCTTTTGTGATCGTATCAAGTGCAGTCTCTGATGCTTGTCCTATTGCAAACCCAGAACCTCTGAAGAAAGTTCCACTTGGATCTACTTGGTACAACTGGATTCCAGTCTGGTCTTCACCTACAACTATCATTGATGCTGCCTGTGGCCTTACTGCATATGTGGTATAGTTGTGGAGAAAACTGCTCAGATGTTTTGCCAATGAATCAATGTCTATTGGTGTTTCATATGTCAGTCGATGTTTTTGAGACTCGAGTCGTAGTGTGTCAATTAACTGTAGGATATCTCCAATGTACCCTGCACCTGTTGCGCCAATGTGAAAGTCGATTGGAAATATTTTCTCAGATGGCTCCATCAATGGGTGTGTTGGTTTTATCTGGCTTGCAATCATTGCAAAGTTTGGAGTCTTGATTCCAATTGTTGTTGAACCTCTGCTTACAGCTTCCAAGGCACTGTCTACAAGAATCAGTCTTCCTTGTGGACCATAAAATGGGAATCTGTTACCGTTTTGAGATTCTGACATTTATGCTACTGCCTCCTTTTGCAAGTTTTGTATGGCCAAAATGTTTATGCCATTTCCAGAACCAGGATCTCTTTCCATTGCTGCAGATACTGCACGCGATGCAATCTCGCTTGCCTGGCTGTTGGTTACATCCTTGTTGTACAAGCTCTCAAGTACACCATATGCAATAGGTGAGCCTGACCCTGACGATGCAAAGTCTTCCTCTGTAATTGCCCCACTCATGTCTGCTGCAAAGACATGTGCACCTTCCTTATCTACGCCTGCAACCAGCAATTCTACATAATATGGCTGGTAGTTTCTAAGGCCAGAATAGGCAATGTTTGCAATCAATCTTGTGGCTTCTCTTATGGACAAGGGAAATCCTCTCCTTAATTCCATGAGTCTTCTCTCTGCTTTTGCCACCTTGATGATGTATTCTGCATCTGAGAGTTGTCCTGCAATTGCAACAGCTAGTGTGTCGTCTATCCTTGCAATCTTTTGCACTATCTTTGATCCGATGAAAAAGCCTTTACTTGCTCTTTTGTCTGATCCAAGTACTACTCCGTCTTTTGTCTTGATTCCAACTATTGTTGTCATTGGTATCTGTACAACACATGAGGATTAATTGACTAGGGACTGGTCAAAACCAGTCACTCTAAAAGAATAGCATTTTTATCACTTGATTTTGTAACGTATCAGAAGATGAAAGATATCAACGAAATAATGCCCAAGTTTCCAAACATGAAGTGGGGTGCACTGACTAACACATACCCGACAAATAATAAGATAAAAGAGATGGACAAGCTCTTCCCACATGATGGAAGATGGCACACTGTATTTGAAGAGCCAGAACAGGTCTTCGTTGATGGAGTTCGAATATGGAAAAAAGATGCTGATAGACTGAGCTAAATTCTAGTCTGCCGCAAATCTCTGATCTGCAATTCCTATGATTCTTAATTTTGTTTTACCTTTGATTGCATTGAGTGTAAAATAAGGCTCACCCCACTTTCTATAATGGAAAAGTTTGTCATCACCTGTCATGTGCACTGCAATAACATTTCCAATATCTGCACTGACAGTATGAAATGTGGATAACATTTCCTTAATTTTTCCATCTTGTTCTGTTTGCATGAATATGAAATCTGCTGCACCATGTTCGTATAATTCTATTACTNCTGCAATCACATTTCCAATATCTGTACTGACAGTATGAAACGTGGATAGTAGTTCCTTAATTTTTCCGTTTTGTTCTGTTTGCATGAATATGAAATCAGCTGCACCATGTTCGTATAGTTCCATCACTGGACCAAATGGATTTGTCGCATTGACTACTTGATTTATCATGTAACTGTTGAAATGATATCTGGCATATTCTTCCATGTGCTCTGCCTCGTTTCTAAATGTCCAAGGCGAGTCTCTGTCAAATACGATGTTATACGTATCTGGGATATCGTTTTTTTGACTCTGTATTGCTGAATATAGTGCAGCAAGACCAAATCTCTTGGCTTTGGCATTTGTCAGCCCGAACAACTCGTAAAATGCCTCAAAAATCCCCGCCTTGCTTGCTTTTGATATTGAATCCATCATGGGTACACCCATGGCTGCACAAAGCGATGTATGATATCTGTCTGCAAATGGCCTAAATGATTCTGTAGCTTTCTCTTTTAGCCTGTTTAGATGTGGCAGCCTTTTCTCAAACTCTTCTATTGGTTCATACNTGTAGCTGTTGAAATGATATCTGGCATATTCTTCCATGTGTTCTACCTCATTTCTAAATGTCCAAGGTGAATCTCTGTCAAACACAATGTTATACGTTCCTGGAGCCTCGTTTTTTTGACCCTGTATTGACGAATATAGTGCAGCAAGACCAAATCTCTTGGCTTTGGCATTTGTAAGCCCGAACAACTCGTAAAATGCCTCATAAATTCCGACCTTGCCTGCTTTTGATATTGAATCCATCATAGGTATGCCCATGGCGGCACAAAGCGATGTGCGGTATCTGTCTGCAAATGGCCTAAACGACTCTGTTGCTTTCTCTTTTAGCATGTTTAGATGTGGCAGTTTTTTCTCAAATTCTTCTATTGGTTCATATCTGAATGTCTTGGATTCGTCTATTGCGTCTATTCTGTTCCATGATTGTTTTATTACTGATGCAACATCTTTTCCAATCTGATGTTTTGATATTATATTCTCTAGCAGTACCATATCAGTTTCATTTCTCATGTTCTGTCTAGATCTCGGCATAGAGTTAAATTTCCTTTGGATCTAATTAGTCAACAATTGGCACAGCGCATAAAACAATCAGATCCATATACACAGATCTTAAAACTTGATGGTTCCATACGTTTTGTAGGCAGAATAAAAGACAGGAAACTGATAACGTTTGCCAGAAAACAAACTGCAGCACCATTGCTTGATGAAGAACTAAGCAACATGGTTCACTACCAGGCATCTGTCAAGGCATCCTGGGATGAGATGTTCAATAAAAAATTAGGCAAGACCAACTGGATGATAACATCAAAAGAAAGAGTAAAACTCATCACTCTGTTTCTTGATGATGGTCTGTTGATACTGTCCACAGAANGCAAGACCAACTGGATGATAACATCAAAAGAAAGAGTAAAGCTCATCACCCTGTTTCTTGATGATGGTCTGTTGATACTATCTACAGAGCCTGAATCCGAACATGACATGATAATTCAAAAAATCAAAAACCTGAACGTAAAATTATAGTCTTGTCAATCAGCTAATGTTATGAAAACTCAGCTTTTCTATTGAGCGAATCCTATATCTGCTAATGTCCTACTAGAAATGAAAGTTAGGTCAAACATGTAATTCACATAATATGTGTCTCTTAGTCAGCATTTTGGCCAGGCAAGCACTTTCTTGGAGAGGTCCTACCAAAGACACCTCTCCAATTTTTTCTATCTTGATTTCTACTAGTTGACTCTGAAATTTAGTCTCATATCCATTGTTTCTTTTTACCATGATCTGTGAGCATTCGATATATTCGGTCAAACGACTCTTTTTGCATGGTTCCCTGCTCAACGGTTCTCTGAACAATGGATTCTAGTTTGATCTGTTTCTCACGAATCATCTTCATTATTTCATCAAACATTTGGTTGATTATCTTTGATTCAGAGTCTTCTGGCTCTTCTGGCATGCTAGTCAATTATGTTAAAAAAACTTAAGGATTATTTAATTGAGATACATTGTAGGATACATGAGTGCCAATACTATCAAAAAGGCCAAGGCATTGGCAAAAAGCGGCGTAGTCATGATTGACAATGACTTGTTCCAGGTAAAATCATCAAGCGACCCATCAAAATCATACATGGTTACATCTGACAGTTGTGATTGTGAAGGATTCAAGAATTTTTATAAATTTCATCACGGCAAGGGCTTGAAGGCAAATTGTTCACATCTTGAAGCTGTGAGAATTTTTAAAACAATGTCTGATGAAAAACAAGATTCTAAAAAGTACATGATATCACGGTGAGCCTTTATACAAAATCAAATATTCATCTGGTCTGTCTCGTTCTTTTTTTGCGTTTAACGCATCTTGATATCTATCATAATGTGCAATAAAGTATAATCTTCTTCCAAGTGATTCAAAATAATCTATACCACACAGGTCAAATCCTGATTCTGGAGTCAATGCCTTTTTTTCATCTTCTGTTACATCATCAGTCATTTACTTGTTGCACCTTGTGGTGTTATTTCAAACTAACCTGATTAGTTTTCTCAAAATATTTTACCTTTACAATTCTAGTTTAAGATTATGCCTTTGAGCTCTTCTGGTTCCTCAATGACATGATCAGGATGGAATTTTAGCAAAGCACTTTTGGTGTTGTACCCCCATGACACCCCTATCACCCTGATTCCTGCCTTTTGGGCGGCCTCTACATCTCTTATCTCATCGCCTACGTAGATTGGATCCTCATGTGGTATGGTTTTTTCTTTCATCATCTTTTTCAATAGTCTACTCTTGCCAAAGACTGCTCTGCCTGAATAGACAAAATCAAACAGTTCAAGATCATTTTTCTTTAAAAATTCAACCACATTTTCTCTGGAATTTGTGGTAAGTATCCCTAGTACACAACCGTTCTCTTTGAGGTGCACAAGCGTATCTCTTAGGTCTACTGCAGTCTTTAGGTTGATGATTTCTTTGTTCATCTC
>NZ_RCMC01000251.1:9464-9572 GCF_011319475.1 Candidatus Nitrosotalea sp. FS
CGCTCTTGTAAACAAGGGTTCTGCATTACATACACTTGGAAAATATCATGACGCAATAGATTGCTATGACAAGGCACTCAAAATCCAGCCAAAGTATGCCATGGCAAT
>NZ_RCMC01000251.1:9650-10099 GCF_011319475.1 Candidatus Nitrosotalea sp. FS
AGACAGCGTGTCTGCTATGGTGCCATCAAAGTCAAAGATTATCGTGTGCATTAGACTTTCGCAAGGAATTGCCGTTAAAGATTGTTGTGTATCATGCCTTTTTTATTTTTTAGTCGAGAAATTGTCATATTCTATACTTGTAGAATGTGTGCTGAGATCGCTCTCATTGATCGGGCATGCATGTTTAATCTGTCTTGACCCGTACTTGATACAAGATATTCTAAAAATATAATATCTACAGATCTTTAACTCTTGATGATGGGTAAATCCTCGCTTTTAGATGAGGCATACGAACTGTGTGAAGAAGGCAAATACACACTAGCGTTGGAGTATTATGATCTGATTTTGTTCAAGGATCCAAAAAACATCACTGCCATGATAAACAAAGGTGTTACACTACAGACTCTTGGAAAACACTCCAAGGCAATAAAATGCTATGATGATGCATT
>NZ_RCMC01000251.1:10117-12242 GCF_011319475.1 Candidatus Nitrosotalea sp. FS
TGCTCTTGTAAACAAGGGTTCTGCATTACACACACTTGGAAAATACCATGATGCAATAGATTGCTATGACAAGGCACTCAAAATCCAGCCAAAGTATGCCATGGCAATAGCATACAAGGGCCTCTCACTGGGAGAGGTTGGTCTGCTAAAGGACGCGATAAAGTGTTTTAATGCGGCTCTAAAGATTGACAAAAAGTTTGACTTGGCATTAAACAACAAAACAATTGCACTTGAACTCTTAAAAAACAACACGAAACTAAAACCAAAGCTTCTCAAAAAAGGCTAAGTACAATTGTATCCAAGTGTTTCATAATGAATATTTTTTATGTGAAGGGCTTTCTTGTAATTTTGCTTTTGCTGCCAATGTCGCTTTCTTATGCAGAGCCTGCAACACCTGGAACTGTCTTGACTTTTTATGTGACTGACTCTAATCTGTCCACTGATCATCGTGCAGTGATGACAATATCTACAGGTGGACTGGTTGATTTTACAATAAATGGAGTTCCGGTATCTGGGCCTGGTGCCATGGTGGAAACTGGAATTGATACTGGTGTCTTTCAACTTTATTTCACGGTACCAGATTCTGTTGATGGAAAACCCATCAAAGATGGTGATGTTGTTGTCATGACATATCACCAGAGGGCAGATTATTCTGGAAATCCGACTGACTTGACACAATCCAAAGTCTTGACAAGCGCTCCATCAAGTCCTGTTACGGGTTCATCGTCTAGTACAGGATCATCGTCCAATGTCAGAATTGGTCAATACTTTAAACTGCATATCTATGCCCCAAACTATAATCTTGATTCACAAACACCTGATGATATTCCGCTTGATATGGTAGAATTTCACATGGGCGGAGTTCAAACTACACTTGCAGACAGTGCATTTCAGGCAAATCCGGATGCATTGAGGGAGACTGGACCTAATACTGATACATTTGAGGTAAATATCAAAATCCCAAAATCAGTTGGTGGATTTCCAGTAGAGATGGGCTCTACACTAGAGTTTAGATTTGCTGACCCGTCTCTTCCGTCAAGTGTATTTGTAACAGTGGGAGGCGGCTCGTATGATACCTCTAGCTCAAGTTCGTCTCCTAATGTATCGCATCTGGTTCCACCTTCATTGACATTTTATGCAACAAATTCCATTGGGGCAAGCATCAACTATGCAAACTCTACAATCATGTCAAATCTACAGAGTCCAGTATGTGATCCCAAGTCGGGCTCTTTTTTTGCAATTGGTACAACAACTGTGACTTGTGCTGCAAAGGATCAGAATGGAAACTCTGTGGTAAAGACATTTTCAATAAACGTGCTGGCAATTCAGAGCCACATTCCATTCTGGACCAAAAAGACCGTGGGATTTTGGTGCAATGGAGATATGACTGACAGTGAGTTAAGCTATGCTTTGAAATATCTTGTTTCACGCGGTACCATATTTGTACAAGGAGATTCATCGGTCCAGACACCTGACAAGACATCACTGTGTGGATGGTCAGAAGGTAAGGTGTCTGACCAAGACGTGGCAAAATCTATCTATTTGCTTTCTCGATAGAATTTAATTCTTGTATGGATGATATGTAATCATGCAAAGCAACATTTGGTGCAGGTTGTTTTTGGTGCATAGAACATGTTTTTAGAAAAAAAGGAATAACATCAACAAGTGTCGGTTACATGGGTGGCAAAACCAAAAATCCGACATATGAGGATGTCTGCACCGATATGACTGGACATGCTGAAGTGGTACAGGTAGAGTATGATCCTACAACGATATCATATGGTGAGATTCTGGACATGTTTTGGAATAATCATGACCCCACCACACTGAATAGACAAGGTCCAGATGTTGGAACCCAGTATAGGTCAGCCGTATTTTGTCATACACCAGACCAAGAAAAGGAGGCAAGACAGTCAAAAGAGAGCCTGGAAAAATCTGGGAAATATGGCAAAAAAATCGTGACTGAGATAGTACCTGCAACTGAATTCTACAAGGCAGAAGAGTATCATCAGCAATATTATGAAAAATGTGGAATTGTGTGATTTTTCATCGTCCTAGTTTTATGGTACCAGGGCAGATCTGTTTTATATTATGCCATGGAGTGTGTCACTAGTTGAATTTCAAA
>NZ_RCMC01000251.1:12252-13574 GCF_011319475.1 Candidatus Nitrosotalea sp. FS
TCAGGGCAGATCTGTTTTATATTATGCCATGGAGTGTGTCACTAGTTGAATTTCAAACGACTTGGAAGGCTGATACTTTTTTTTGGTCTGATAGGGCTTGGTGCATTTGTCTTTCTAAATCTTGATCTAGCACATCGTAAAAGAGAGATGTATCTTTTGTTTGCATTGTCAATTATACTGTTCATCTCTGGCTGGGTTGGATTGTTTCGTTATTCAAGATTCTGGAACATGCTTGATTGATGTCATTATTACAATGTGATAATTTTATAAAAATTCTATATTTGTGCAAATATTTCATATAATGATTTTATTGATATGTTTTTGAGATAAATTCTTAAATAATTTGAAATTATATTATAATTGTGATCGTAAAGTCACTACAAATGGCTTGACGATGCGTGGTCCAGCAGGTATGATTCCAGAATTCACGCAATGGCGTTGATTCCAAAGGAGGTAATCTCCAACAGTCCTGCAACGTAGGACCACGCCTCTATGTTTTACTTTTCTTGGGCCAGATTTTTCTCTGGAACAAAATTATGGCAATTACGATTCCTGCTGCTCCTGCAAGTCCTGCTATTATGAGATATGTGAACAAACTCATGTAGAAATTAAGCACGCCTATGTTGAATGCATATGGCAATATTCCTCCATTTTTGAAATCAACAAGGTCTACTCTGATTACGTGATTTCCTGGTTCGTTGAAGGTGTAATCCAAATCCCATTTTCCAGAGTTATGGTCTGATGGGAGAAATGAGCTTACCATGTTGTCATTATAGTATACTTGAACACCCATCCTGAAATTGTCGACGGGGTTTTCATTTTTGTCTAGAACTAGAAAATGTATTGTAGTAACTTTTCCTGCCTCTGGAACTGGAGGAGTTGTTTCTACTTTGATTTCGTAATCTCCAATCCTTGCAGAATCTGTACTAAATGGAGGGTGATACACTTCGTAAATTCCCAGTACCACAAAAAAGCTCAAGTAAATTGGAAGAAAGACATAGAATCGTTTCTGCACAAGATGACATGGGGCGCATTCCTATATTATATTGACTGTATTTGTGATATCGTCAAAATATTTCATATTCCTGGATGGTATGCAAGACATCTGAACTTCGAGAGACTAATAAGAGTAGACATTGCCAATTATATCTTGAGATAACTTGGTATCGAAAAAAATTGTGATAACTGTAATAATTGTAGTGGCAATACTTGTGTCTGTATATCTTGATCAAAGCTTTAGCAAAGTAGAACTTCAAAATGTTATTTCTGAGAAAAAGAGTCCATATGTCAAGGAATATTCTTTACCAGTTGGTTCAGCTCCC
>NZ_RCMC01000251.1:13584-13951 GCF_011319475.1 Candidatus Nitrosotalea sp. FS
CAGACATTGTCAATTGTATCTTGAGATAACTTGGTATTGAAAAAAATTGTGATAACTGCAATAATTGTAGCGGTAATACTTGTGTCTGTGTATCTTGATCAAAGTTTTAGCAAAGTAGAACTTCAAAATGTTATTCCTGAGAAAAAGAGTCCATATGTCAAGGAATATTCTTTACCAGTTGGTTCAGCTCCCAATGGATTGGTTGCAGACAAGACAGGATTGGTTTGGGTTACGGCACAAAATGCCACGCTCTATTCTGTTGACCCGTTAAGTGGACAAGTGGAAAAATATCTGATAAAGAGTGGAACAATACCGTATACAAATGCAGGAGTAAACTCTACTATGGTCTGGGCAATTGTGCAAGATG
>NZ_RCMC01000251.1:13961-14129 GCF_011319475.1 Candidatus Nitrosotalea sp. FS
TCAGGATTGGTTTGGGTTACGGCACAAAATGCCACGCTCTATTCTGTTGACCCATCAAGTGGACAAGTGGAAAAATATCTGATAAAGAGTGGAACAATACCGTATACAAATACAGGAGTAAACTCTACTATGGTCTGGGCAATTGTGCAAGATGATATTGGAAACATC
>NZ_RCMC01000251.1:14139-14439 GCF_011319475.1 Candidatus Nitrosotalea sp. FS
CGGACAGGTGGAAAAATATCTGATAAAGAGTGGAACAACACCGTATACAAATGCAGGAGTAAACTCTACTATGGTCTGGGCAATTGTGCAAGATGATGTTGGAAATATCTGGTTTTCACCGCTTGGGACAAAGACCATTTGGCGATTTGACCCCTCAAGCCATGCTTTTACATCATATGTATCTGAGACTGGGGCTCCGTTTCAGATAAAGGCAGACAAGAAAGGAGAAGTCTGGTTTACTACGTTACGTGGCAATACTGTAGGTGTCATAAAGCCACAAAATAATGATTATGCCATTTC
>NZ_RCMC01000251.1:14449-14640 GCF_011319475.1 Candidatus Nitrosotalea sp. FS
TGGTTCTCACCGCTTGGGACAAAGACAATCTGGCGATTTGACCCCTCAAGCCATGCTTTTGCCTCATATGTGTCTGAGACTGGGGCTCCGTTTCAGATAAAGGCAGACAAGAAAGGAGAGGTCTGGTTTACTACATTACGTGGCAATACTGTAGGTGTCATAAAGCCACAAAATAATGATTATGCCATTTC
>NZ_RCMC01000251.1:14650-15645 GCF_011319475.1 Candidatus Nitrosotalea sp. FS
ATTACGTGGCAATACTGTAGGCGTCATAAAGCCACAAAATAATGATTACACCATTTCAACTTTTGATACGGGTTCTGATACTAATCCGGCTGGAATATTTTTGCAAAATGATTCTGTATGGATAACAAATGTGGGCACTCAAAACATCTTCAAGTATGCCATTAATCAAAAAGACAATTTGGCACAAGACATTACACTTGCACAGAAAATTCCAAAGGACAATGTCACTCTGTTCTCGGCTCCAACTGATCTCCTAGTGGACAAGAACATCTTGTGGTTGACTGAACACGGTACAAGCTTTCTTACAAGTTATGATCTTACAGATGGGAAAATTACACGATATCCTACATCTCAAAATAATTTTCATACAACTACACTGCCTTTCTGGATTCGCGGAGTAGATGATCCACAAGTTTTGTGGTTCAACGAACACCAGGGAAACAAGATAGGGCGATTTGATGTGTCTAATAAAACTCTGATAGAATATGATATTCCATCATTGCCAAAAGATGGTTACCTTACTTATCCTCTAAACATTTCACAAGATCCACATGATGAAAAGATTCTCTGGTTCTCAGAGTGGAACACTGACAAAGTTGGAGTTGTAGATGGAAACATGCCAATACCTTTTGACCTTGACCTCAATGCTACGAAGGTAGTGCTGAGTCATAACAAGATAGGTGTTGTTGATGTAACCATTACTGGTGCTTCACATTACTCTGATACTATCTCCTTGAATGCCTCTAGCTCAATTACGCCAACTGCAGAGCTTGGGAATCTGACAGTCCAGTTTTCTTCAAATGTGGCTAGTCCATCTCATGGTATCATACATGTATCCCTAAATGGCAGCAGCGTCAATCCTGGGAACTATACTGTTGGACTAAGTGCATCAGATGGCTTTGTCACAAAGACAAAATTTCTTGATTTACGTGTAATACAGTAATTTTGTGCCTGTTATTTCTCAAAAAATTGGCTGGTAACTATGCGTTTTTCTA
>NZ_RCMC01000251.1:15655-17241 GCF_011319475.1 Candidatus Nitrosotalea sp. FS
CGTAATTTTGTGCCTGTTATTTCTCAAAAAATTGGCTGGTAACTATGCGTTTTTCTAGTGCATACTCTTTGATTTCGGAAAACCTGAATTCTTCTATTATAAAGTAGATGTAATCCTCCTTGTATTGTGGTAGTTCCATTTTTTTCTTTGTAGTCTTGTCTTCATAATATTCTACATCTGGACCCTTGCCAAGCAGATTAGTGCACATGTCCTTAAGCTGGTCTATGCTAAACTTGTCCAAAAGAAAGTATTTGCTTGAAAGTTCCTTGAAAAATATCTTGTCTTCAGCATCCATCTCTTTTTTTATCTTTGCCATCTCTGATTTTCTACCGTCGTCATCTTTTGGCTTTCCAAGAGAATTATCAGGATACATTAACTTGAATTGTTTTTCACCAAAATATATATCATAAAATTACAAAAATATTTTTTATATTTATGTACAACTTAATTGTGGGTGTGTTGAAAAAATCTCTGGCAACTTATTTCTAGTACAATAATTCCATTGTTTGATCATCTAAAACCTGTCTTATCTAGTGACTGTTAAGAAATTCTCCAACGTATACGTGAAATATCTCATGAAAATTTACTGGTCGATATTTGGTTCATACAAAACTGATCTACTCTCAAAACTGGACAAAGATCAGTCATCGTATATCGAACACTATGGTGTGCAATAGATCTGGTTTGTAGAAAACATGTAGTCTTGATATCTTTGAGATTGATTAGAAAATTATCTAAAGTGTAAAAACTACGATCATTTTCTGATCGAATTTTATCGGTTTGAAACCATGCTGTAAGATCTTTTACCTTTCCAGTCACGCTAGTTATGTAATTGGTTATATATGGTACCACTTTATAACCTATTTAAATGCCGCAAACAAAACCGATTGTCGACATCGTAAACGTGGTTGCCTCTGCTTCAGTAGACCAAAAAATTGATCTTGTGGCAATTACAAAAGAATTCCCGGACGTTGAATACCATCCTGAACAATTTCCAGGCCTAGTCTTTAGATTAAAGTCTCCAAAAACTGCGACACTTATCTTTAGCTCAGGCAAAATGGTTTGCACTGGTTCAAAATCCGAAGAGGCAGCAGTAAATGCAGTAAACACAGTTGTACAAAGACTTCGAAAAGGCAAAATAAAAATAAAAAAGAATCCAGAGATTACAATTCAAAACATCGTAGCTTCTGTTAGTCTTGGTGGCAAGGTTCACCTAGAAAAAGCTGCACGTAGTCTCCCAAGAAGTATGTATGAACCAGAACAATTTCCTGGTTTGATACATAGGATGCTTGATCCACGTTCTGTGGTTCTAATCTTTGCCTCTGGCAAACTAGTGTGCACTGGAACAAAGAAGGAAGCCGAAGTTTACCGTGCGGTCCACAATCTTCACACATTACTAGAAGAAAAGAAACTGATGGAATACGAGTAATCGTAAAACCATTTCTAAATTTTTATTAATCTAATACTTGTTTTCTTGAATTCATTTTTTTCTGTATTGCACTTCCGCCAAATGCTATTGCAAGATTTACTCCAAGTGATATCACCGCAATATACAATGGCCCCCACATTGTCTTGATAAGAGATGA
>NZ_RCMC01000251.1:17251-17793 GCF_011319475.1 Candidatus Nitrosotalea sp. FS
TTATAGTATCTGCTTTCTTGAATTCATTTTTTTCTGTATTACACTTCCACCAAATGCTATTGCAAGGTTGAATGCAAGTGATATCACAGCGATGTACAATGGTCCCCACATTGTTTTGATAAGAGATGATGTCAGAGGACCAAAACTGTTTGCTGCTTCCATCATGAATATGCCTGATGATATTCCTACGACAAGTCCTATTATCAGTGGTATCTTTGTAAGTGACTTGGTATACAAACCAAAAAGAACTGCTGGAAGAATCTGTACTATGAGAATTCCCCCTAGCAATTGTAATGATATTGCATAAGTTGCAGGAACTGAAAATACAAATCCTAAAGCTACAAACTTGAATACTGTTGATGAGACCTTTGTTATTTTAATCTCTGACTTGTCTGAGAGATTTGGTTTTATCTCTTTGATGATATTTCTTGTCAAAAGATTTGCTTGTGCCATTGCCATGATTGCTGCGGGTACCAGACCTCCTACAAAAATTCCAAGTAGGGCAACACCTGAGAACCAACTTGGTAACGAGTACAAAATCA
>NZ_RCMC01000251.1:17803-18397 GCF_011319475.1 Candidatus Nitrosotalea sp. FS
ACCTCCTACGAAAATTCCAAGCAGGGCAACACCTGAGAACCAACTTGGTAACGAGTACAAAATCAATGAAGGAACAACCAGTATTCCACGTGAGCTCTCTGGAAAACCTGACAAGAACTTCATTGCATCAGGAACCGCATAGACAAGTATGCCCATCAACGCAAGAATTGCCAATCCTATTCCATAAAGTGGCAACAGTGCGGTACTACTACGGAGTTTTTGTGCGCTCTGGGCACTCAGTACACCGTTTATTGCATGTGGGTATAGGTATAGTGCAAGTGCACTTCCAAGAATCAGGGTTGCATATGCTGGAACTAGATTTTCTGGCAGAGATACATAGCTATTACCTGCTGCCTTGAATGCATTTCCAAATCCGCCTATGCTGATTGGTACTACTATAATCACAACAATTACAGTTACCCACACTAGAATATCCTTGAATATTGCAGTAAGCGTTGCTCCGCGCAAACCACTGGTGTACGTAAAAGCTGCTAGAATTACAAAAGCAATTAAAAGAGAAATTTCTTGAACCAACTGGGCATTGGCATATCCTGCAAGCATTACCGTCAAGACTGATTGCATGCCAACTATCTG
>NZ_RCMC01000251.1:18407-18777 GCF_011319475.1 Candidatus Nitrosotalea sp. FS
ACAGAGATACATAGCTATTTCCTGCTGCCTTGAATGCATTTCCGAATCCGCCTATGCTTATTGGCACTACTATTATCACAACAATTACAGTTGCCCACACTAGAATGTCTTTGAATATCGCAGTAAGTGTTGCTCCACGCAAACCACTGGTGTATGTAAAAGCTGCTAGAATTACAAAAGCAATTAGAAGAGAAATTTCTTGAACCAACTGGGCATTGGCATATCCTGCAAGCATTACTGTCAAGACTGATTGCATACCAACTATCTGAAGTGCAATGTATGGCAACTCTGCAACAATCCCTGTGATTGCTATTATGATTGCAAGTGTTCTGCTGTTGAATCTGTCCTTGACAAAGTCTGATGCTGTAAT
>NZ_RCMC01000251.1:18787-19261 GCF_011319475.1 Candidatus Nitrosotalea sp. FS
AAGTGCAATGTATGGCAACTCTGCAACAATTCCTGTAATTGCTATCATGATTGCAAGTGTCCTGCTGTTGAATCTGTCCTTGACAAAATCTGACGCTGTGATGTATCCCTTCTCACGTGCTAGAGTCCAGAGCTTGGGCATTGTAACCAATGCTACTGCAAAAGTCAACATCACATAAGGAATTGCGAAAAAGTACAGTGAGCCTTTTGCAAACACTCCAGATGGGATTGCCACAAAACTATACGCAGTATACAAGTCTGCACCAATTAGGAAAAATACTAGGGTTGTTCCAAGCTTTCTTCCTGCAAGTGACCATTCATGAACATGATTTAGATCACCTCTTCTCCAATATTTTCCATAAAATCCTAATGCGATGAATACTATGAATAACGAAATAAACACGATAACAATGTCTGGGCTGATCATAGTTTCTTCTCCACTAGTTTAGAGTATGCAAGATAAAATCCGGTACAT
>NZ_RCMC01000251.1:19271-19576 GCF_011319475.1 Candidatus Nitrosotalea sp. FS
GAATACTAGCGCTGTTCCAAGCTTTCTTCCTGCAAGTGACCATTCGTGAACATGATTTAGATCTCCTCTTCTCCAATATTTTCCGTAAAATCCTAATGCAATGAATACTATGAACAGTGAAACAAATACGATGACTATGTCTGGACTCATCATGGCTTTTTCTCCACTAGTTTCGCGTATGCAAAATAAAATCCAGTACATGCAACAAGCCAAATTGTTTGGAACCAATAGAAAAATGGCATTCCAAATAATTCTGGAAAATTCCTGTTGTATATGGGAACGCCCAGGTTTACAAATGATGGTAT
>NZ_RCMC01000251.1:19586-19713 GCF_011319475.1 Candidatus Nitrosotalea sp. FS
GTAAAATCCTAATGCGATGAATACTATGAACAACGAAATAAATACGATAACAATGTCTGGGCTGATCATATTTTCTTCTCCACTAGTTTAGCGTATGCAAGATAAAATCCGGTACATGCAACAAGCC
>NZ_RCMC01000251.1:19790-19866 GCF_011319475.1 Candidatus Nitrosotalea sp. FS
CAAATACGATGACTATGTCCGGACTGATCATAGTTTCTTCTCCACTAGTTTAGCGTATGCAAGATAAAATCCGGTA
>NZ_RCMC01000251.1:19876-20079 GCF_011319475.1 Candidatus Nitrosotalea sp. FS
AAACTATATGCAGTATACAGGTCTGCACCGATTAAGAAAAATATCAGAGTTGTTCCAAGCTTTCTTCCAGCTAGAGACCATTCGTGTACATGATTTAGATCACCTCTCCTCCAATATTTTCCGTAAAATCCTAATGCGATGAACACAATAAACAATGAAACAAATACGATAACAATGTCTGGACTGATCATAGTTTCTTCTCC
>NZ_RCMC01000251.1:20089-20454 GCF_011319475.1 Candidatus Nitrosotalea sp. FS
AGTGGTTCCAAGCTTTCTTCCTGCAAGTGACCACTCGTGAACATGATTTAGATCACCTCTTCTCCAATATTTTCCATAAAATCCTAATGCGATGAATACCATAAACAATGAAACAAATACAATAACAATGTCTGGACTGATCATAGTTTCTTCTCCACTAGTCTAGCATATGCAAGATAAAATCCGGTACATGCTACAAGCCAAATTGTCTGGAACCAATAGAAAAACGGCATTCCAAATAATTCTGGAGAATTTCTGTTGTATATGGGAACGCCCAGGTTTACAAATGATGGTATCAAGACAAGCAAGGCAAGTATGACGTATCTTGTTTTGGAATGCATGGTCATCTTCAAACTAGGTGGTAA
>NZ_RCMC01000251.1:20464-22026 GCF_011319475.1 Candidatus Nitrosotalea sp. FS
AATAAACAATGAAACAAATACGATAACAATGTCTGGACTGATCATAGTTTCTTCTCCACTAGTTTAGAGTATGCAAGATAAAATCCGGTACATGCAACAAGCCAAATTGTCTGGAACCAATAGAAAAACGGCATCCCAAATAATTCTGGAAGATTCCTGTTGTATATGGGAACGCCTAGGTTTACAAATGATGGTATCAAGACAAGCAAGGCAAGTATGATGTATCTTGTTTTGGAATGCATGGTCATCTTCAAACTAGGTGGTAAAAATATAAGCATTCAGGATTCTTCTAATGCGATAGTCATTGTACTATACCGGGGGTGGGTTTGGTTAAATTAGTTTAATACCCACACATTTTGTCACGGTTTGGACGGTAACTCGATACCCATATTTGGATATATGTGCAAGATATTCCCAGTATGCCTTAAAAAAGACCAAAAATTTGGCTAATTACAATCTCTGAAGATCAATTGAATTTTCTCCTATCAAGTCAAAATTCAATTGTTGAGAATTAATTTTTGGTTTAGCGTGATGGTGGCATCATCCATTGTAAAAATTAAGATGCTTTTTGATTGCGTATCATTACAAAGTAGATCAAAATCGCACCAATTATCACTCCCATAATTATCATTACATACCAAAGATTGCTTTGTGATGCTATTGATCCAGATGTTTGAGCAGTGGTATTGCTGATACTAGAATTGTCTGGAAAAATTATTGGTGCAAATGATTCCTTTTGTGATACACCAATTGTAAAAATAACTATTATTAGTACTACAACTAGCTTATGCTGCATAGATTCCCTCTTCTATTACGTATTTTTTGCGTGCAAGATCCATCAAATTTCTTGTAAATACTATGCTGTAGACTCCAACTACAATTGCAAAAAGTAGAGAGGTCCAAGCTGCTATTCCCATGTTACCGTTTGCTAACCCTTCAGAAATCACTCGCATCATGCCAGTATGTACTTGAAGAGTTTGGTTACCATAGATATGGGGCCAGAATTCGCCTACTGCAAGACCACCCCATGCACTGTTAATCGTACTAGATAGTCCAGTGACAAGATATGGAAATGTTGCAGGAAGTACTATTCTTCTCATTTTAGTGAAGAATCCAATCTTGTAATTTCGTGTCACTTCTAAAAATTCTGTAGGGATTGCTCTTACTCCAACCCAAAATCCAAAAAATACATAGTAAAACGTACCAAGAAAACACAAGAGCATGACATAAAGCTCAGTCTCCACAGATGATAAATTGTGTACAAGAAATGGTGCAGTTATGGCAAAAATCAATGGAAAATAAGCAGGTGCTGGAAAAGCAGAGACTGTTTGTATTATGGGAAGAGATATGGTGCTTACCTTTTTGTGATTTGCAAGATAGTACCCCAATGATACGGCAAAAACAAATGAAACTATTGTAACAACAATTACCCGTATGTAATCAACTCCCATTTGATACAAAAGATTTGGAGTCTGGGAAAGATATACAGCCCACTGGGAGTGAGGTACAGACAATATTACGTGAATTGAAGAGTATCCGATAAAAATAAGAAATATCCAAGC
>NZ_RCMC01000251.1:22036-22243 GCF_011319475.1 Candidatus Nitrosotalea sp. FS
TCCCAATGATACCGCAAAAACAAATGAAACTATTGTAACAACAATTACCCGTATGTAATCAACGCCCATTTGATACAAAAGATTTGGAGTCTGGGAAAGATAGACAGCCCATTGGGAGTGAGGTACCGACAATATTACGTGAATTGAAGAGTATCCGATAAAAATAAGAAATATCCATGCTATTGCAGTTCCAATGTATTTTCCTGT
>NZ_RCMC01000251.1:22253-22706 GCF_011319475.1 Candidatus Nitrosotalea sp. FS
ACTTGTACGTACTTTGCTCATTGTTGTTTGTATGTTTTCTGTTCCTGTCTTCATTTTGGTGGTATATCTTGCAAACTGGAATGCAGGACCTGCATGAGTTCGCCATTTTCTGATATGTGGTCTCCAGTAGCCTACGTGTCGCTTGATCTCAATTTGCGTATTAAGGCCATATTTTGCAATTACATGTTTGCTGAAATTTCCAAAAGCCAGAGTTATTACAACAACACCGATTGCAAGAATACCCAGACACTCATACACGCTAGTTAGATCCCCTGTTGATGTGGCTTGTACTATCAAGGTTCCAATGCCAAAGACCTTGTATGCAGTTATGCCAACTGAGAAGACTTCACTAACCATGATGTAGAAAAGCGCATCAGCAAAACTTGGAAATATATCCGATGAGACTCGAGGATATGAGAACGGTATGTACAAGCTTTTCATCTTGCCCCACCA
>NZ_RCMC01000251.1:22716-23397 GCF_011319475.1 Candidatus Nitrosotalea sp. FS
CAAATTGTGTACAAGAAACGGTGCAGTTATGGCAAAGATCAATGGAAAATAGGCAGGTGCTGGAAAAGCAGAAACTGTTTGTATTATGGGCAAAGATATGGTACTTACCTTTTTGTGATTTGCAAGATAGTATCCTAATACTACCGCAAAGACAAACGAGACTATCGTAACAACAATTACTCGTATATAGTCAACTCCCATTTGATACAAAAGATTTGGAGTCTGGGAAAGATATACGCCCCACTGGGAGTGAGGAACAGACAATATTACGTGAATTGAAGAGTATCCGATAAAAATAAGAAATATCCAAGCTATTGCAGTTCCAATATATTTTCCTGTTTTTTCAAAAGAGCGGCTTGTACGTACTTTTGCCATTGTTGTTTGTATGCTTTCTGTACCTGTCTTCATTTTAGTGGTATATTTTGCAAACTGGAATGCAGGACCTGCCTGAGTTCGCCATTTTCTGATGTGTGGTCTCCAGTAGCCTATGTGTCGCTTGATCTCAATTTGTGTATTAAGGCCATATTTTGCAATTACATGCTTGCTAAAATTTCCAAAAGCCAGAGTTATTACAATAACACCTATTGCAAGAATGCCAAGACACTCGTAGACACTAGTTAGATCACCTGTTGATGTGGCTTGTACTATCAAGGTTCCAATGCCAAAGACCTTGTATGCAGT
>NZ_RCMC01000251.1:23407-23644 GCF_011319475.1 Candidatus Nitrosotalea sp. FS
GTTTCCAAAAGCCAGAGTTATTACAACAACACCTATTGCAAGAATGCCCAGACACTCATACACGCTAGTTAGATCACCTGTTGATGTGGCTTGCACTATCAAAGTTCCAATGCCAAAGACTTTGTATGCAGTTATGCCAACTGAGAAGACCTCACTTACCATGATATAGAAAAGTGCATCGGCAAAACTTGGAAATATATCAGATGAGACTCGAGGATATGAGAACGGTATGTACAA
>NZ_RCMC01000251.1:23738-23939 GCF_011319475.1 Candidatus Nitrosotalea sp. FS
TCCAATCCAGATGTTCCACACTATAGCATCAAAGACAAGAAAGTCTGCAGCTATTTCCACTCCAAGTGTTCCTCCAAGTCCCGAAATGAAGACTATCAGTACTATTGGAAGAAAACCAATGACTGGAATTGACTCAAATATGTTAACAAATGAAACATAGATGTTTTCAAATTTTCTGTTCTTTACTGCGATATAGGAAAG
>NZ_RCMC01000251.1:23949-25447 GCF_011319475.1 Candidatus Nitrosotalea sp. FS
GCTTACCATGATATAGAAGAGTGCATCAGCAAAACTTGGAAATATATCAGATGAGACTCGAGGATATGAGAACGGTATGTACAAGCTTTTCATCTTGCCCCACCATCCAAAATTATAATTTTCAGAAACTTCGATGAGATGTTGTGGAATGGTCTTGAATGCCTGATATTGACCAATCCAGATGTTCCACACTATGGCATCAAAGACAAGAAAGTCTGCAGCTATTTCCACCCCCAGTGTTCCTCCAAGTCCTGAAATGAAAACTATCAGTACTATGGGAAGAAAACCAATGACTGGAATTGACTCAAATATGTTTACAAATGAAACATAGATGTTTTCAAATTTTCTGTTCTTTACTGCGATATAGGAAAGAAACCAACCGCTTACTATGGAAACAAGAATTAACGCTAAAACTCTGCTCAAACTTGCAAGAGTTGCAAGAGCTATGGTGACTAGTTCCACAATCTATCCCACCGATTCTTTTGGCATTAGTTCCTTGTATAGTGTCTTGACATACTCATAAAATAGCGGATCTTCCTCAGACCTTGGTCTTGGCAGATCAATTTTTATTTCATTTACAATTCGTGCAGGCGTGCCACCCATCACGTAAACCCTGTCTGCAAGCTGGACAACTTCATGTAAATTATGCGATACAAGAATTACGGATTTTAGAGTATTTTCAGGATTGAATACAATGGAATAAATCTCACTTCGAAGAGAATTTGCCGTAAGCTCATCAAGGTGTACGAATGGTTCATCCATCAACATTATTGTAGGAGAAGCTGCAAGTGCTCGTGCAATAGCGATTCTTTGTCTCATTCCACCACTCATTTCTTTTGGATATGCATCTTCATGACCATGCAGTCCTACCAACGCGATCATTTTTTTTGCTATCTCGGTTGCTTCGTCGCCTTTGACTTTGTTTCGTAAAACTATTTTCACATTATCAAGTGCAGTCATCCATGGAAAAGTGGCAATAGACTGGTGGACAAGTGAGATTTGTGATGACGGAGATTTCATCTCAACATTGTTTAGAAACACATGACCTATTGTAGGGGAAATCAGATTTGCCAGTACTCTAAGAAAAGTTGATTTTCCTGTACCTGAAGGACCTACGATTGCAACAAGCTCATCAGCATATGTCTTGATGCTTATGTCTTTGAAGATGAAATTTGTACCAGAATATGCATAACCCAAGTCTTTGCATTCAAGTTGAGCCTCACCGAGTGTTTCATTGAAAACTTGGGTCATGACAACCTATCCATGGGGGGAGGATATGATGTATATACGCCTTTTCAATATAGATTTCAAAGCAATCTATTCAAAACTAAATAATTAAGGACATCACATCAAAGAATCTTAGATACTGTATTCTTTAGATCACTGGCTGCTTTCTTGCCTTTGGTATTTGTATTTAGGTTAACATGATCCACAAGGTCCTCAATTATTATCTCCATTGTACTATCCAAGGCTGCTCTTACTGCTGTTATCTGTTGAA
>NZ_RCMC01000036.1 GCF_011319475.1 Candidatus Nitrosotalea sp. FS
GTAAGAAGAAGATCAGCTGCATTTACTGCAGAGATTGCTGTCTGAGATGCAGTGCTTACTGCAGAGTTGGCAGTCTGGGCAGCAGTATTTACTGTTGCAATTGCTTGTGGAGTTGCATTATTCATAGTGGAGGCTGCGTTCTGACCAGAAGTAGAAACTGTTGATGATGATGTTTGGTTTGTTGCGATAACCGCCGTTGTGCCTGTCTGATTAGCCATGATTACTGCGGATGTTGCAGTTGGTGTAACGGTAGTAATGTTTGGATCGTTTGTCTGATTAGCCAAATTTATTTCTGCAAGAGCTGCTTGGGTTGCAGTATTCATTTCTTCAAGTGATGCTAGCGTGGCAGTGTTAATTTCTGCAATGGATGTCGGAGTTGCAATGTTGACTTCGGCTATAGCTGTTTGGTTAGCGGTAGTTATTTCAGAGATAGTTATTGGTGTAGCTGTACCTATTTCCAAGATGGCTGTCTGGTTGACTTGGCCTATTCCAGACAGACCTGTTTGAGCTACAGAATTCTTAGTNTTGCGGAGTGACATTATTCATAGTTGATGCAGCATTCTGGCCAGAAGCAGAAACTGTTGATGAGGATGTCTGGTTTGCTGTGATAACTGCTGTTGTACCTGTTTGGTTGGCTGTGATTACTGCCGAGGTTGCAGTTGGCGTAACAGAGGTAATGTTTGGATCGTNGCTTTCTTTATTTGTGAGATTGCTACTGGAGCAGTAGTTGTTATAGTTGATGTAGCTTTTTGGTTCGCTGTTGTTACAGCAGAGCTGGCGGTTTTACTAGCTGTTACTACGGTTGAAATGGCAGTATTTGAAACAGTAGAGATCGTTGAATCTACCTGGGCAAATGCATCGAATGCAAACATGCCAAGCGATGACAATATGATAAACGAAAATAATCCCGCAAGTATCTGATTTTTAATACCGATTATTTTTCTTGGATTTGATGTCGTAATACCAATACCTCAAATTATTTGAGTTTGCAAACTATATACCAATTGACTAAAATTTCTATAGAATAATCTTAGAGAAAATCTGTTTTAATAATTGTATTAACTAGATCAGTGTATTTCTTGCTATACGTTTTCCTTTTCTGGAAAATAATTTGGTACTGCAGAACTTGGGGACTAATCAGTTAGTTTAGTTCCCACTTGGCAAAAAGTTTGAATCCACATGATGTCAACCATTATGGTTTCAACCTTGAGTATTGAACTAGTATTACAATACCCATCAAAGGTGTATGACTGACTAGAATTCTACACCAATTTTTTAAACGATATTAGTCCAGTACATATAAAATATGAAAAAGTAGATGGTTTAGAATTTTGGTGGCGGCGGTGTTTGTCCGGTGTAATCTCCTACACAAATGCAGTATANCCACGTTGATTTTATCATCAACTAACTATCTTTTAATAAATTAAACAACTATGCTATCATGAACATAGAATAATTTTCCCGCAGTAAGACTTGAAAAATGCCTTCATATCATGATATGATTTATCAAACAGTCCAAAATAACGTGTCAGATAGGAGAAAATATCATGATAGAGGCAAGAAAGGCGCTAGTGGTAATGGCAATAGAAAAGACGCTGTTAGAAATTGGCAGGCCAACATACCATGAAGTATTGGCAAAGCTCAAAAAAGATTACAATTGTTATCTGTCAGATTGCTATGAAAACCCAGAGTACTTGTCAAATGTATTAAAAGAACTGTACGGTCAAAGCCGTCTTGCAATAATTGCATCCATCAAAAAATACTTGGATGAGTTGAGCGCGCAAGAAGATATTGCAAATTTTATCATCAAAATAAGTGAGTAAAATGCAGACAAGGCTTGAAAAGATATTATCACAGAGATTCTTGCTCTTTTCACTAGTATCTACAGGACTTGCAATTGTAATTGCAGAATATATCGGAAAGGAGACTGCAATTGTGTTTACAAACTGGATCTTTGTACCAATACCTGGTGCAATGCTTGTTTTAGCAATAATATCAGCAAAAAAACATGGCAAAACTGGAGACCATGGCAAAGCATGGATTGTATTTGCAGTATTTGCAGCATCCTGGTTTATTGCAGAACAGGTATGGCTTGTTGAAGAGTTGTTCTATCACCAAAAACCATTTCCATCAGGGGCAGACTTTTTCTACATTGCAGGATATCCAGCTTACTTTATCTTTGCAATGCTATACCTGAAACCTTTCAAAAATATGATAACAAAAAAACTGATAGTATTTGCATCCCTTGTTGCTGTTGCAGTACTCATACCTAGCATGTATTGGACACTTGAGGGCAGTACTGATGAGGACCAGTTTTCAATCATCCTAGGAGCCATTTATCCGGTATGTGATTCAATAGTCCTGATACCTGCAGTCATTGGAATGAGGTTATTTTTTGGAGGACAAGTCAACTTTCTTTGGGCTCTCATGCTTGTCGGCATACTAGTAGAGGTAATAGCTGATACAGGTTTCCAATATTTCTCACTTGATAATTCCATGTATACTGGACATCCGGTGGACATTCTATTTTTGTGGTCGTACATATTTCTCGCTTTTGGAATCTATGACAACATCAAGGTATTCAACAGCAAGATGAATGCTTACAAGAATAAAGAAGAACTCAGATAGAAAAATTAGATTCTAAGATCATCCGAGTTATCAATGGACACGCTCTGTTCTTTTCTTCTTTTGATATACAGACTGATTCCGCCTGCAATCATGGTACCAAACAAGATAATGCCTGTGACAATCCATTCTAGATTCATAGTGACTTGAATTTTTTGATTGCTTCTCTTGTCAGTCTCTCTTTTTCTTCTTCAGAGATTATGGTAGGATCTGCAGAGGCCAAAACCTTGTTGTATTCATCTTCAGTGTTTGACTTCATTTTCTTTTTTTCTTCCATGGTATTACCGCCAAAGCCTTTCTCTATTATATTTATCAAGGAATCATTCCATCTTGGACTCGTCTGAAACAAAATGCTTCATTAATGATATGATATACGAGGATGTCCGGATGTTCTCATGTGAGTAATTTGTATGAACGAACCGCATCTTTTCATGCATAGATAGTGCCTTTGTCCATATCTGTCTCATGGTAGACCTCTCAATTGGCCATATGGAGTCACTTGTTGTGACCAATATTCTTCCCCCAGAATATTTGGCAGAAAATGACTTGGTCTGGGTTGCAAACTGCTTTGGCTCGGCAAGATTTTGTCCCATCATACCCCAAAACTCGTCAAACTTCATTGCATTGTATTAAACAATCTTTGATTTAACTGGTTTTACTCGGTGATTTTATTATTGCAGCAAAAACATGTGTAGACTGTCTTTGATTCTTTGATGGATTTATCCATTGGCGAGCCGCATTTTGGACATTCCATAGAATAGTATTGCCCCATTTCAATAATAAGATAACAATTATCGTAATATATTCAAAATTTATTTTTCAGAATTTCATGATTTTTATTTCTTTTGGGCAACACTTTAAAATTATAAAATCCCAAATAATTAATGGGAACAAAATCAAGTAAGAAAAATTCAGTTCTAAATAAAATGCATGATCATTTTCTACACATTGCTCCACAGTATCGCCAGTTACGAACAACAGATCTTGGGCCCATATTGTTTATCACAAACAAGCTGCAAGACCTTCCAAAGGTACATGCTGCAGACATTGGGTGCGGAGCAGGAAGATACAGCCTGAAATTTGTCCAGCACTTGGGTGAAAAATGCCATCTTTTCTGTCTTGACAACAACAGAGAGATGCTAAGGTACCTAAGGGAGCACTTTGCAAAAAATAGTATCACAAATTTTACTCCGATACGAAGTGATTCACACAAGATACCGTTACAGACAGACTCGCTTGACTGTGTCATGTCGTTTAACGCAATACACCACTTTTCACTACCAGACTTTTTAAGAGAGTCTTCACGAGTGCTCAAAAACAACGGTAAGCTCTTCGTATACACCAGATTACGAGAGCAAAACGCCAAGACTATCTGGGGAATGCATTTTCCATCATTTAACAAAAAAGAAGATAGATTGTACGAACTTGATGAGCTAAAGTCAGCATTTGAAAAGGACCCAAACTTGAACATCGACTCTGTCAAGTTCTTTGAGCATTACAGAGTGTATCCACTAGAGAAACTAGTAGAACAGGTAAAAAACCACCACTATTCGACTTTCAAGTTTTACAAAAAACAAGAATTCAAAGAAGCATTACACAAGTTTGTACAAAACATTTTGAACCATTATGATGATCTGGACAAGATAACATGGAAGGACCAGAACACATTGCTAGTGGTAGAAAACAAACAGTAGACAATATTATTTAGATTCTTTTCTTTTTTGTTTGCATGCAGGACAGATTGGTCCATAATCTCGGCCCTTGCTGAATATGACTTTTTTACAGTCAAGACAGTAGTAGACAGGCATTAGTTTCCTCTCCACAATGCATTAAGTCTCATCTCAACCCTCCAAGTATCACACTTGTCAATGCCCTTCCTCCAAATATTGCACCAAGTGACAGTCCAACATTTGCAANCAATGCTCCAAGTATCACGCTTGTTAACGCCCTCCCTCCAAATATTGCACCAAGTGACAGTCCAACATTTGCAATCACATTAATCGCCACTAGAGAATATTGCTTGCCATCTATTAGATTTGCGGAGTCTAATGCAAAAGAAGACATGGTTGTAAGCCCCCCACAAAATCCTATTGCAATTAACATTGCATATTTTTGGTCAAGACTCCATTGCTGTGAGAGTATTGCAAAGACTCCAAGGATGAAACTTCCAACAACGTTTACAATCAAGACATTGACAGGAAGCGCACCAAGCACTAGCTGTGATTTTGTCATGCCATATCTCAGAAATACTCCTCCCAGTCCTCCCACTGCAAGAAAAATAATTTCTAATAGTTTCATTTCACTCTGTTTCCATTCATTGTATCACCATTGGATAAATTAATTTGAAATTTATTACAGAGTATGATATTGTCATCCCCTGACCAAGTTTTTCTTTTTGTGATTTTTGTTTTCATTTGTCTACCCATCTAATTTCCATTAGGTAGACATTATCAGCACCTTTCTTGGGCGGTTTAGGAGTTTATTCCAAGGCTAATGTCATAGCCTTTCTTCATTTTGTGTGTAACCACTTTTAAGGCTTTTTACTAGCATGTAAGAAAAATCACTAGACAATAAGAATGCGAACGTTACCCCATTACCATAATTGTACAATAACAACACCGCAGTCTATCTTATCACGTTAAACTATTGAAAAGACACCAACTTATCTATGCAATAGACTAAAGAATTGTTCAAGATCTGAAGTTTGAATAGCCTGATACCATATTAGAAAAGCATTCACTTGAGAATTTTTTATTGCATTTATTGCGTTTACATTTTCTTGAACTGTTCCCCTCACTTGTGATATTGATAATTGAGCAAAAATCAAAGGTTTGTTTCCTGTTCCGTTATCATATGTATGTGAGATGTAACTTTGCATCATGGAATGGTTTTGTAAAAATGCCTGTATCTGCATATCTATCACATCCATGTGTTTTGCTGCTAACCTCCAATCCCAATTATCAGAGTGCAGCTCCCCATAAGGCAGTGTAACCATCAGTTTTGCATTACTACCTGTATTCTTGTTATATTGCATCACTGCAGATCTTGCTTGATCAAAATATTCAATGGATTTTGACTCGTTTGTTGTAAACTCTGGTGAATAATTATCACCTTTCTCATAATCATAAACAACAAAATCTATACCACGAGGCAGTTTTGGCACAGTTGTAACTATATCACTTATCGCATAGTAGAAAATAGCAGAATTTACATGAACTCCCGAATCAAATAATGGCCTAGACTGTTCAACTTTTTGAATAACCGTAAGTGCTTCTGATGGATTACCACGTATGAGTAGATAGTCTCCATTTTCTAGATTTTTTTCAAAAACACTGAGATTATCAATATAATATTGACCGTATATGCGAAGGAAAAATGCCAGATGAGTGTTTGATTTTGCATTTGAAACAGGGTCAACACTAGTCAGATTTGTATCAGGTTTTGCGTGTGATATGTAATTAGCACTAATTAACGACATGCTGGGTTTTACATTTGATGTGTGATTAACATCAGTTGCAGCAGTATTGAGTTTTGTATTTAATGTAATTGGTTTATTTGTAATTTGTAAACCAAATATCAATAAAACAACAATTCCAAATATCATCAAGAGTTTCACAGGAGTTAGTTTACGAGATATTCCATTGGATGTCATACAGAACCGGCTCCTTCCTTGATCTTTCGTCGTAAAGAAGTGGTCAATTCCTTTGTGTGTTGTGTTTTCCATTTTGATGTAACAGACAAAAGAATTTCTATTCCTTCAGTTTCGATAAATATCGAATAGATAAAACTGTACAAGCGCATCATTGGAATATATTTGATGATATACAATTTTTTGAATTTGTAGAGAAAATAAACATAGACAATACTTTGTAGTCCATAGATTATCAATTCAATTGCAAGTAATCCAACTGATATTCCCACAAGTGATGTAAGAGCCAGAACAGAGCTGTTGTATCCTGTAAGAAATGTAGCAATTAGAAACGGCAAGAACAAAGCATTAGCGTACCCCAAGCCATGCTCCACTATATTTAGTGAGTACATCACAGATATTGGTCCATTGAAATCTTTGATTACATCCAAATGTGCAGAACGCGCATGATAGAAAGACATACTCCACCTGAGACGTTGTTCTCTTAGATCTCTCAGATTTGACGGAATGTCTGAGAATACGACTGCGTGCTGCTCATACTCATTACGGTATCCGCATCTAGCAAGCTTAACAGCAATATCGCTATCTTCTCCTAGTATATCGTCTGCCCATCCCCCAACTTGTATCAGAGCATCTTTTCTAAAGACGGAAAAGGCGCCAGGCTGAACAAGTACTGAATCAATCAATTCCCATCCTCTTTTGTAAAATGTAAGCAACGCATAATGCAGAATCCAGATCTTTTGGATCCAACTTTTCTCTTCCAGTGGCAATATCATACCAGACACAGAGCCTACAAGCGGATCTTTAAAGTGGTTCATGACTCTGGGTATGGCACTTTCATCGATGAACGAGTCTGTATCTATTCTAAAGATAACGTCTCCTGAAACTCTATTCAATCCATATTGAAGTGCAACCCCCTTTCCTGAGTTTGGAATGTTGTAGACTTTGCCACTCGCATTTTTCAGATTAAGTATTGCCGCAGACGCTATTTTCCTTGTGGCATCAGTGGAGCCATCGTTAACTACAATTATTTCTGTACTACCATGATATTTTTCTGCAGCCTTGTCAATGCTTTCAATACATCTTTGGATGTGTTTTTCTTCATTGTACGAAGGTAAGAGAAATGATAGACATGTTTTATCAGAATCTATGTTACGGTGTAGTGTATGAGATTTCACCCAACCAGGAGTCTTTAGTTCATAAATAAAATATGCCAGATAATATCTGAAAAACAATATAGTAGACAAGTTTAATGCAAGATATGCTGTGACTGGAGAATTGTTTTGTAGATTCAAGACATTGATTATAAAATATACTAATAATGATGCCCCAGACAACAGAGTTATCAGAATAAGATATTCATCAATGTAGCTTCTGTTTATTGATGCGGTGATTTTTGTTCTTTCCGGTAGTTTAATGGTAGAGAAAAGTGATAATTCTATGAACAGACTGCCTACTATTCCAGTAAGAATCGTGCTTGCTTGCAAAAATGCCATGTTAGATGTAAAGTTAAGGGCAAGTAGAAGAATGATTATTGAAAATTGTGTCACAAGAAATGCGCCAAAACATAAAAGTCCATAGAAAAGAATCTTCATTCTAGTTTCAAAAGTAGATCTCGTACATGTAGCAAGCGAAAGAAAAAAGATCAAAAATAATGTTTGTGTCTGAATTGGTGTAGAAAATTTTATTGGTGAATATATGTTCCCCGTAACAACCAGATTACCATCTACATATGCAGACACGTGGATAAGATTAAGCAATGTTGACAAAACCTGAGTCTCTAGTGTTTGAGCATATGGATTACCCAACAAAAGACAAGAAAAAAATATCCCCGCAATACTGAAACGAATTGGAAAATAACGCAGTATGCGACTAGTATATTTTACATAAGATTTGATCATCTGCCATCACCATCATCAATATCTTTACGCGGTTCTTCTGAGATGATCTTTGGCGTATTGCGTCTTTTTTCATTTTTCTTTTCAGCACTGATGTCTTCCAGCATCGTATTCTCAGAAAATTCTAAATCTCCAGTCCTTGGAATGTCACGAAGTGAAGACATCTCAATCATTTTGAGTCGTTCTTTTCTTTTCTTGACAAAAACACCTAATCCAATTGCTGCAGACAACAAAACAATTACGTATGTAATTGGAATGCCATCATAATAGAGCAGGTAAGACGGACCAGCTGTAACATGATATGGAACTATAACATTTTGTACAAAGGCATTAGATGAACTAGTAGAGTTTTGTGACCAGTTTATCTCAACAGTGGTGGATTGATCTCCTGGTACAAGTTGTGGCTCTAGATTGACCATAAATGTTGTAACAAAGGTTTGGCCAGGCAACACTGTACCAATATTTTCTACGTTACCAACACTTGTTATGGTGTCACTTTTTACTCCAGGCACAGAGTTACCCGACAATAATGTGGTAGTTATTGTCTGAGCTGCACTAGTGCCGACATTTTTCATCATAATCTTAAACGGTACATTGGCTACACCAGGATACAATTGTGAGGTATCAGTAGACACTAACTGAAATTGCGCTTTTGGTGCAATAATGAAATTCACATTTAATGGAGTTTCTTGTCCACCAGTCTTGACAGTTGCTGAAAGTGGATAATCTCCAGATGCTGCCATGTTATTCACATTAACAAAAAACGATGCAGTTGCAGTTTGGAATGTACTGAGTTTTCCAAAATATGCAGACGTTGCACCGCCCCATGCCGGAGATAACCCATTAGGTAGATTCAGCGTTATATACACATCATTTGCTTCTAGACCAGCATTGAATATCTGAACATCAATTTTATCAGAAATATCTCCTGCATATGACAGTGGAGGAGTAACTGTTACTGCATTTATTTTAAAATCAGGATGATTCCCAAGTTGTAATCCTGTTTGATATGTTTCTTCATAAGAATTTCCATCAGAGTCATATTTTACAACAATTGGAATTTGTAATGCCAGCGTTTCATTTGAAGTGTTGATTTGAAGTGTCAATGTTTTCTTGTCATTTTTTACTAAGTCACCTACCCAAAGTGGAGTATTGGAAGAAATGTACCCACCGCCTGATGCAGAGACAATTTGCAAATTATGTATATCTTGTACACCATTGTTTGCAATATCCAAAACTATAGGATTAATTGAATTTGGCCTTAATGTTGTGGATTGAGCCGCAAGCGACAATAATGCTCCAGTAGCTGCAGGTTTTGTTCCCACATTAACTACAGTTGAATCAGAGTTTGAGCCTGCGTTTGTAGATGAATAGTTGAATGAAATTATGTGAGAGCCTGCATTTTCTGCCTTCAGGTTCCATTTCAAAGTCACTTCTTGACCAGGACTAAGTGAAGAGACTGACTGGGTAACATCATCTAAAAGCTGTAATCCTTCAGGCACAAAGATCTGTGCTAATACGTTAGTGTCAGTAACTATCCCTGAATTTTTGAGTTTTATGGACGCAGTAAAATTATCATTTGCAAAGAGACTTCCAGGGACAGACATTCCACTCAGTACAAGGCTGTGTGGAGACCCAACGTTAACTGAAATATTAAACGTCTCAACATCAGAAGGAAAATTAGAGCGTGCAGAAATCGTTATTGGATATGAACCAGTATCGCTTGCAAGCAGCGTCCAAGATGCGCGCTCTGTGTTTCCCTGGGAAGTAAATGCTAGACTTGCAACAATCGGACTTACTACACTCATTCCTTGCGGTGCTGTGATGTAAACAATCAGATCACTCCAGTTTATGCTTTGAGATTGTACATCAGCATATATTGTGAAAGGTTTGTTTGGTACAGGATTTGCATCAACATGTACATTTGTAAAAAAAATGTTTGGTGTTGGTACTGCATCCATTTTTGTTTGAGCAAATGCGTGATTTTGTAAATCAAAAACAAAACCAGTAGACAAGAGTAAAGAAATTACAATCCAATGTTTCCACATAATTAGTCCATAGGTAGAATTAATGGATTCACAACTCTTTGTTTTATCATGTCTGAGCCATCACGCCATTTCACCAACTTTGTCATTTGGTCTTTCTTTGCGCGTATCCTATCCTCATGTATTATGAGATCATCTAACATGATGTTGATTTCATCATCAATGTGTCGCGTTGCTTTAAAGCCCAGTTTTTTTAGCTGTTCGTGATCAGCCTTGTAATAGTGTTCTTCTTTTTCAACACGAGGGTTTTCAAATCTTTGTACCTGTGCATCAAGTCCCTTTTTATCTGCAATTCTTTTTACTCGTTCTGCTAGGTCACTTACCTGATACTGTTGATCAAACTGGTTGACAACTCTATATTCTCCGGTCTCAGGGGGATTCGCTATTAGAATGGACATGCATTGTACCGAGTCTTCAAGAGCAAGAAATCCACGTGTTTGACCACCCTTCCCATATACAGTAAGTGGATGTCCTATCACAGCTTGTGCGCAATATCGGTTTATCACAGTTCCAAAGATTTCGTCAAAATCAAACCTAGTGTGCTTGCTTGGGTCTGTAATTTGGCTTGTCCTTGTTCCATAGACAACACCTTGCATGATATCAGTAGATCTTAGACCCCACAATTTGCATGCAAATGCAACATTGTTGCTGTCATGTACCTTGCTCCAGTGATACCAACTTCCAGCAAATCTTGGATATGGGATAGTTGCTTTTTTGCCTCTAAACTCTACTTCCATGAATCCCTCTGTTATTTCCAAGTCAGGAGTACCATACTCGCCCATTGTTCCAAGCTTGATAAGATGCGATTTTGGAGCATGGTTTCGCATAGCAAATAGAACGTTCAGAGTTCCAAGAACGTTGTTGCTTTGAGTATAAAGCGTGTGAGATTGATCAATCATGCTATATGGTGCAGATGGCTGTTCAGCAAGATGCACTATGGCATCAGGTTTGAATTTTTTAATTACATCACTTGCAAAGTTTGAATCTACAAGATCTCCTGCATAGAAACTAATCTTGTCTCCATATTCTTGCTGAAGTATGCTTATTCTTTTTTCAATAGGCAATATTGGTATTGCAGACCAAGAGCCTATCTCCTCAACAGATTTTCTGCGAGAAAAGTTGTCGATACCACATACCTCATTGCCAAGAGATAGTTGGCGTAGCGCAAGCGACCATCCAATATAGCCATCTAAACCAAGTATGAGTACTTTCAATTTAATCCACCAAGAAGAATTGTCATAGACGGCTTTTTTACAATTGAGTGTGCCCTTGTTAGTTTTGATATCATGAGAGATAACAAAAATTGCTGTGTTTAAAGAGTTGCGTAGGATTGCTACTAAATAACACAATTGGATTTGCGATCAAATTTTTTGTGAAATTTTATTTGAAGTGTAGCAAGTAATTTTTCTTAAAGACAAATTATTTTAGAACTTGACGCTTCAAGTATATTTTATTTAGCTCTCTAAATTCCTAGCCAATACAAGTAAATTGTGTAAAGATCACATGTAAGATGGAACCATAAAACAGTTCCATTAAATCATCATTGTAATATTGTAGAAATATCTTATTTTTTTAGTGCCTTGTCAGACAAGAAATTAACAAAGTTTTCAAATTCAGGAGTCATTGACATGTCGGTTGTCTCAACAGTATGTTTGCCATCTTTTGATTCAATCGTAATCTTGTAATGGAAAAGATCTGCTGCACCGCTTTTGGATTCCAGTTTGGAAGGCAGGTTAAAGAAATTCATATTGTCGCACATGTTACAGAGTTGCTCAGATTCATTTGGTGGTAATGTGTCGGTGTCAAGAGATGCAGATGTTTTGATTCCCGCAAATCCTCCAGTACGCTCAAAGTATATCTTCACACACATACATACGTGCCTTTGGCAATTATTTCTTTATCGTTATCCCCACGCCATTCCAGCCTTTTCTCACAGATTCTTGCTCAGAACTATTGTTTCCAAACAAGTTTCCCGCTGCTTCAAATGTACATGCTGCCATGTCTTCAAAATCAGAGTTTTTTGCGAGCAAGTCAAGTGTTTTGTACCAAATCATGCCAGACTTTTCCCACGAATACCCTCCAATATCAGCTGCTATCAGGTAAAAGGCATGGTTTGGTATTCCAGAGTTTATGTGGACTCCACCATTGTCTTCCGTAGTATCATTGTAATCACTCATAGTTGCAGGCTGTGGGTCTTTTCCGATCAGTGGATCGTCGTATGCAGTTCCAGGGGCCTTCATGGAACGCAGTGCTACACCGTGTATCTTGGGCGTGAAGAGACCTTGGCCTATAAGCCAGTCTGCCTGTTTAGCATTTTGTTTGAGAGAATACTGCTTTACAATAGAACCAAATACATCTGAAATGTGCTCATTTAGAGCACCAGACTGGTCTTGGTATTCTAATTTTGCAGTATATTGTGTCACACCATGTGTAAGCTCATGACCTATCACATCGATTGCTTTTGTAAACCGGTTGAATATTTTCCCATCGCCATCTCCGTAAACCATTTGAGCGCCATTCCAGAATGCGTTGTCATATTTTTCACTAAAATGCACACTGGAATCCAATGTTAATCCTTTATCATCAACAGAGTTTCTTCCATAGACATTTTTATAGAGATCATATGTCCAGCCTGCACCATCATATGCTTCATCAGCTGCAGGATCATTTACAGAAGAACCACCCTCTACTCTTACCAATACGCCTGGAAGAGTACTCTTATTTTTTGCATCATAGATTCTTCGTTCTTTTTGTTCAGATACAGACACCATAGTATCAACAAAGGTTTGTCTTTGCATTCTGACTTGTTCTGATAAAGTGATTGTGTTAATTGCCCATTTTTTTAGTCCCGCGTCTCCACGATTTACTATTTCACGCAAAAGATGAGGTGGAACAATGCCCAACATTTCTTCACATCATGTTAGCTTTTCGCATAAAAAAGACATACGTATGATAAAGTCACAAGATTTTAAGCGAAGATCAATACAGAATAATTCTCTTTTATTTATGACGTACAATTAAAACAATATACTTAATACAAAATTTACAAAACATACACGCATGGATTCACAGCAGTCAAAACAGGGATCCGGTACAATTCAATCAATTACAAAGCACAAAGCATTAGGAAATCAAAAATTCAAACCCCTTCCTAAACCTACAGGTCTTCCCCCTTATCACATCAAACTTGAGGACATTCTTTCCTCAGATGATATCAATAAAATAAAGGATGCAAACAAAATTTTGTTCCATGTTGCAGGAGACACTGGAGGCGTCAAGTATCCCATACCTCAACAGATTGTTGAAATGGCGATGGAGTCAGATCTGGCAGGCCAGGACAAGCCAGTCTTTTTCTACCACCTAGGAGACGTGGTATACTATTTTGGTCAGGCAAGCGAGTATTATCCCCAGTTCTACGAGCCATATGCCAAGTACCAGGCCCCAATATTTGCAATACCTGGAAATCATGATGGAGATGTATCACCTGGAGACACAACACCTTCACTTGATGCCTTTGTTAGGAATTTTTGTGCAAAAAAATCAATAATTGTACCTGATTCAGTTGAGGTAGACAGGCCCGCTATGACACAGCCAAATGTGTACTTTACACTAGAAGTTCCATTTGCAACCATAATTGGGCTATATTCTAATGTGCCAGAAGGAGGAGTATTTGACGACACTCAGATCAAGTGGTTCAAAGACGAGCTAAGTAATGCCCCAAAAGACAAGGCACTCATTGTCACCGTACACCACCCTGCATATTCTGCTGACATGTATCACAGCGGAAGCAAGGTCATAGAAGAGACATTTGATAATGCATTTTCAGAATCAGGGCGCTTTGCAGATGTAGTTCTTACGGGTCATGTTCATAATTACCAGAGATTTACAAGAACTATTGGTAACAGAGATGTACCTTATCTTGTAGTCGGAGCAGGAGGATATTGGCATCTTCATTACATGCAAAAGCAACCAAATGGAGAACCACTTCAGGTACCATATGCTATGCCAGACAGCAATACAATACTTGAAAATTATTGCGAAAACAAACACGGCTACTTGATAATGCAGGTTACGCAAGACTCGCTAAGCGGTACATACTATACAGTTCCAAGACCACATGAATCATGGAGAGCCAAGTCAGAAGTATTTGATTCCTTTACACTAGATCTTGGTACACATAGGTTAAGAAAATGACAAAGAAAAAAATCAAGAAAATTGAATTGGTATTTCCAAAGATTAGTGGTGATATACAGCAGCAGATGTTTTTGCCACAGAAAGATACAATGAAGGAATTTGTTGNCGAATTGGTCTTCCCAAAAATTGGTGAGGACATACAACAGCATATGTTTTTGCCACAGAAAGATACAATGAAGGAATTTGTTGCAACAATAGATGACATCAAGGATTGGTTCAAGTCATATGACATTGCTTCAATTGATCTATGGATAAGCGGAGCAGTTCAAACACAAGGCATATTGAAATTGATTCTGAGTGCAAGTGGTCAAGGCGGGGTTATGATAACTCTAAAGCCAAAAACAAAGTAAATCCAGTTGAAAAGGCTAGTTTTTTCAAGATACTTTCTTCTTCTATGAAAATATAATATGATTAGTAATTCCATGTCAAAACAGTTAAAATTATCTTCATAGTACACAAAGGCATAACTTGACCAAGCCCATTCCAGAAGGATATCATACAGTAACACCGACTCTCACAGTGCGTGGAGCTGCAAATGCAATTGAGTTTTATAAAAAGGCATTTGGCGCTCAAGAGATCAATAGATTTCCAGGACCAGATGGAAAAAGTATCATGCATGCTGAAATCAAGATAGGGGATTCCAGAATTATGCTAAATGATGAACATCCACAAATGGGATGCATGTCACCTCAATCAGTAGGAGGAGCAAGTAGTGGAATTTTCTTGTATGTTGAAAATACAGACGATGTGTTCAACAGAGCAATTTCTGCAGGAGCAAAATCACAAATGGCTCCAATGGATGCGTTTTGGGGAGATAGATTTGGATCAATTGTGGATCCCTTTGGACATGTTTGGGCTATTGCAACTCGCAAAAAAGACATGACTCCTGACGAACTCAAACAAGCAGGAGAAAAATTCATGAAAGAAATGAAAGAAACTCACTGAGTTTTTGATCTTGTGTTCTGTATAAAATTATAATTTCTACAAAAAATTAGGCAACAGTGGAATCCACGGGTACCAGACTTTTTGGATTTTTGTTAAACTTACTCACAATGTATTGCACTTTATCATCTCCTTCTGGCATTGGATTTGCACATTTGCCACATTTTGGTAAAACGACTACTGCATCATAGTCAATCTCGCCTATGAACCTGTCACACTGGGAACAGTGGACTGACTTTTTATCATATATGTTCATGGTGTCATATATCGCGTCCGACACTAATAAGGGTGACAGACATTGTCATCAAAATACAAAATGTTGACCTAACCTGTTAAATGTCAGGCACGAAAACATACGTCATGTCATATTCTGACTGGGTACCATTTAACAAGGAAACCATAAGCAATGCACCAATCAAGGCAGGAGTGTATTTTCTTGGATCAGAACATGAAACCACATACATTGGCGCAAGCAATAACATCCAGCAAAGACTAAGAGAACATCTGAATTCAACCGATTCATGCATCAAGGGTACAGTATCATTTTGTTATCATGAGACTTTATTCCCAGAGGCCGAAGAAGAAAAACAGTTGACAGCATNAGATTCATGTATCAAAAATACCGTATCATTTTGCTATCACGAGACTTTATTCCCAGAAGCCGAAGAAGAAAAACAGTTGACAGCATTCCAGTATGAACATGGAAGACTGCCAAAGTGCAACAAATCAAAATAAAATTAAATTCTAGTCACAGTACATAGTCCAACCAAATAGACGCGTTCTATTATCAATTATACAAAACCAAGATCCATCTTAAAATACAATTTACACGTAAGTATACATGTGCAAGGTTCAAGTGCTCTAGACAAGTATGATTTGAGAAAATCTCACCAGGCATTAAAGATGCTCCTAATTGATAGAAGTAATGAATTTCGACTATTTGCTCAAGGCATCGGATATCCAATCAATACAAACAACTGGGAATTAATAGTCTTGAATTTTTGCCTTGATTTTGTAGATTGCTTTAATGCCATGTCTGGCGAGGATGCCCTTGATCATAACCAGATTCACAAATGTATGACACTAGTCAGACAAATTGCAAGAGGCAAATCAAACATGACTGAAATGACACATATTGAAAATACTGCATACCTAATTGCAGAAGATTTCAAGTCAATTTACAAAAGAATGGAATGAGATCCGGATAGCAATACAATAGGAACTATCCAGTAATCCTCAGACTACATTTTCACTGATCCGGCATAGGCGCGTCAGTGAGTAATTCCTTTGGTTGCTACCCGGGTAGATATACACATTGATAAAATAAAAAGATGATCGTTTTGGGTTCTGTCAACTT